>CADACE010000045.1 GCA_902786265.1 uncultured Chloroflexota bacterium | reverse complement strand
GAGAGCCGTATGAGATCCTGAAGGAGCCGGAGCTGCTGCAGCAGATGTTCTTCCGCGAGCTGCGCGGGTGCCGCATGGAGCCGACGGGGAATCCCTCCAGCGTCCGTTGGGGCGTGAAGGATGGCACGCGCGACCATGCCACGGGGCGGTTCCTGCACGATGACCTGGTGATGTCTGCCGCGCTGGCGGTATTCGAGAACGGCAATCTGCCGCTGCGTGTGCTCGATGAAGACGATGACGAACATTATGAAATGCTCGCCCGGATCGCCAGGCAGCGGGAAAGGGAACTGCTGTACGGAGGAAGCGGGGTTTGGTAACTGGCGATTGGTGATCTGTGGTCGGTGGTGAAAGGTGTGGAATAAGGTGAAAAGTGAAAGGTGAAAGGTGAAAAAAAGTGGAAGGCGAAGGGTGTGGAATAAGGTGAAAAGTGAAAGGTGAAAGGTGAAAAGAGACCATACACCGGAAACTGACCACCGGCCACAGACCACTGGCCACAGACCACCAGTTACCAGCCACTGATCACTGACCACCGGCCACAGACCACCAGTTACCAGCCACTGATCACTGACCACCGGCCACAGACCACCAGTCACCAGCCACCGATCACTGACCTCCGGCCACCGGAGACCAGTCACCAGCCACCGGCCACTAATCACTGACCACCGGCAACTGATGATAAAATGAACGCATGAATGAAGAATCTGTCAACAAACGGGAAGCATCGGTCGCGAAGAATGTGATCATCTACGGGATCGGCGGGGTGCTCTCACAGGCAGCCGGCTTGATCACGCTGCCGCTGATGACCCGCTGCCTGACTTCCCTGGAATACGGTTCTATCGAGGTCATCACAGCGCTGACCGGTTATTTCAACCTGCTGATCGGGCTGAATATGATGACCGGCCTGTACCGATTTTTCTTCCAGGCGGAAGATGACAAAGACCGCCGGGAGATGGTATCCACGACCTTCCTATTTGTCGGGGTATGCGGCGCGCTGGTGATATTGCTTTCTTTCCTCTTAGGAGGTCAATTTTCGCAGCGATTATTTCATGATGACGGGCATATCGAACTGATCCGTCTTGCGTTTACGGCACTTGTCCCGGTCGCTGTTTATACCTACTCCCTGAACCTGCTGCGTCTTGAAAACAAAGCACTGCCTTACATGATCATTGCGCTGACGGTGTCCCTGCTTTATATGGGCAGTATCGTCCTGTTCGTGGCCGTGCTGAAGGTGGGGATCCCCGGGTATTATTATTCGCAGATCATCTCCAATACCATCGGCGCAGCCATTGCATTGTTCCTTTCACGGGAACTGCTGGCCCCGCGGTTTTCCATGAAATGGTTCAAAAGACTCGCGCGCTATAGCTTCCCGCTGGTTCCGGGCACACTTTTCGGATGGAGCCTGTCGGCCAACAACCGCATGTTCCTGAATGCTTCCACCACTCCGGTCCAGGTGGCTTATTACGGGCTGGCAAATAAAGCAACGATCGTCATCACCCTGGCGACGCAGGCATTCTGCAACGCCTGGGAGCCGACGATGTATTCTCTTCTCAACCAGGAAGAGAAAATCAAGCGGACTCTGCCGACCATGCTCTCCCTTTATACCTTCGGAACGCTTTCCATCTGTACCCTGGTGATGACCGCTGCCCGGGAAATATTCCTGTTCCTTGCCCCTCCGGAATATCTGGCGGGGATCGGGCTGCTGGGGATCATGCAGCTGCGTTGGATCTTTACCATGGGCGTTTATGTGATCGATCCCGGTACTGCAAAATCCGGGAAAACCTGGTGGGTTTCCGTTATGCTGGGGTTGGCCGTGCTTGTAAATCTGGGTGCGAATACCATGCTCACGCCCCGCTTCGGGTTATATGGCGCTGTGATCTCCGAACTGCTGGGTTACGTTACCGCCATGTGCGGACGCTGGATCGTTTCTGACCGGCTGTTCCCTGTCCGGTGGAATTTCCGTTATTTCGTACTGATGATCGCGCTGTATGGAACCGCCGCTTTCGGGCAGACCAAAATCATCCTCAGTGATCTGCCCTGGGTTTTGAGCTTCCTGCTTCGTCTGGCACTGGCAGCCGTTGTGATCGGAGGCGGTTACCTGCTGATCGACCGGGAATCGAAAGTCACAATGAAGAATATTTCCGGAAACGCGATGACTAAAATCAAGGTGGCCGGGATCAAAAACAGTAAATAAGGCTTTTCTGTCGTTTACAGGAAGGCGTGAGGCGCTCCGGAGAGAAGTGGCACCGGTCTGAAAATTTGAGAAATACTGATATGAAAAATAAATTATTCAACAGAAATAATATGGATCCTTCAGAATCAGCAGCGGATCCCCGGAATATGCCGGGAACAGATATCCGTCATGACGGCACTGAAGGAGAATCGTCTCTCATCCGTGATTTCCCGAAGCGATACAGTTGGATCGCCTTCTTTGTTATCTTCATATTTTCACTGATTTATGCCGCAGCCGTCAATATTCAAATCTATGTTTTTGATTCCATGTACTATTGGACAAAAGCGGATCCGGTCTTTGAAAATGGCTTCAATCTCCTGCTCTTTCCGAATACATTCAGAGGGTATTTGTTCCCGGTGCTTGTCGGTATTTTCAAAATGCTTTTTCACGGTGTCCTGGGATGGAGGATCATAGCTGCCTTAATGTCAGGCTTTACTTTTGCTTTCAGCCTGCCCTATGTCATTTCCGGCCGGCGGATCAATTCTTACAAAGAAGTGCTTCGGGTAGTTTTATCCTTCATTTTCTTCATGTGGATATGGGGCGATTTTATGCAGTATCCGCTGTCGGATTTCTGTGCCGCCGCTTTTCTTCTGGCAGGCGTTGCACTTTTGAAGTCCATGATTACGGGACGTTTTTCCCTGAAAACATGGCTTACCGGAACAGGGTGCGGAGTAATGTTATATGCGGCATATAATACAAGGGCAGCTTTTTTATATGGAGCCCTGTTCTCGGTAATTGTTTTTTGCATTTGGAACCGGAAGCATCTGAAATATGTTCTTTTTGTGTTTTTGGCCGTGCTGGCAGGCGGTTTTCTGATCGCTTTGCCTCAATGTCTGATCAATCAGCAGTATGCCGGCGCGTTTTCCCCAAAAGTCTATACAGAAGCATATACCGGAGGAGATAAAAACTTACAGACGGTGCAGGTTCTCTTAGGCATTCAGGGCGACCGGAGGGAGACTTATTCCGGGAATGATCAATCACATTATCCGGAAGGTGCCGTGATATTTAATGACCCGGTAGGGTATGAAATATTAAGACGCAGAAATCTGTCAATTGACAGGTTCAGTGTGTTTACCGTGTTTAAACTGATACGGGAGTTCCCGTTGGATATGATGGGAATTTATATCCGGAATCTGATATCACTGATGACGCCGATGTACCGGCAGATCTACATCAGTAATCTTTACCAGGATAAAGGCCTTTGGACTTCTGTGTCTGTGGTCATATGGATCATTGCCGGGTTCGGTGTTTTGGAACAATTGAGAAGAAAAAAGTCTTTGTCCAATTCGTTTTGGATCTTCGCCATATGCCTACCCTCATTCCTGCAATTGTTCGGCAATCCGGAAATCAGGTTCTTTCTGCCTGTGTATTTGCTGTGCTATACCTACGTGTTCGTCACAATTGATTATAAAGAGGCTTTCGTTTCCCTGAAAAGGGACTGGATTCGGGTCGTGATATGCTTTATGGTCATTTTTATGCTATGGATGACCGTTTTCGGGAATATTGTATCCAACAGCCAGTTCCGCACGTTTATTATTCATGACAGTCTGGCAGGGCAGGGATTTGTTGATAAATAAAAACACCGGTTTGACCGGTGTTCTTCTGGCGGAGAGAGAGGGATTCGAACCCTCGTTACCTTGCGGTAAACGCGCTCTCCAGGCGCGCGCGTTAGGCCAGACTACGCTATCTCTCCGTAACTCACAATGCATGATTATACACTAAAAATTCAAAAAAATGCAAAGGAATGACAGAAAATCGTTATTTTCATCGAAAATTGTAACAATACCGAACACAGCCGTGAATGGCTGCTGTCCGGCGCGGGCTAACCTTCGGTCATATGCTATCCCCGACAAAAAAGGACATGGAAAGCTCTCCGGTGCGCAAGGTGCTGCAGACTCCCCGCCGGCATTATTCTCTGTTGTCAGGGTCCTTTCTTTCCCTGTATATTTGTCGCGTCTCCTCTGCCGGTATATGTTAATAATTTATTAAGAAGCTTTGATTTACACATGAAAATTGATGAAGACTGATATAATGGTATATTAAGATAAATATTAAGATTATCATTTCACTGCAAGGATCAGTAACATGCAGATAAATTATTCGAAAAAACAAAAAGAAACAACACAAAAGGTTCGTGACGTACTGACGGAGCTGCTGGCCTGCGCGTCCTCGGCCAATATGCCTTCGGAACAGATCGATATGCTCAAAGAGACATTGCAGGCTCTCGAAGACAGTTTCCTTGTAGTGGTTGTCGGTGAATTTAATGCGGGTAAAAGTTCCTTTATCAATGCCCTGCTGAATACCGATAAACTGGAGGAGGGCGTTACCCCGACGACCGCGCAGATCAACCTGATCCGCTATGGGGAAACGGAATCGATCTCCCCGATCGAGAATTGGGGTCAGATGGTCAAACTTCCGAATGATCTGCTGGAATCTGTCAGCTTTGTGGATACGCCGGGAACCAATGCCGTTATCACGGAACATGAGGTCCTGACACGCTGGTTCCTGCCGCGGGCAGATATGGTGCTTTTCATCACCTCCGCGGATCGTCCGTTTTCCGAAAGCGAAAACCGGTTTTTGCACAGCATCCAGGATTGGGGGAAAAAGACCGTACTGATCCTCAACAAAATCGATTTGCTGCAGACTTCGGACGAGAAACAGCAGGTTATCGATTTCGTGAAAGACAGTGCGGAAAAAGCGCTGAAGGTTGAGATCCCGGTAATTCCGGTTTCTTCCCGGCAGGCGAAAAAGGCCCGCTCTTCAATGTCCCGTGAACTGTGGCAGGAAAGCGGATTTGAGGCTCTGGAACAGTTTATTCAGGATAAGATGGACGAAAAAGCCCGGTTCACAATGAAAATGCTTTCCGCTCTGGGCATTGGGTCAAAGGTCGAAGCCGAGACGTCAAACCGCGTCAGAAACGAACTGCAGTTTTACAATGAAGACCTGCAGCTCACGGAAACGATCCGCAAGGAAGTTGAGCTTTACCGCAATGATATGCTCAAGGAAATTGACCGTTCCATGAAAGAGATCCATGCAATATTTTCCGAGATCAAGATCCGCGGGCATCAATATTTTGAGGATCTGTTTGTCGTTAAAAACATCCCTAATATTCTCAAAAAAGACAAAAACCGCATCATGTTCCAGGAAAACGTACTGCAGAACATGCCGACGGAAGTCGAACGGAAAACAACGGAACTGGTGGAAAGTCTTTCCTCGCAGCAGCAGCGTATGGTACAGCTTGTCAGGCAGCAGATCGAAAACCGTAAAAGCCAGTTTCCGGCTGCCGGTCTGCCGAAAGAAGTTATGGACCAGCGGTCTGAGCTGATGAAACGCATGCAGAATTCCATTGATTCGATCCTGGAAAAAATTGAATCCGATATCGCCCTGGATATCGGTATGAAGCACGCACAATCCGCAGTCACGGCAGGGCTGGCCATTGAGGTATCCGCTATCGGCATCGGCGCGGCACTGACCACGATCGCCACGACGGTAGCTGCGGATCTGCTCGGCATCGTTGCCGCCTTCTGGGTCGGCGTCGCGGGTTTCCTTGTTCTGCCCTATTACAAGAAGAAAGCTCAGCGGGAATTTGACGAAAAAATCGGTGGAATCGAGGAAAAACTGATCACTTCTCTGCAAAATGAATTTACCCAGGAAGTGGAAGATCAGATCAGCCAGATCAACACAGCTGTGCGTCCGTTTGAAAGGTTCGTGGAAGCTTCTATTGAATCCGGACAGAATCAGCTTGACGAGCTGGATGAGATCCGTGACAAAATGGACAGCCTCCGTGAGGGGCTTGAGGGCTGAGGATCAGAAATGTCCACTGTTGAAGACGTAAAGAACCAGATCGATATCGTCGATGTCGTTTCCGAAAATGTGAAGCTGCGGCGGACCGGGAAGAACTATATCGGGTTCTGCCCGTTCCACGCGAATACACATACGCCTTCTTTTGTGGTTTTCCCGGATTCCGGTACCTGGCGCTGTTTTGGTCAATGCTCCGAGGGCGGTGATGTTTTCAGCTATGTCATGAAGCGTGACGGCTGTGATTTTCAGACTGCCCTGGAACTGCTCGCGAAAAAAGCCGGTGTGGAGCTGACGCCGTATACGCGCGATGAAGCACCGCGGGAAGAGAAAAAAAGACTTTACGACCTGATGGAAGAGGCCGTGAATTATTTTCACAACAACCTGACGCAGCACCCGGCGGGGAAAGCCGCTTTGACTTTTCTGACTGAAAAACGCGGGCTGAAGCCGGAGACGATAGAAAAATTCCGCCTTGGGTACGCGCTCTCCTCCTGGGATGGGTTGATGCAGCATCTGATGGGCAAAGGATATACCCGTCAGGAGTTGATCGATACCGGCGTTGTCAGCGAACAGCGGGATGATAAAGGGGAGGTGGTTCCCAACGGGCGGATCTATGACCGGTTTCGCAACCGGGTCATGATCCCTATCAATGATTCCCGCGGGAATCCGGTCGCTTTTGGGGCCAGGATCCTGGATCCGAATGACAGCCCGAAATTTCTGAATTCACCGCAGACCGTTTTATTTGATAAAGGGAAAACACTGTTTGCGCTGAATGATGCCCGGTCTGCGATCCGTGAAAAAGATCAGGTTGTTCTGGTAGAAGGCTATATGGACGTAATCGTCCTGCACCAGGAAGGGTTTGCCAATACAGTCTGTCCGATGGGTACTGCTCTGACGGACTTTCAGGCGAAGCAGCTGACCCGTCAGACTAAACATATTGTCCTTGCGCTGGATGGAGATGCCGCGGGATATCATGCAGCGGTAAAAGATATTGATATTATCAGGGAAGCGACCGCTTCGGAAATGCCGGGTGACAGCCAGGCGTTGCTGCGGCAGGAAAACCGACTGAATGTTGATATCCGTATTGTCACAATTCCGGAAGGGCTGGATCCTGATGAGGTCGTGCTGGAAAATCCGGACCTTTGGCGTGAAATCATCGATAACGCGAAACCGATCGTTATTCATATGATGGAGACACTGGCGAAGGGACGGGACCTGAGTGATGCCAAGACAAAATCGGAGATCGCGGCAAAAGTCATGCCGCTGATCCGGGAGGTGCCGAACGCGATTGAGCGGGAGACTTACCGTCAGCAGCTTGCCCGGTTCCTTGAAATCGATGAATCGCTTCTGACTTATGGCGGTTCACTCGCTAATGCAGGAAATGGGGTAAAACGGGCTTTCCCTGCAAAACCGAGGCTCAAAACTTCAGCCGGTTCCATGGTTTTTGATCCGAAAGACAGCTTTTATAACAAGGAAAACGAGATTCTCCGCTGCCTTTACCGCTATTATGAAAATCCCGGATCTCTGGCTGCTATTGACAGGACACTGAGGCGGTTCCGCCTGGAAGCAATGAGTCCTGCGGATTTTAACCAGACGGCACTTCATGAAATTGCTTCCGTCTATTTCCGCGCCCTTGACCAGGATGAAGAACTGGATACGAAAGAGTTCGTGGAAAAACATATGCCGGAATCAGTGAAAGAAGTATTTCTGACTCTGAAAAATAAGAAACCTGATAACCCGAGCGAAACACAGGAGCTTGATGAGGAAATTCTCCGATCTCTCGCATTTATGCGGCAGGAAAAATGTGAATACGACAAGTCTGAACTTCAGGCATTACTCGAGGGCAGCGACCCAAAAAGCGAGGAAATGCGGAATTTTGAAGAAATGCTGGACAGAACAATAGAGCGCAGAAGACGCCTGGATATTTTGATCGATACGATCAATACGATCGATTTCAAAGATGGGAAGTGAATTCATGAGCGAACAGGATCAGGACTTTTTTGATTTTCAAAATGATATTTTTGAACCGGAGGAACCTGCCCACGATCATTCTATGGTGGAAAATGCCGATGATCCGGTTTTGCTTTATTTACGGGAAATCGGCGGGATCGAAATTTTAAATGCTGAGGATGAATTCCGTCTGGCTGTTTTGATCCAGGCGGGAAAGGTTGCTGACCGCTATCTTGAAAATGATATCGAGGAAACCGGTGTGGAAGTTTTGGAAGAATTCACTGATCTCTGGCAGGAATATCTTGCCGGGATCGCTGTTTTTAATAAATCCGCTGCGGCACCGGTCCCGATTATTGATCTCAAAAGACTTCTTTCGGACGCGTTGATGATTTCTCCTGTGGAATCTCAGGGGTCTCATCTGGTATTGTATGATTATATGAACCTGGGTAATCCATCACAGGATCCGCGGTTACAGGATAAGAAATGGAAGAGAGCTTTTTCTCCCCTTTTTGACGGGTTTCTTTCCTTATGCCTGTTGACGAAGGAACAAAATGAAGCTGTAAGTTTATTCTTTACGGAACATGGCGATCTGCCGACTGTCCGGCAGATCCCTTCAAGCGTCTTCTCCTATAAAAAGACCCAGGAACGGTTCCATAAAATACAGGATGATGCGGCAACAGCTTCACAGGTTTTTATCCGGGCTAATTTAAAGCTTGTTTTCAGTGTTGCAAAAAAATATCAGGGCAGGGGAGCTTCTTTTTCGGACCTGATCCAGGAGGGAAATCTGGGGCTGCTGCACGCGGTTGAAAAATATGACCCGCGGCTGGGTTTCCGTTTTTCGACTTATTCCACATGGTGGATCCGTCAGGCGATCACCCGCTCCCTCGCTGAGCAGTCCCGTTTGATCCGGATCCCTGCGCACACATTTGAAACTGTCATGAAACTGCAGCGCATAAAGCGGGAGATGGAACAGCGTCTGGAACGGAACCCGACTGTAGAAGAACTGGCTGTTGAGGCGGGTATGTTGGAACCTGAAGATGAAGCAGCTCTCAAAAAGTGCCGGGAGAAGGGGGAACAACCCGGACCGGCATTAGCCATGCATATTCAGGAAGCGGGGAAAAGGGTCCAGGATCTGCTGCGGACGATTGAAGATCCGATTTCTTTGGAAACACCGGAAAATGATGATGGTGAAGAGTCGGTACAGGATAATTTCCCGGAAGATGAAAGTGCCTTACAGCCGGGTGCCGAAGCAGACAAGATGATGCTTCGGGAACGGATCGAAGAGGCCATGAGCCATCAGCTGAATGAGAGGGAGCGCAAGGTCCTGGAATACCGTTACGGTCTCGTCGACGGGAACGAAATGACACTTGAGGAGGTCGCAAAAGTATTTGGATTGACAAAAGAACGTATCCGCCAGATCGAAGCGAAAGCTTTGCGCAAGCTTCGTCATCCCGGTTCCAGCCGTCAATTGAAGGATTATTTCTCATGATCGATTATCGCAAGAACCTGCATGATGCCGCTCCCGGTATGGCTTTGGTCGAAATCAGCGCTTTGGCTTTGCTGACGGATCCGCAGGGAAATTTGCTGTTGGTTCGGGATAAGGATGATGTTTATTGGCATTTGTTGGGAGGATGGCTCGGTCCGGATGAAACGATTCGGGAGTGTCTGCAGCGCTCTGTTTTAAAGAATTGTTCGATATTGCTGGAAAGCTGTTCCTTGTTAAAGGTGTTTTCCGGTTCTGATTTGAATTATTTCAGTGAAGATTCGGCACATGTTTCTCCTGTGTATATGTTGTTTTTTCCAAAACGGATACGCGGTTCGCTTCGTACAAAACCGCAGGATGGTTCTGAGATACGGTTCTTTGCACCGTGGAATATTCCGATGGATCGGGTGTTCCCTCCTATGCGCAGAGTCATCCGGTATTTTATAGATAATTACTCATCCATGCCGATTGCCCAGTCAGCGGATTGGGATCGATATCCGGAAATTGTTGATTAGGAACTCAGAGAAGTATTTTGTGGGGTTATTATGAGAAAAGTCCTGTATGTTTTCGCCTTATTGTTAGTTTTTTTCGCTTTCCATGTCGTATTTGCTGTTGCTGAGACAGCCCGGACGGATGTCATTGTAACCATTACCGGAAAGCAAAATACAGCTGTTTTTGACGGGCTGAGACATGGCGTAAATGGTTACGATGTTTCAATCAGCAATGATTTATATACGGAAGATGATTTTGAATTCAAAGGGGCTGCGGCTGCGGTTCGTAATACTGTCGGTATAAGCTATATGGGATTGAAACCTGAGCAGTTTTTGAATAAAAACACTAAGTTTAATGTCATTTTTGACGTAACGGATGGTTATCAGGAGATTATTTCCCTTGATGAAGTAATTGTGAATATTACAGGTCATAGTGACACGGCTGTTTTTGATGGCACTGAACACAGGGTGAGCGGTTACGATGTTGAAATCAATACATCGGCGTATCAGGAATCAGATTTTACATTCTATGGCAGAGCAGATGCAAAGCGGACAAACGTCGGGAAAAGCTGTATGGGGCTTCGGGAAGAGGATTTTCGGGATCTGAGCGGTAAGTTTGAAAAGGTTACATTTGTCATTACTGACGGCTGTCAGGAAATCGTTCCTTCAGCGGTTACCCCGATCGATTTGATTTTCTACAATTTCCAGGAAGATGGCACAGAAGGGGTTCCTGCAGATGTGGAATCCGGTAATATTCCGTTGATGGCAGTCATCAAAAATGATGCGGTTGAATTCACCTCTGAGGTTTTGAATATTGATACCCATTTGCTGATGTGGGAGCCGCATATGCCGTTTACACTAACCTACAGAGAGGTCATTCCGGATCTGACCAGCGGACAATACAGCGTCGAAATATTCGGATTGCCTGAATTTATGTATGGTACAGATTTTATCGAAGGGTCTGATCACGCTGAAAAAAATAAGTATTCTATAACATCAGAATCCTGGATCGATGAAGACGGGCATATAGAACTCACAGTCCTCTGGACTCCCAAAAAGTATTATGAAATTATCGATGAACCCGGTGTGGAAATACTTCCTGAAGATATGATCGGTTCTTATGTGATCACTGAGGATGGTGAAAAAGAGTACGTAGTTTTTGAGAGCTATGATATTTGCATGAATTATTTGGGAGATGCTGAGCTGTGCAGCGATCCCGGACGAACATATAGAAAGTAGCTGATATCAGGGAAGGGCAACAAACAGCCGGCGATTCATACGCATGAATCGCCGGCTGTAACATCTGAATCTGAGTCGGTAATGCCCTGATATATGATTTGACGAATTTATCCGGGCGTTATTGCCGCTCAGCGATAAGTTCCGCAAGGTCAGACAAAGTGTCGAATGTATCCGCATTCAACTCAAAATCTTCGATGCGGACACCAAATTCTTCCTCGATAATCAGTGCAAGATCAACAAGGTTAAAAGAGTCTAACAGACCGCTTGAAATGAGCGGTTCAGAGGGATCCAGCTTCAATTTTGGATCCTTCAATAAGGTTTTGGTTATTTTTTCGGTCAAAATGTCAATTATATCGTCCATAATTTTATTTTATTCCTTTACTGGGGCATTTCATCTAATATTTTTTCAATTTCAATTTGCAGCTTTTCCAGTACCTGAAGCGCGGTAAGATTCCGATATGCCCATGCGGTTTCCCAGGTCTTCGGGTTTGAAAAGTAGTTGCTAAAAAAAGTGAGGTGGATGTTATCTTCCTGCAGCCCGTGATTGTCCAAATCTTGTATTGCAGCCCAGAAGTTCCAGACCGGAAGGTCATACTCTTCAGCAAGCTCGACAATATCCTGATTGATAGAATAATTCATTTCAATGTTGTCTGCTTTGAGCATCAGGATCGGCAGGCGGTTTTGCGAAAGGGTTATCTCAATAATCTGACGCAGATTCTCCTTGAAAACCGGAGGATTGTAACCATCATTTGTGCCAAGTGAAATCAGAACAGCCAGCGGGTTATGAAGGCGGTATTCACAGGTGAGAGGAAGTTCGTCATATTGGCAGAATTCGTAGTTCAGCCAGAACGTGGACAGAACCGAAGCGGCGGAAAAACCGGGCTTTGCTGTAAAACTCAGCCGCGCAAAAGATCCTTTATAAAAATCCAGAACCGGACGAAGATATTCATAATCGCCCAGGTCATAATAAACCTGATCCCTGTCATAGTCGGAAAGGTACCATGATGTAGAAGTGTCGCAGTCACCTACTTTTGAGAATGCGTGAGGATCATTTCCGGCTTCAATGCCTGCTTTCAGAATTTCACGGGCAGTATCGGAAAACTCAGGTATGATTGGATAGTTTTGCCAGGTCCGCCCAAAATCTTCAGGTGATTGGGCGAATGAACTGCCGCTGTGAAGAAGAAACAACAGAAATAAGACAAAAAAATAACTTAAAAGGGTTTTCCTATGATATTTCATTGGTAAAGACACCGCTCTATTTCCGCAAATACAACATCTGTCAGGCGAACTGCACTGTCCGCATTATAATGAATCGCGCTGTTCGTAAAATCCTGAATATCAAGATAATTCCAAAGATCAACGAAAAGCCAGTCATTTTTTTCCGCGCGGGAAATCAGCTCCTGATGCCAGCTGTCATATGCTTCCCGCGGATAATAGTAATTATAGCGGATTTTGGAATTTTCACCATTGCTGATGAGCATTGGTTCGTTAATCAGCATGACCGGGACATTTCCGGCTCGATTAATGCCCTCTTCCAGGATATCCCATGCGAGGTCTTCTTCCTGAAGCGGACCTTCTGTGCCATGATATGTGTTATCTGCAGCCAGGTTTACCTGTGGCGCGGTATAACTCTCAGGATAATCCTGATCGATACCTGTCCCCGCCCACATGAGTCCGTAAAGCTGCAGGCGCAGCCAATCCGCGGCTTCCCTGCGCTGTCCCCATACTGAATTTTCAATAGCCATATCCTCTTTGTGATCCGTATTTTTCTCCGGAAACAGGCGGCAATATTCCTCCCAATTTGCCCGGATCAGTGCGTTATCGGTCTGTTTATCGATTGGGAAGGATTCCAAAGTTAATGGCCAGAGAATCAAATCCGGCTCATAATTTATTGCCCGGTTCAGCAGTAAATAATCTTTTGTAAGAGAAAGCGTCGGATATGCCAGATTGTAGCAGAGAATGGATCTCCCGTCAGGAAGGAGCTTACCATTTAGCCGGCCGCATAATGTTTCCTCAGGGCGCAGCAGCGTTCCCCAGCTTGAGGAGTCCCCGATTGTGATAATTCGTAAAGTATCGGGACTATTTGTACCTGTTTTATTGATTTTATGCGAGGCAAAAGCCGCATCCAGACTGCCTATTGAAAAATTATATGAAGTTTGCGGATTTTCACCAAAGGGCAGCCGTTCTCGTCCCGGAAAAACAATGTTATACAGGCTTATCCGGTTTAAAATATCGAGAGGCTGGGAAATCTGCCACAGTAAACACAGCAGTCCGAAGAAAATAAGAGCAAGACAAACCAGGGTAAGAAATTTCTTCATCAGAACAATCTCCCGAAAAAGCTGAATGCGTCTGTAAATTCAGGGACAACGAACCAAACCCATCCGAGAACCACATAAATAATCGTGAGAAATACTGAGCAAACAGTATAGATCTTACGGAACCCTGTACTCATCGATCGCAGCCATGGACCGGTTTTGCGCGAATAGAGCTGATGTACAAACAATCCGAATCCGTGCCATATTCCCCATATGACGAAATTGATCGTAACACCGTGCCATAAACCGATGAACAGCATTGTTGTTAATTGGGTGATAAGTATGATCAGCCATTGCGGTAACGGATGATTCTTATTCCCCCGCAGGGAACGTGTCAGCGGATTAAATACATAGGAACGGATCCATTGTGTCAGCGTAATATGCCAGGAACTCCAGAATTTCGTCAGATCCGGTTTCAGATAAGGATGATCAAAATTCTTCGGCAAATGAATTCCAAACAACATTCCCAACCCAATTGCAATTTCACTGTAGCCGGAAAAATCGAAATAGATTTGCAAGGCATATGCAAATAAAGCAGCCCACGCCCAGCCTTTATGAATGAAAAGACCTGCATTTTGTGAAGAAAGCGCCATTTTTGAAAGCGCATCCGCAAGAATAAACTTGTGAAACAAGCCCAGAGCTATCTGCCCAAAGCCGGAATACAGATCATCGGAAATGTCCCCTTTCGCATCGCTGCTGTATTCTTTAGTGAAACGGTCCCAACGGTCGATCGGACCGGCTGAAAGCGCGGGCGGAAAGCAGACATAAACAAAAAATTCACCCAGACCGATATTTGTTTTGCGGCCTTTCACACTGTCAATCAGTATTGAGAGCAATCGAAAAGCGATGTATGAAAATCCAAACCAGCGGATATCTGTATTTAATGCTAAATCTGTTGATTGTCCATTGAGAGATCGGGCAGCTCTGCTGAAAATCAAAGTTAACTGGGGGGTTTTTAGAATTATCAGTACCGCGATTATGAGAAAGATACAAATTCTCATCTGCCATTTATTCTCTTTCTGTGCGCTGATGTTCAATATAAACGCGAAGACGGCGCCTGTCAGCAGATGCGGTACGATGAAGCTTAACTGCGGAGGCCGGGAAGCTGTAAGAATATTGTCATATTCGGTAAAACGAGTTGCTGAAATCAGAAGGATTGAGCCCAAAAGTATCGCTGCATCGATAAGATTTGTTTTTGATTTGAGGGGATTTTGTTTGCTGAATGCACCGTATACACAAATGGTCAGCAGAATCGTCCAAATGGGGAGTGAAAAATCGAGACCGCGGATCGGTAATACAGGCTGAAATTTAAAGACGCATATGGCACTGCAAATAAGTACCAGATAATGTCGGATCCGCCGTATGGGGATCAGGCGAAGAGAAAACAGCAGCAGTGCGAGGAAGAAAATATCCTGAAGCTTCATTTAAAAGCCCTGATAAATCCATTGCGGAGCTTCATCAGCAGTCATAATTATCAGACCGATAATCAGCAGCGCAATCAGAAAAGCAATCAGTATATCTTTAGCAGAAATATTATGCATAGAATCAGTAGCCGCAAATGTGCCACTCACCCTGTTCTTTGATAACTTTATGCGAGCGGTTTTCCAAAGGAAAATCTGTAACCTCAGCACCGTATGAGGCTGCGATAGAACCTTTGCATACGACAAATGATTCATCTTTTCCTTCACTGCTTACGGAACAGGAAAAGTCTTTCAGCTCAGATTTTACGCCCATAAACGCATCAACTTCACGCAGTGCATCCTTTTCCCATTCTGCACATGTTATCGAACTGACCCGATCGCGGTTTTGAGTAACAATTGCGTTGTAAAATTCCTCTACCGGTTTTACGGCTTCTGAACTGTCTGTTTTTTTCGAACAAGCACCCAATGCAAGAATACTGATAAGTATCAGCATCAAATATAACGTTTTTTTCATGTTTTTACTCCGGGTTTTAGTTGAAATACGCTTGAACATATCCGATATCCTGGTTCATTTCAATCGTCAGACTGCGGGAACCGTACCAGTCTTTTGTTGACAAGATCCGGACACAGTTTTTGAATTTTGCGGGAACACCGACAAAATCTTCTGTCAGGTTCAGGCTGTCGGTGAAGAAGGATGTATCGATATCTTCTGTCTTATCAGCGTTTGTAATGATCGAGTAAATACCGGATTCCAGAATAGACTGGAAGAAGCGTGTGCCGCAGAAGGGGTCTGAAATAGTCTTGTCATACGTCCCGCTTAATTCAACCAGCGCCTTTGCGTTTGATATTTGTCTGTATTCGGTCGGGATACCGTGATTTTCCATTGCCCCCCAGCGGGAAGCAGCGGCAAAAATAAAGTTCTCATTACAAAGCTTTTGGTTAATATCGCCCAGCAGTTCGCAAAATTCTATTTTGGTCTTACCATACAGCTTTTGGTAATATATCGGGTCGATATAAACGACATAACGAATGTCATTAATAATACCGTTCCCGACAAACAAATCAGAAGAGAGAAGCATCCTGCGATGCTCTGTGTCTGACAGAGGCATAGACTCCCGCATGTTTTCCGGAAGTGAAGCGGGACGGCAATTATGGATCTGGATTTTGAAGTTTATACTCCGCGGGTCAACCATATCC
Source organism: uncultured Chloroflexota bacterium (assembly GCA_902786265.1). GTDB lineage: Bacteria > Chloroflexota > Anaerolineae > Anaerolineales > Anaerolineaceae > Flexilinea. The sequence continues at coordinate 13,666 of CADACE010000045.1, read as the reverse complement.
AGCATTGCTGTATATTCTACCAAAACGGGTTTCCCGTAAGCTCTTTCCAAAGAGTGAAGTATATCCCGCATAAGGCGTGTAAAGTTTGTTTTGCGGATCAGATCTTCACAAGTTACATTGTAATAGTCCGTTTCCTCTCCACGCTGCATCGATTGGAACGTATCCCCTTCGGTTTTTTGTGCCACCAGATAAAGCGGAGGGTAGTTCCCGTTTAAAACATCCTGTACATCCAGAATTTCCGGCTGGTTTGTTTTGAAATTCAGGACCAGCATGGATTGCTGTGTCAAGCGTTTTTCATTGGATGTATATGTTGTATGACGCCGGTTGGGTTCGGATAATTCAATAATATTGGAAAAATCATCTCCGTTGCGGCTGGTTGCGTGATTTCCCAGCCCTACAACAAATCGGAGAAAACCTTCATCCTTCGGACTGTCCTGTTTCCATTTATACGGGCTTCTTGAAGCCCCGATTCCTGATATGTCCGGAAAATAATAAGGACCGGAACTGCGTCCCGGGACTTTTTGAATCAGGATGGCCATCTCTTCTGAGTAATCAACCAATCCGTTCTTTTTTCTGTAGATCAGAGCATTTGGATTAAAAGTGCTTGCATAAATTGTACGGATCGCATTAAGCAGAGTCTGCAGATTTTCCTCGGGTGTTCCCTGATTTGCAATGGGGATGCTGCGGTACATGCTGTTAAAAGGATGAGTAAAACTGTCTTCCAGTTTGCTGGAAGAACGAACAATATAAGGCGCTCCGTTGAATTCTTTCAGCACATTCCGCAGGCTGCTGACAACTTCATCCGGCATTTCTCCTTTGGAAAATTCCTCTTCCAACCGGGGATAATCTTTCCAGAGTTCGTCATCTTCTTTGTACTTTTGATCATACCAAACCATAAGATTGTTGATCATCAAAAAATTATAAAAGACATCCGAGCCGATGAAAATGGATTCGATATCCCCTACCGCATTGCGGATATCCGCATCTTCAGAATTATGCAGTATACGATTGGCGAGCATCAGTTCAGCTGCTTTGCTTCCGATGAGACCCCGTCCGATACGATGTCTGTTTATTTCCAAAAGGTCGTGAATGGAGAATACCTCTTTTGCGACGGCGATGTATGGAATTTTATTGCTCAGCATTCTTCGGATCAGTGTGACTTTGGCTGCCATCAGCTGTGCTTCATATTGTTTTCGTTCCGCAGCGGGCATGTGTTCAATCGTGAGAGCCTGCTCAATAATTGTTTCGATGGTCGCATGCTGAATATTGTGCCACATGAACGTCGGTTTGGAGCCTCCTGACGCAGGCTCTTTTACGACGTTATTCACAATAGATTTAAAAGTGTCAAGTGAATAACGATGCGCAAATTCCTGATGGATCATCATGCTTTGCACTCGCTCCAACCGTTTTTCCCAGATCAGAGGAGTTTCCTGTGCAAACGGATTTTCCAGCCCTTCGCGTTTTTGTGTTAATAAAGCAAAATCCCGGATTCGTTCTTTGAAATCGGAAACAGTAATATAACCGTCTGAAATCAGACGGCTGTACATTTCTTTTTCGATTTTCTCAGTAAGAATCGGATACTGCGATAACGTAGCCTGTATGGATAACAGTACGTTGGGATTGTAATCTTGCTGTGTCATAAACCTTTACTGTTCATTGATTATGCAAAATGCATCGGCATGATCACATATCGATAATCAACCCTGTCATCTACCGGGGTGATCATTGCGGGAGCCATGGTAGCGTTTGTCCGAAGAGAAACATTTGGCGAATCAATTACATCCAGGACATCTTTCAGATAGCGCACGTTGAAAGCGATCTGAATATCTTCACCCGTGGCATTTGCTTCAACAACATTTTCCTGTGAACCACCGCTTTGTTCTGCCTGTGTCATGATCATGATTTTTGCGATCTCATCATCAGAAATGCGGATGTTCATTTTGATCAGGTTTTTATTCTCGCGGGCAATAACACCGGCCTGGTTGCAGGCGCTTTGCAGCGCGGCGGTGGAAACGATCGTTGTTGTTTTGAATGAATTCGGTACGATCGCTTCATAATTGATAAATTCGCCGGCGATCAGGGATGAGATCAGATCCGCGTTTTCCAGATGGAAAATCACCTGACTCTTTTCTCCGCAAAAAGCCATATGAACGATCTTGTCATTTGCGTTTGTAATTCGGGCTAATTCCCGCAATGCGCTTGCCGGAATAATTGCTGAAACAGGATTGGGCAGTCCTTCTTTCAGAATAATGCGCTTAATAGCGATCCGGTACCCATCTGTTGCTGCCATGGCAAGAACATTATCGTTGACACTCATTTTTACACCATGCAGGACAGGCCGGTTGTCATCCACCGCGGCGGCGAAAGCTACCTGCTGGATCATTTTTTTCATTTCCGGCATTTCAAACGGGACACTGTCGGTTTCATCATATTCGGGCATAGGCGGAAACTCGGAGGCTTCAATGCCGCGGATTTCTGTAACAAGTTTCTGGCAGCGGACAGTCACTGTCTGGTTGATTTCATTCAGCTGCAGATTGACTGTGTCAGCAGGCATTGTGTTTACCAGGTCCGTAAACATTTTTGCCGGTACGGTAATGGCACCTTCCTGGTCGATTTGTGCAGGTATCCAATAACGCAAACCCAATTCAAGATTCGTTGCGGAAAGACAAATTCGATCCTGCTCTGTGGAAATAAGAATATTTTCAAGAATTGTAAGTGTACTTCGGCTGGACACTGCATGCGAAACAATGCTGAGTGCCTGCGCAAGATTCGGCTGCGATACGGAAACGTTCATGGTGCCCCCAAAAAAGATTTTTTTCAATATTATTATAGTCGAAAATGCATAATGGATATATAAAAAAGCATTATTCTTTGAAAAACTGCAAATAATAGGCCAAAGGGGCTTATAATTTTTATTATGGAACCACTTAGCTATCGACTTTCGACCGGTTTAGAGATCATTCTCTATACAATTCCCTGTGAAGAGGTTTCTTCCCGTTGGTTGGATTGGAAGGAATATGACAGGGGGCCGGGCATATTTTCTATTCCTTCTGATGTTTATCTCGGAATACGTGCACAGGGACTGCATGACGCGGATTTCCGGCAGCTTTGCGAGGATCTGAAGGGAGTTGAAAACCTGCGTTATCTGAATCTTGCCGAAAACCGCGGCATCACCAATGACGGCATGGCAGCTGTCGGCAGCCTGCGTCAAATCCGTTATCTGAACATCGGCGCATGCGATATCAATAATCAGGGAATGGATTTTTTGCCGAGCCTGGTAAATCTTGAATATCTGAACCTGAGCTATTGCAACAGAATAACAGAAAAAACCGCTCCCTATGTACAAAAATTGCCGAAATTGAAATATCTGGATCTGCAGGGCTGTATAAAAATCAATACCGGCGGTTTGAAAAAGTTTGAGAAAAAGGGATTGGTCATCTACAAACCTTAAAGAATTCAGTGAATCGGTAAGGATCATTCACATGATTTTCAGCAAACAGCGGAATTACGGAAAAACGAAATGAGTGACAAAAAGAAACCGGAACAGTCAGCATCAGTTCAATCCACTCGTCGGTTTGACGCTGTAATGGCTGTCTCGATCGACTCACTGACCAGTTTGTTTAACAATGAACCGGCCCAGGCTGCCGCAGCGATCGCTTACTACTCCTTGTTCTCAATTTTTCCGTTATTCCTGTTTATCGTTATCGTTCTTTCCTATTTTCTGGATATCAGTTACGTTCAGGACAAAATGGTTTTGTTTGTACAGGGACTTATACCCGGCGCGGAAGTACTGATATCCGAAAACCTTCAAAGCATTCTCGCCAACCGAGGTTCAACATCCATTTTTGCTTCTGTCTCACTGCTTTGGTCCGGTTCAGGGATGATCAACGGTATTATTTCCAACGTGCAGAAGGCTTTCCCGGAGACGAACAGAAGAGGATTCTTTATAAACCGTGCCCTCGCGATCATTATGATCCTTTTTTCTGTTGTGCTGATTGCCGGGTTCCTGGTTTTTTCTTTTGTTTTCAACATTTCAGATGCTTTGGCGTATTTCAACATTACTTTGACAAAGCCTCTTTCTACGGCAATCAATATCGTTTCTTCGTATGTCCTGCCGATACTGTTTTTATACTTTATTGGATTCGTCATGTATTATGCGATTCCGACCGCAAAAGTCGATCGTCCCGCGGCAAGGATCGCCGCGCTGCTGTTTGCAATTGTCTGGAGAGCTTTTTCAATTATTTTCGGCAGATATGTACTGAGCCCGATGAACCGTTATTCTCTTGTTTACGGATCGGTTACCGTTATTGTGCTGCTGCTCCTGTTTATTTACTTTACCGCTTTTATTGTTCTGTATCCGGCTCATCTGGCAGCTGCCATCACGCATTACAAACAGCGGCGGGCGGGGATCCTGGCTGCCGCGCCGATCAATCCCGAACCGATCAGGCCAAAACAGCCGCAGCGGGGGAAGAAGAAAAAGTCTGTACAAACCAGTGGGAACAGCAGAACGCTCAGCGATCCTGTTTATCTGGACCCGAATGTGGGGAAAAAGCCGCAGACTTCCGTCTGGCATCAGATATGGGAAATCATTAAAAGTTGGTTCCGCTGGAAATAAGAGGGTATTATGAGTGAAGCTTACGAATATGGTGAAGATGACTTCGAGGATGAGATCCCCGATGAAGATGATGAGATGCGCAGGGCGATCCTGGAAGCAGAAATCAACGAAGTCTGGCTTGAAGAACCGGGTGATGAGGATGATGAACCGCAGCTGCCGATGAATCCCCTTTTCGGGATGTTTCCCATGCCCGGAAGCGCAGGCATTCCAGGTATTCCGAAAAATGACAAGGATGAAAACAAATAAGATGAAGATTTTAAATGTCGAAAAAACCTATCAGGCACACGTTTTTGATGTAGCGAAAGTTTTTTGTGAACTGCCGGATGGAAAGCAGCTTTACTATGACCTGGTTCAGCACGGACCGGGTGTTGTTCTTGTCCCGGTGACTGAAGAGGGAAATATCCTCTTTGTCAAGCAATATCGTCTTGGCGCGGAAAAAGAAATACTGGAGCTTCCTGCCGGTATGGTCAATGATCATGAAGATCCGGATCCGGCAGCTGCCCGGGAACTTCGCGAAGAGACCGGCTATGAGAGCATGAACATGACAAAACTCGGCGGGTTTTATGCTTCTGCCGGATATTGCAGCGAATACCTGAATATTTACCTTGCACGGGATCTGAAATGGAATCCGCTGCCGCAAGATGATGATGAGTTCCTCTCAATCATCACGATGACTATTGAAGAAGCTTATCAGGCTGTGGAAACTGGGGTTCTGGAAGATTCCAAAACCATTGCTGCTCTGTTGATGGCCCAAAAATACATACGAAAGTGCTGCTGAACTTTGACTGACCCGAGACATGCCTTCGGACAGCAGGGCGAGCATGACGCGGCGGATTACGCCATGAAGCATGGCTATACCCTGATCCGACGGAATTACCGTTCCCCGTATGGAGAGATCGATCTCATTCTCCGCAGTCCGGAAGGTGAACTTGTCTTCACGGAAGTAAAATCCCGCACCAGTGTTTATTTCGGCTATCCGGAAAGTGCTGTGGATGCACGGAAGCGCAGGCATATAATCCGCTCTGCTTATCATTACCTGCAGACAAATTATCCTGACGATGAAGAGGTTCCCTGGCGTGTCGATATTATCGCGATCGTCTATGCGCCCGACAGGAAAACGATCCGTGATTTGAAATGGTATGAGAATGTCACCGCATCTGACTAAAATTCCCGTTATTTTTATCGTCGGGCCCACTGCGTCCGGAAAGACTGACGCGGGCATATGGCTCGCGAAAAAGATCAATGGCGAGATCATTTCCGCTGATTCCCGCTATTTATATCGGGGCATGGATATCGGGACGGCCAAACCTTCGCTTGCCGAGAGGCAGGGTATACCCCACTGGCTCATTGACGTGGCTGATCCGGACGAGACCTGGAGTTTATCGCTGTTCAAAAATTCGGCCGATGAAGCGGTACGGGATATCCATCAACGGGGAAAAATACCGGTTATCGTTGGCGGTACGGGACAATATATTCGCTGCATTCTGGAAGGCTGGACCATCCCGGAGGGGGAACCGGATCACCGGCTGCGGGACTTTCTGGAAAGGTGGGGGAGCGAGATCGGCGCGGAGGAACTATACCGCAGGCTCGCCCTTCTGGACCCGGAAGCGGCCTCGAATATTGAATGGCAAAACATGCGCCGGACGGTTCGGGCACTGGAAGTGATTTTTACCTCCGGACAAAAATTCTCCGCGCAGCGGAAAAAAACGGAGTCTCCGTATAATGTCCTGATCTTCGGAATGAAACGGGAGCGTAAAGAATTGTATGACCGCATCGACCTCAGGGTGGATCTGATGATCCGTGACGGTCTTGTGGAAGAAACAGCGTCGCTGCTTGCGAAAGGATATTCACCGGATCTGCCCTCGATGTCAGCGATCGGCTACAAAGAGATCTGTGATTACCTTAACAAAAAAACAAGCCTGGAGGAAGCTGTGCAGCTGATCAAATTCCGTACACATAATTTCGTCCGGCGGCAGGCAAACTGGTTCAAAGAGAGCGATCCCGCCATTCACTGGATCTGCCCGGACGAAATCGAAACCAGTCAGTTTCTGACAGAATTCATGGAGCGCTGATGTCCGCGAGCTTTATCCGGAAAACGGAAGATTTTATCTGTGAAAACTGCGGCCGTGAGGTCAAAGGCAACGGTTATACAAATCACTGCCCGTATTGTTTGTATTCAAAGCATGTGGATATCTGTCCCGGGGACCGGGCTGCGGACTGCGGCGGATTGATGAAACCGGTCGCGGTGGAGCTGCGGAAAGGGGAACGGATCATTATCCATGAATGTATGAAATGCGGTTACCGCAAACCCAACAAATCCGCACCGGAAGATAATTTTGATGAGCTGCTGCGGGTGATGAAGGAAAACCCGATAAATTGAATTTTCAACGAGAATTCGGCATTATAATAACTTTATGAAGAAGAACCGACTGTTATCGATTGTTGTCCCTGCCTATAACGAAGAGGAAGCGCTGCCGCTGTTTTATGAACAGCTGCGGGATGTTCTTGATGAATTGCCGGATGCGTATGAGATCATTTTTGTCAATGATGGCTCATCAGACAAAACCGGGGAGATCATTGAAGGCTTCGCTGCTGAAAATGCCTCTGTCCGCACGGTTCATTTCAGCCGGAACTTCGGCCATCAGGCTGCCCTTTCCGCGGGACTGCAGCGGGCTAAAGGAGATTACACCATCTCCATGGATGGTGACGGACAGCATCCGCCGAAACTGATCCCGGAAATGATCAGGCTGGCAGATTCTGGTTATGACATTGTCCTGACACAGCGCATCGAACCGGAAGGAAAGTCTTCCTTCAAAAAATGGTCCTCGGAAACATTTTATAAGATCCTGAACAAGGTCAGCGATACACAGACGCTGCCGGGCGGGGCTGATTTCCGCCTGATGAACCGTGAATCCCTGGACGCGCTCATCGCCCTTCCTGAATTTCACAGGTTTCTGCGCGGCATGGTTTCCTGGATCGGTTTCCGTTCTGTGATCCTTCCCTTTGAAGTCCCGGAGCGGCTGGCGGGAAAAACCAAATATTCCCTAAAGAAAATGGTCCGGCTGGCATCTGACGCCGTATTTTCATTTTCGATGCTCCCGCTCTATATCGGCCTTTCCGCCGGTGCGTTGTTTTTCGTTCTGGCGCTTATCGAAGCGATCTATGTGCTGAGCTTCTGGATCAGCGGGCGAAGCTCAAGTCTGGCACCCGGCTGGAGTTCGCTGATGTTCATGATGCTGATCATCGGCGCGATCCTGATGATCATTATGGGCTTCATCGGCGTCTATGTCGGATATATCTTCCAGGAAGTCAAGCACCGGCCTGTCTATATCTGCCGCACTGCCCCTTCCGAAAAAAAATCATCAGAAGCATCTGAAGCTTCTGATGACTGAAGAATTCCGCTGATATATCCGGTTCTCCGAAAAAATATTCAGCTAATTACCGGTTGTCCACCTTTTCTGGATAGAGATCGTGCTGGCTCAGCCGGATCCAGGCGGCTTCTTCCCAGCGGGTTCCCGGTTTCCCGTAATTGCAGTACGGGTCAATCGAAAGCCCGCCCCGGGGTGTGAATTTTCCCCAGACCTCAATATATTTCGGTTCCATCAATTTGATCAGGTCTTTCATAATGACGTTGACCACATCCTCATGAAAATCACCATGGTTCCGGAAAGAATAGAGGTAAAGCTTCAGGGATTTGCTTTCCACGAGGAACTGGTCCGGAACATAGGAAATATAGATCGTGGCAAAATCAGGCTGCCCGGTGATGGGGCAGAGGCTGGTGAATTCCGGGCAGTTGAATTTGACGAAATAATCGTTGCCCGGGTGCTTGTTGGAAAAACGCTCCAGCATTTCCGGGGCGTAATCGGTCGGGTATTTGGTACCCTGGCTGCCGAGATGGGTAAGGTTTTCTTTTTCTCTCATGCCTGGTCTCCTGACTGAGAATCGGCAAGGATCGAATATTTGACACCGTTGTCAAACACGTCAATTCCTTCTTTGTTTTTGAGCCAGTTCACGACGGCGTAAGTGACCGGAGTGAAGAGCGCTTCATAGATGACTTTGAACAGGTACTGGAAAAGGATCATCCGCAAAACAGTGGCGTTGTCCATGGTTCCCCAGAAAGAGATCATAACAAAAATGATGGAATCAAGGCCTTCTCCCACCAGTGTGGAAAGGATGGTGCGGATCCATAATTTTTTACCTTTCGTCGCGACCTTGAGTTTGGAAAGCACGACCGAATTGGAAAACTCTCCGAACAGATATCCGGCAAAAGAGGCAAGAGCTACGCGCGGGGTGGTACCCAGGACCGTCTTATAGGCTTCCTGGCCGTCCCAGAACCCCGGATGGGGCAGGGCGATGGTGACCAGGTAGACCGCTACCGCGAAAAAGCTGCAGGCAAAGCCCATCCAGATGATGATGCGGGCTTTTTTGAAGCCGTAAACTTCCGTAAAAACATCACCGAAGATATACGTGATCGGGAACAGGATCACAGCCGCGGGGAGCGTGATGCTCTCCGTTACGGCCCACATTTTCCCGGCAACCAGGTTGGAGAGCAGCAGGCAGGTCACGTAAATGATCGCGATGATCATGAAGGTTTGTGTTACTTGTTTTTTATCTTTCATCATAAAAATCAATCACCTTAAAGAAAAAACTCTGCGAAAGCAGAGCCGGCATGAAAAAAGGCGGCTATCTTTAAATAGTCGCCGGGATTCAGTCCCGGTTTTGCTTTACGACAGGAAGGTACAAATGAACTGTCGGGTCCCGTCAGGAACCGCTGTTATTTATATCACAGATTCCGACGAAATTTGATAATTCCATACAAAGCATTTTGACTGTTATTTTACATAGCAGTATCTTGTTGGAAAATGGTATACTATTCCTTTGTCAGCTCTGATCGAAAGAAGATGAGCGGTGTTTTTTTGACTTTGAAGATCATGGATCGGGGCAGCATACGTTCCGAAGTACTCTGAATGAACCGGTGCTGTCCTGACATAAAAGGATGAATCGTGAACATAGATTTCAGCAAAGGCAGTGTTTTGTTTTCAAAGAAGAGATCAATGATTCCCCTTCTCATGGGGATCCTGATATTTTTGATTTCTGCCGGTGTCTGCATCGGAGCAGAGCGGGTTTTGGTAATGACTGCCCCATATCCGACGGCAGCGGACGGTGTTTCCATGACACAGATGCAGCGGTTCTGGCGCGGCTTCCGTTACGGTGTCCCGTTTGAGGAATTGCTCATGACCAGGAAAACCTATAAGGACCTGATCACACTTTGGGGAGAACCCTCACAGCGGACAGATATCAAAATCATGACGGCACCGAAGATCCTGCAGGCTGCCTGGGACAGAGAAAAGACCTGGGCAGTAATTCCTTTTGAGCAGCTCGATCCCCGCTGGAAGGTAATGGATGTTGAAGGGATTTCTCCCTTTTCTCTGGGCTTTGATCCGGAAAATTACATTCTCAGCATCCCTCTTCCCGATGGCGAGGGATCCAATTATGACCCGGAGAAGCTCACGACCCTGACGCTGACAGGGACGACGGCCATGGCCCGCAATCTCGCTTACCATATCGAAACCGACGGGCTTCTGGTCCCGGTGGAAAATATCGCTCCGGTCCTTTCCGCGTCCGATATCACCCATGTCAGTAATGAGGCTTCCTTTACGCCGGATTGTCCTCCGGGTGATCCGCTGCGCCGGGAAGCCCGGTTCTGTTCCGATCCTTCCTATTTCGCTTTATTGGAGGCGATCGGTACGGATGTGGTGGAGCTGACCGGGAACCATAACCTGGACTGGGGCTATGAACCCTTCCTTTATTCTCTTGACCTGTATGAACAGGCCGGGATCCCTGTTTATGGCGGAGGGCTTACGCAGGAGGACGCCCAGGCTCCTTTGCTGATCGAACACAACGGCAATAAGATCGCTTTTCTCGGCTGCAATGCCATCGGACCGACCGGAATCTGGGCGGATAACGAACATCCCGGCGCGGCGTTATGCGACCTGCCGAAAATGGAACAGACTATCCGGGAACTGAAAGCGGACGGATGGCTGCCTGTGGTGACCTTCCAGCATCTGGAATATACCTGGTATGACGTGCCGCCCGTACAGACCCATGATTTTCTGGAAATTGCCCGGGAGGCCGCGCCGGTCATCATCAGCGGGTCGCAGGCTCATATTCCGCAGGGAATGACCTTCGTCGGGGATACCTTTATCCATTACGGTCTCGGTAACCTGCTGTTCGACCAGATGTCAAATGTGGAGCGGACGTCTTTTTTCGACCGCCATTATTTTTATGACGGGCGCTATCTCGGGAACCGGCTGGAAACCATTATCCTGGAAAACTATTCCCAGCCGCGCTTCCTGACGGAAGAAGAGCGGGCAGCCTTTCTGGACCTGATCTTCGATACCTGCTCCTGGCGGGAAGCTTTTCCGGTGAAGTAAGATGACGAAGAAAAGCATCCTGATCCTGTTTACCGCGGCCGGTCTGATCCTTGCGGTAATTCTCGGCGTTTACTTCTACCGCAGCAATCTCGGTCCGACAAAGGATGATGTTACTGCGCTTATACAGTCCTTCATCGAAAACATCGCGGCGGGTGACACGGATGCTGCCCGCGCTTTGATGACGGCAGATACCCGTGTGTTCCTGCGTGATCCGCAGACCCTGCTGGGTGAGACCATCTACCGGAATCTCAAACTGAGATCCGTGGATTCGATCTTTACCGAAGGCGGCGGCAATTATGCCGCCGATGTGATCCTGACGATGCCGGACACGCTGAAGATCACGGCGAAAGCCGGGCTGCTCTTCGGTGAAAAGGTCGCGGCGGAAGGTCCCGCCGATGATCCGGATCAGGCGATCGCGGAGATTTACGGGGAGATCCTTGCCCGGGACGATATTCCCATGATCGACAGCTACTGCGTGATCCGCATCGCGATGCAGGACGGTAAGCTTTTGATCCGCGGCGACGAGACCCTGCAGAAAACCCTCGAAGGAAACATCAACACATTTTGAGACGGGGACGGTTCCCGAGGTACGAGGAGACTGCGAAAGACCCCGCTCTGTAAGGTGAGGACTTCGTCCGATTGTATTCATAACGGGAGGGCGGAACAGTTTGGGTACAGGCCTTTCGGTCCGGTCCCCTTACCCGGGCTGCACCTGATACAATGTGTCCCGTCGCGCAGCAGGCGAAGCTCCTGCACCGAATCAATAGGCGCAGCCTGTTCCTTACGGTGCAGGCCAGTATCAGGTGCTATTGTCCCGCCTCTGTTATTATACGCGGCGTTGGACAGGGGATGAGCGGATTTTAAGGCCATAACGGGAGCTCAGTCCGTTTACAGGGAATGAGCGTTTATTTTTGGCGCATTTCCTGCGATCGGGCACAGGCCCTTCGGTCCAGTCCCCTTACCTGGGCAATGCACTGTCGGAGATGGACGGGAAAAAGGGGAAAAAGGGACATTGGCACCTGATACAATGTGTCCCGTCGCGCAGCAGGGACACTTGTATCAGGTGCCGGTGTCCCGCCTCTGTTATTGTACGCGGCTGTGGACAGGGGATAAGCGTTTATTTTTGGCGCATTTCCTGCGATCGGGGACTGGACCGAAGGGCCTGGTGTCCCGTCGCGCAGCAGGCGAAGCTCCTGCACCGAATCAATAGGCGCAGCCTGTTCCTTACGGTGCAGGCCAGTATCAGGTGCCGGTGTCCCGCCTCTGTTATTATACGCGGCGTTGGACGGGGATAAGCGGTTATTTTTGGCACTCAGCCTGCGATGCGGGAGGGCGAAGCTCCCGCTCTGAATCCGATTCAGGCGAAGCCAGTACCTTACAGAACGGGTTCTTTCGCAGTTCCCCTCGGCTGGCGCCTCGGGTGATCCGTCCCCGTATCGGATCGTCGCTTAACTTAAAACAGCCGAAACCCTCCGGATCCCGGCTCACTATCTACTATATCCTATATCCTATTCCCTACTTTCTCTTCTTCCTCTTTTCCCGCAGCGCTTTCCGCACTTCAGGCGGCGGTCCGCTCCGGGGAGCCATGGCTTCCCGTTTGAGCCTTGCGATATAATTATCCCAGCGCTCTCGGAAGGCTGAGCTGTCTTCCTGCGGAATAGCCAGGATCGCTTCCTGATCCTTCCGCTTCATCGCGTCATCCATCAGTCGTTTCCGGGCTTCCGCTTCGGTGATCATTCTCGGCGGGGGCGTTTCCGCTTCGGAATTGACATCTTCTTTTAATTCCTGTCCGGGTTCCGCTCCCGCTTCGGCTTCAAGTTCCGCTCTGAGCCTTTCCGCTTTTATTTGGTTGACCATGGCATTCATCTCTTTTGTCGGTGCATAAGGCCTTATTCCTAAACAGCGGTCTGTTGCACGTTCAAGGCGTTGAAGCTCTCTGCGTTTGCGTTCCCTTTCCCGAAAATTCTGTATCGCTTCCTTTTCAGCCCGCTTTTCGATCCCCAGCATCGTTCGTGCCATGGAGCCCTTGATCGGCAGGGCATTGGCATGGGAAGGCAGGCTTTTCGCGGTATCGGAAGGAGCTTTGTCACCGGTGCCGGGTTCGCCTTTGAAGGTCTCCGCCTTTTTGAGCATGGATTCGGTGTTGATTTTTCCTTCTTTGATGGCCAGGATCTTCACTTCGGTTGCCCGCAGGCGGTTGTCGAGTCCCGCCCAGCGGAATTCCCAGTTCAGGTAGGTCATACCGAGGATGTTGTTGTCCCGGTAGATCCCTTCCAGCGCGGCGTGTGCCTTGCGCAGATGGAAACCGACCATACCCGCCAGTTCCCGGATGGTCATCCGGGAAAGCTTCGGAAAGGACATGCCGTTCTGTTCCAGGACCGCCTTGGTCAGGCAGTAGGAGCCGAGCTGTTTGATGTTCTTTTCCAGCTGATCGCAAAACATCAGATAGTTTTCGGAAAAGCGGTTGGCGGTGCAGGCGTTGACGTAAACCTTCTGCGTATCACCCCATAACAGGAGCGCGGTGTGTTCAAATTCGGAAGGAGCATCGCTGAATTCGCCGAGTGCCTCAGCGGGCAGATCCGCGGCTTTGACGTTCGTGATGATCCCGCGGTATTCA
>CADACE010000044.1 GCA_902786265.1 uncultured Chloroflexota bacterium | reverse complement strand
AATGCAGGGAGAAAGCTCTGTCGATATGGACGAGCTGCTGGATTCTCTGACGATCGATAAACTGCGCGGATGGGCGGCGTTCAATTTCCGCAAGTGCTACGCCTCTTTTATGGAAAGTATCGCGGATGTGTTTTATAACAAAACAGCGATGAATCTTTCGATCCGCTGGGCGGCGCTCGACAAGCGTCTGATTGCGACTGCCGAAAAGATCGAACAGATCAAAGCGGGCAAGATCAAAATCGACCTGAAGTCGAAAACACAGGAACCGCAGCCGGAACAGGATTCTTCCGAAGCGGCCGAACCGACGGAGAACAAGCCTGCCGCGGCATTGAGCGGCAACGGACGCGCGTTCCCCATTGACAAAAGCATGGTCCAACAGGCGGAACAAGAGAATACGCCTGCGGAAACAGCGGTATCGGCTGAGATCACAGCGGAAGACAGTGTTGCGGACACGGATTTACCGGAAACCGGACAGGTGGGAAATGACGATGCGGCTGAAAGGGTAAAGGATGAAAAAGGATCCGGCAGTCAGTGGCAGGGTACAGGCCCTTCGGTCCAGTCCCCGAATGATTCGGAATATGAAAGTGAATCAGCCGAAGGTGAAACTCCTGAAGAACATCCTGAAGTTGATATGGACAAGGCAGATTTACCTGAGGAATTACGCGGAAATGACCGGCACGGGGATGAAGATCCCGATGATCCTTACGATGATGAAACGGAAGACCTTCCTTATGTCTCCGAAGAACTGGTGCGCCGGATGAGTGAACTGATCCATGCCCGGGAGTCGATCCCCTGGCCTTTCCCTCAGTTTATGACTGACCCGCCATAACAGGAAGGTCATATCAGTCTGCAGTGTGTTGGATTCGTCGGAAAACAATAAAATACAGGTATCTGTTCAGAACCTGCCAACGATAAGCGCTCATTCTGCGAAAACGGGAGGACGGTTCCCCTCGTTCCTCGGGAGAACCATCCCCGATCTGAATAGATACAAAAAAATGAGCCGAAAACGGAGTGTTTCGGATACTTCCGTTTCTGTTTCCGGCAATTTGCGGTTTTATGACATCGGGATAAACCTGCAGTAAAACACGAGACCGGTTCCGCTGTGCCGGCTTTACGGCAGCTTCAGAACCGGTCTCGTGTTTTTTGTTCAGAATAAATTCGAGTGGGCCCGGCTGGGTTCGAACCAGCGACCAAGCGGTTATGAGCCGCCTGCTCTGACCGCTGAGCTACGGGCCCAAGCGACGGAGTTATTATAAACCTTAATCAAAAGAATTTGCAAATTTTTCTGTGAATTGGTTATAATGTATATAGTTTGAAATCTGGTTCAAACGAATCCGCGAAGGAGAGAGCGCGGCAAAATAACAAGGAATACGAATTATGAGCAAAACGCTGATCCTGAATGCGCGGATCTTTACACCGGGCAGAGCCTCTTTCACGGGCTGGCTGCTGGCAGAAGAGAAAAAAATCGCCGATTTCGGCGAAGGTTCCGCTCCCGAAACACTGAAAGAAAACTGTAATGAAATCATCGACGGGCAGGGGATGAACCTGCTGCCGGGGTTTGTTGATATCCACACACACGGCTGTCTGGGCTGCTGCACCATGGATGCCGACCCGGAAAAAATACTGAAGATCGCGTCCTTCCATGTCAGGCACGGGGTGACAACATATCTCCCCACCACCATGACCGCGGATACGGAAGCCACCGTCCGCGCCATCCGCTGCGCGAGCGAATTTGTCGGCAAACGCGGGGATTTCTCGAAGATCGCCGGTCTGCATCTGGAAGGACCCTACTTCAACGCGGCAAAATGCGGGGCACAGGATACGAAAAACATCCGCCTTGCCACGCCGGAAGAATGCAAAACCTTCCTGGAGGCCGGAATCCTCAAACGCATCTCCATCGCTCCGGAATTTCCCGAAAACCTCAAAGCTGCCGAAATCTTCGCGGAAGCCGGCGTGAGCATATCTGCCGGTCATACCAATGCTTCTTATGCCGACATGGTTGAAGCGCTGAAGCATGGCTTCCGCAGTGTCACCCATTTGTATAACGGCATGAGCGGCTTTACCCATCGCGAACCCGGTGTCGTAGGCGGAGCGCTGACACTTGACGGTTATTCCACAGAAATCATCTGCGACAACATCCATTCCCATCCCGCCGCGCAGAACATGGCATGGCGTACAAAAGGACGGGAGAAGGTTGTCCTTATCACCGATATGATCCGTCCTTCCGGACTTCCGGACGGAAACTATCCACAGGAAGACGGCAGCGAATTTGTGGTCAGCCATAACGGCACGGAACTGCGCCTCCCCAGCGGTGTGCTGGCGGGAAGCGCCCTGACCATGGAGCGGGGATTGAAGAACTTCACCGCCAACGCCAATGCCACGCTGGAAGAAACCTGGCAGTGCAGCAGCCTGAACGCGGCACGCCTGATCGGGATCGACCATGAGACCGGCTCCATCGAAAAGGGAAAACTCGCGGACCTGGTGCTCATTGATCCTGCCTTCGATGTAAAACGAACGATCATTGAAGGAAATACCGCTTTTAGAAATGAAGAATGAAGAAGTAAGAATGAAGAAGGATTCAGATGTCAGGTGTCAGAGATTCTGATTTTCATGACGAATGGTTGAATCCTGATTTAGAGTATAAGAATGAAGAAGTAAGAATGTTGAATGAAGGAAGGTTCTTTTGAATGGAAAAGTTATCTTTCTGGGAGCAAAAGGAGAATCCGGTCGTCAATAAAAGTAAAACTTTTGCATTACATATTATTGATATCTATAAATACATTTCATCTGATAAAAAAGAGTATGTCCTGTCAAAACAGGTATTGCGAAGCGGCACCAGTATTGGAGCAAATATAAGAGAGGCACAGAGAGGTCAGAGTAAAGCTGATTTTTTTGCAAAGATGAATATTGCTCTCAAAGAAGCAGATGAAACAGAATACTGGCTGGAATTGCTTCATGAAAAAGATTATTTAGAAGATAATTTTTTCGTCAGTGTTTATGAAGAATGTGAAGAATTGATCCGCATGCTTGTTCACATTCTGAAGAATAATTATGTGAAATAAGATGCTTTGATCAATGGAGTTTTATATTTCTTCATTCTTTATTCTTCATTCTTCATTATAACTAAGGATATTTTATGGCTCATATATTTATAACCGGTGCAGCAGGATTTATCGCATCCCGAATTTGTGAGATGCTTCTGAATGAGGGAACGGAAGTCACCGGTGTTGATATTCTGAATGATATTTATGACGTCCGGTTGAAAGAATACCGGCTGAACAGACTTTTGGAACATAAAGGCTTTCATTTTTCCCGTACCGATATCACGGATTTTACCGCGCTGGATAAACTCTTTACCGAAAACCACTACGATGCCGTGATCAATATCGCGGGCATTCCCGGTGTCCGGCTGAGTATGAAGGACCCATGGCTTTATCTGAACGTCAATACAGGCGGCACGGTCAACCTGCTGGAATGCTGCCGAAGGCACGGAACAAAAAAATTCATTCAGGCTTCGACCTCCAGCATTTACGGTGAGAACGCGCCTTATCCGACCAATGAAGAAGCGTCCTCCGACCGTCCGCTGCAGCCGTACGCGGCAAGCAAAAAAGGTGCGGAAGCGGAATGTCATGCCTATCATTATCTCTATGACCTGGATGTGACGATTTTCCGTTTCTTCACTGTTTACGGGCCTGCCGGACGTCCCGACATGGCCATTTACCGTTTTGTCAAATGGATCGCGGAAGGGGAACCGATCCTCCTAAATGGGGACGGAAACCAGACGCGTGGGTTTACCTATGTCGATGATATAGCTAAAGGCTGCATCCTTGGCCTGAAGCAGCCGGGATTTGAGATCATGAACCTTGGCGGTCATGAGTCCATTTCCATCAATGACCTGATCAGCAAGCTTGAAGGGATGATCGGGAGAAAGGCGGTCGTTCAACATCAGCCTGTCGTAAAAGCCGACATGCTCGCCAATCTCGCTGACATCACCAAAGCGCGGACCCTGCTGAACTGGGAGCCGGAAGTCAGCCTGGATGAGGGGCTGCAGCGCACCGTCGACTGGTATATGGAAAACCGCACGTGGCTTAAGGATATTCGAATCTGATGCAAAGCTTTTGGGAGAAGTTGGCAGCCTGGTTTAATGACCGTGTTTTGCAGCGTGTTCTGCGAAATTCGACCTATCTGGTCCTGTCCAACCTGATCAGCGTATTTCTGACCATATTCATCACCCGGCGTCTGGGTGTTTACAACTATGGTGTTTTAGGCCTGATCACTTCTTATGTGACGAACGTCAACAAGCTGTTTTCATTCCGGATGAACGAAGTTGTCGTTCATTATGTCGGCGAGACTTATGTGAATCAGGACCACCCCAAAACCGGGGCAATGATCAAGTTTGCCGCCCTGGTCGAGGCGGTCACCTCGCTGTTTGCTTTTATCTTTATGGCAGCAACGGCACGGTTAGGCGCAAAGATCTTCCTGGAAGATCCGGAGCTCAGCGGGCTGATCCTGTTTTACGGAATTTCCATTCTCGGCGGCATCGTAATGGAAACGGCCAACGGTGTTTTGCGCGTCATCAACCGTTACCGCTCTATTGCCCTTGTCAGCCTGATCCAGAATGTGATCGTTGCTGCGATCGTCTTCTATGCCTCGACACATGGTCTCGGCCTGAAAGGGATCCTCAGCGCCTACATGATCGGGAAGGTGCTGCTGGGTGTAGTCCCGGTAGTCCTTTGTGTTATGTGGCTGCCGAAAACGATCGGGAAAGAATGGTGGAAGGCACCGGTTTCCCTGATCGATGACAAGAAATCGATCCTGAAATTTACAATTTCGACGAATATCTCCAGCACTATCAACCTGTTTGCCCGGGACGGTGAACTGCTTTGGGTCGGTGCCCTTCTCAGCCCGCTCCATGCCGGTTATTACAAGACCGCGATGACTGTCATCAACATGGTGCTGACGCCCATCAACCCGCTCATCGATACCTCATATCCGGAAATGAACCGGGCTATTGTACAGAAAAAATGGAGCAAGATCAAACGCCTTTTGGGAAAGATCACCGCGATTTCCGCGGTCTGGACCGGAGCTGCTTTTGTGGGGCTGCTGCTGTTGGGAAAACCGCTGCTTTTCCATGAAGTGAGTCTTCCCGGGTTCAGCTTCCAGATCTTCAAAGAGGAATTCCTGCCGGCGTACGACCTCATTATGATCCTGATGTTTGGCTATGGCATCGCCAATATCCTGTTCTGGAACCGGACGCTGCTGCTGACTTTCAGTGAGGCGGGATATGCCACGACAGTCAGTTTTTATACCATGCTGGCAAAAATGTTCATGACAGTGCTGTTCGTTCCGCGGGGAGCCTACTATATCGAAGCGGTTCTGCTTTCCGCTTATCTGGCGGTTTCCGTACTCATCATGACCTGGCGCGGACTGCATGACCTGCGGATAGCGGAAAAAAAGGATCCTGAAGTAAAAGAAGTCTCCGTTCCCAAAAAAAAGGGTAAAAGAGCATGATCATCGCGTGTTCCACGACAACACAGCTGCCTTCAGAAACCGCGAACAGCATCCAGGCCGTGATGGCCTGTGACGGTCTGAGACGGTGCGGGGCTGAGATCAGTTTGTTCGTCCCCGGATCCGGGAACATCGGTTTTGAACAGGTCCGGGAACATTACGGGATGCACTGCGATCCGTTCCCTGTAAAATATGTCAGCTCCAACCCGCGTCTGCACCGCATGGATTTCACGCTTTCCGTCCTTTCCGCCGCGAAAAAAATGAATGCTGCCGTACATTACACCTGGACCATCCAGCTGGCAGCGGCTGCCGCTCTGCAGGGAACGGAAACAGCCTATGAGATCCACGACCTGCCGACCGGCGGCGGGATCCGCTGGTTTGATTTGTATACACGTACAAAAACACCTAAAAAAATAATCTGCATCACCAAAGCACTTCGGGATCGTCTTTTGGCACAGTTTCCGCATCTTAGAAAGGAAGACTGCCTGATCATGCCGAACGGCTTTTCTCCGGAAGACTATGCCGGTCTTCCGACATTGCAGGAAGCCAAACAGCAGATGGGGTTTTCCGCGGAGCGTCCAGCCATATCCTGCAGCGGACACCTGTATCAGGGACGCGGTTCCGAACTCTTTCTGGACCTGGCAGCCCGGTTCCCAGAGGCTGATTTTCACTGGTTCGGCGGGACTCCGGACGCTGTGGAACGCTGCCGACAGGAAGCTGCCCGGATGGGTCTGAATAATACCGTTTTTCACGGTTCGGTACCGCGGAAAAAGCTGCCGCTGGCGCAGGCTGCCTGTGACGTGCTGCTGATGCCTTATGCGAAACAAATCGCCGGTTCCGGCGGAGGCAATTCAGCGGAGATCTGTTCGCCGATGAAAATGTTTGAATATATGGCGGAAGGCAGATGTATCCTGAGCTCCGCCCTGCCTGTTATCGGTGAGGTCCTTGACGAAAGCTGCGCGATATTCTGTGAACCGGAAGACACCGGATCCTGGACAGCGGGATTGCGGAAAGCATTGGACGATCCCGCCCTCCGTTCCCGGCTCGGAGAAACCGCAAAAAGCCGGTCTGAAAAGTACACCTGGCAAAAACGTGCCGAAATTTATCTGAATGGGAGAAATCATGCGTAAAAACACTTCGCTGCTCTGGTACATCCTGACCATCATCATCCTTACCGCCGGCATATCTGCCGCTATGGCTCATTGGACCGAAGGGGAAGGGTCTGTAACTTTTTGGATCTCGGCAGCCCTGTGTGTACCATTCCTGATCCTTTCCGTTATCGCCTGGAAATGGGGCGGAAAGGGAAAGATGCTGGCCGCCATGATGTTCCTGGCATTTGCCGCCCGTCTTGGATTCGGGCTGGCAACGGTCAACCTGCTGCCGAATTACGGTCATCCGGACGAACGCCGGGAGCAAAAGGGATACCTGTTCGATGATGCCTGGCGCCGCGATGCGGAAGCCTGGGCGATCGTGGAACAGGAAGACATCAGCTTTAAAGATTCCCTGAACCGGGATTACCATAATGATCAATACGGCGGGCTGACTGCCATGACCGTGTGGCTCTATAAATATTTCTCGCCCGACGCCCGGCGGTATACCGTCATCATGCTCATTGGAAATTTCTTTACCGCGCTCGGTGTTCCGTTTCTTTGGAAAGCCCTGCGGGGACGATGGGGAAACCGGGTGGGCCTGATCGGCACCTGGATCTACACGCTTTATCCGGACAGTCTCTTTTTTGCGGGGGCACCGATGCGGGAACCATTCCTGAACGGGATCGTCTGCGCCGCGTTTTGGGCGTTGTCCACATATCGTGAGCACAAAATTCATTCCATCGACGTGCTGGTCGCCTGCATTGTCTGCTGTCTGCCTTTTTCTTCGATGGTCTCCGTTGTACTGGTAGGGATCACAGCCTTCTGGATCTGGGCGGAGATGCTGGTCCCGCGGTCAAAAAAATGGCTGTGGGGCGGGATCATCCTGATGGTTCTGTGCATTCTCAGCGCGGTGATCGTTGCCCTGCCGGCGTTTAAAAACTGGGTTCATTATGATATCTTTACCACAGAAAACGCTTCCGGCTGGGTGGAAAAAGTTGTCGGTGAAATCGGCGGACAATTCCGTGCGCTCTTTGTGGCAGTTTACGGCCTGACACAGCCGGTTCTGCCGGCGATCGCCGTTTATCCGGTGGCTCCTGCCTGCGACCTGGCTCACGGACCCTGCACCACAATTTACTGGAAGGTCGCCGGCATCTTCCGGGCTGCCGGCTGGTATATGCTGGTTCCGTTCCTGTTCTATGCAATTTTCTCAACATTGCGCATTAAGGACAAACGGGAAAAGATGCTGATGGTCGTCAACGCAATTTTTGTCGTGGTCTGGCTGTTTATCAGTTCCCTCCGTGCGGGCGGCGATCAGATCGACAACCCCCGCTATCGCGTGATTTTCCTTCCCTGGCTGGCATTTATGGCGGCCTGGGGTATCGACTTTGCGCTGAAGCTCCGTGACTGGTGGCTGATTCGATGGATCGCCATCGAGGTGATTTTCCTCGGATTCTTTACCCAGTGGTATTACAGCCGCTACAGCGGCGAAGCCATCCGCCGTTATCCCTTCTGGCGCACCGTGATCTATATCTGCGTCTGTTCTGCAGCCGTCTTCGCGACGGGAATCATAGAAAAAATAAGAAATAAGAAATCAGAAATAAGAAATAACCGGCAGGGAGACTGAGCAGAATGGGATATTGGGATGAAAAAGATAATCCGGTCGTCAGTAAGAGCAAAACCTTTGCATTACGGGTAATTAATCTGTATAAATACCTGACAAATGAGAAAAAGGAATATGTGATATCAAAGCAGGTTCTGCGGAGCGGTACCGGTATCGGAGCAAATGTGCGGGAAGCACATCGGGGCCAAAACGATGCGGATTTTTATTCCAAAATGAACATAGCTCTCAAAGAAGCAGATGAAACCGCCTATTGGCTGGAGCTTCTTTCGGAAAGCGAATTTATTAACCGGGAGTCCTTTGACAGTATCTACAAAGATTGTGAAGAACTTATTCGTCTTCTCGTTTCCATTCTGAAAAACAATTATGTCAAAGGCAATAAAGCGGAGTAAATTTACAGGTTCAGGTCTTATAAAACAAAGCAAATGGGGTTAGACAAAATGATTTCTTATTTCTTATTTCTTATTTCTTATTTTTGAAGGACTGCCTGTGTTTTTGCCAACGACAAAAGATGAAATTGAAAAGCTCGGCTGGGACGCACCGGATGTGATACTGGTCACCGGAGACGCGTATATCGACTCTCCGCATATCGGCATCGCGGTGATCGGTCATGTGCTGCAGAATGCGGGCTATAACACCGCGGTGATCGCGCAGCCGGATGTTAACAGCCCGGTTGATATCACCCGTCTGGGAGAACCGAAGCTGTTCTGGGGTGTATCCGCGGGATCCGTGGATTCCATGGTGGCAAATTATACCGCCTCCAAAAAGCCGCGCAAAAGCGACGATTATACGCCGGGCGGCATCAATAACCGCCGTCCCGACCGGGCGTGTATGGTTTATACCAACCTGATCCGCCGCAGCTTCAAAAATACAAAGCCTGTTATGCTTGGCGGCATTGAGGCTTCCCTGCGCCGGGTGGCTCATTACGATTACTGGAACAACAAGATCCGCGGTTCGATCCTCTTCGATGCCAAAGCGGATTACCTGATCTACGGCATGGGGGAAAAAGCGGTTCTGGAGTTCGCGTTTGCGCTGGCAAAGGGTCTGCCGGTCGAAAAGATCCGCGGGCTGGCCTATAAAGCAAAAGAATTACCGGAAGGTGCCATAGAGCTGCCTTCTTTTGAGTCTGTACGCGATGACAAACAGGCGTTTATCTCCATGTTCCGGACCTTTTACGAAAACTGCGACCCGATCCAGGGCAAGGTCCTGGCACAGAAACACGGCGACCGCTGGCTGGTCCAGAATCCTCCCGCGAAATCCATGAGCCAGCCGGAGCTGGACGCGGTTTATGACCTGCCCTACGAGCGGGATGTTCACCCGTATTATAAGCAGCAGGGTCCGGTCAAGGCATTGGAAACGATCCGCTTTTCCGTTACCACGCACCGCGGCTGTTACGGAGAGTGCAACTTCTGCGCGATCGCAGTCCACGAGGGAAGGACTGTCCAATGGCGGTCGGAAAATTCGATTCTTAAAGAAATCCGGCATATCACCACGCTTCCCGGTTTCCGCGGGATCATCCCGGATATGGGCGGACCGACGGCGAATATGTACGGTTTTGAATGCGTAAAGAAACAACAGTACGGCGGCTGCAAAAACAGACGCTGCCTGTTCCCGGAGCCCTGTCCTTCGCTGGGAATCAATCACGAAAAGCTTACCGGCCTTTTGCAGCGTGCCCGGAAGATCCCGGGAGTCAAACAGCTGTTCACTGCCTCCGGGATCCGCTATGACATGATCCTCGCCGATCCCGGAGCCGGGACACACTACCTGGATGAGATCTGCCGTTACCACGTCTCCGGGCAGATGAAAGTCGCTCCGGAACATCACAATCCGAAGGTGCTGGCATTAATGGGAAAACCCGGTGTCGAGAAGCTGGAAGAATTCCGAAAGCTTTTTGACCGCCTGAATAAAAACGCTCCGCACAAGCAGTTTTTAACCTATTACTTTATCGCCGCGCATCCGGGATGCACCCTGACCGATATGCAGTATCTGCGGCGCTTTGCCAACGAAAAACTGCATATGACGCCGGAACAGACCCAGATCTTCACCCCGACACCCTCCACCTGGTCGACACTGATGTATGTCACCGAGACGGATCCGTTCCGTAATGAACCGATTTTCGTGGAAAAGGATCCCGCGAAACGGCAGAAACAGAAAGACATCCTCGTACCGAACCAGAAACCGGAAATCAAAAATAAGAAAGTATCTGTTCAGAACGAAGTACACAAGGCAAGTTCTGATAGTGGCGCAAAGCCGTCACAGCAGAACCGCACCCATAAGGCGCCGACGGGTATGAAACAGTTTCATAAGAAGAAATAGGAATCGGAAAATGAAAGATGTTTTAATTATTAACCCTCATGCTTCAAAAGGAATAAGACATTTCAGCAAAGAAAAAATTCTTGACGCGCTTTCTTCTGCCGGTATTTCTCCGGAAGTTCAGCAGACGGAGCGGGCCGGACATGCCGCTGAACTGGCGGAAGCAGCCGCAAAAGACGGCGCTGATCGAGTGTTTATTTCAGGAGGAGACGGTTCCATCAATGAGGCTGTCAACGGCCTTGTCAGCGCACAAAAACAGGGCTTTACCGGGACTGCGCTTGGTTTTATTCCCGCTGGACGGGGAAACGACTTTTGCGACGCGCTGGGAATACCGAAAAATCTGCCGAAGGTCGTTGAAATTCTGAAACAGGACCACCGTCTGCGTTGCGATATCGGAGCTGCCGGTGACGGTACTTTTGAACGTTACTTCATCAACGGGTCCGGTTACGGCATTGAGTCCGCAATTAACTATTACGCGTCTGAATCCATTATTTCGGGAAAATTATCCTATATTTACGGCATCGTGAAATCCATCTTCAACGACCTCTATGTGCAGGACGCACAGATCGAGATAGACGGCAAGACCATCAGCTATCCCTTTGTGCTGTTTGCCGCCATGAACGGTCGTCAGGAAGGGGGCGGTTTCCGTCTTGCCCCCAATTATAAATTGAATGACGGGCTGCTGGATATCTGCATGGTCGGCGGCAACATTCCGAAACCGCGGCTGCTCCTGACCATACCTCATCTTTCCAAGGGGACGCTGGATTTTCCCGGGATCCTTTCCATGCAGGCAGCTTCCGTTCATGTCCATCTGGATCCGGACAAAAAAGGTCTTTTCTCTCAGGTTGACGGTGAAACGATCATTGAACACGGCTATGACTTCTACGCCAGAATCTCGCCATGGAAGATCGACATTATCTGTCCGCCCGGTTTTGATTCATGACCTTTGCCGCGCAAAGACTGAGAACCGGTCCCTTATTTGTGATCAGCAAGAAATTGTCTGTAAAAAGCAGCGTGCTTTTCAGCGATAGAGTTCCAGGAAAGCTCTGTTTCCGCGAATTTTTTCCCGGCTTCACCAAGCCTTTCACATAAGGAAGGATCCTGCATCAATTCCGCAAGCGCAGATCGCAGTGCTACCGGATCATTCGGCGGGATCAGCAGACCCGTTTCCCTGTTTCGCACCATATCGGGAATGCCGCCCACCGCGGAAGCGATCACCGGTTTTCCGAACGCAAAGGCTGTCGGGATCACACCGGACTGGCTGGCAGAAAGATAAGGGAGGGCGACGATTGCTGCCTGCTCCATAAATTCAGCGACCTCTTCATCACGCAGAAACCGGTTCGTCAGCTTGATCTGCGGATGGGAAAGAAGCTCACGATAGGGTTCCACATCACCGCCGCCCGCGATATGCAGTGACCAATCAGGATTCTCATCCAGCAGCGGCCGGGCAGCTTCCAGAAGGACCTGAATGCCCTTATAGGGCTCGATGCGTCCAAAGAAGAGGATCTGTTTCTGCTGCGGTACTCCGGTTTTGTATTTTGTAAAGAAGTCATATACACCATGAGGCGCGACGAGGATCTTTCCCGGATCGATGCCTTTACCTGTCAGGATCTGCTTCCCCTGATCGGTCAGGACCACCAGGCCGTCGGGCATCCCCTGGAAAATACCTTCCGTAATTTTGAAATAAAACGGCGTCCCCTCATGATGGATCACGTCATGGATCGTATAGATCAGCGGTTTGTGCAGTGAATGACGGATAAAAAACCCGAGTGCAGGATTCCATTCCTGGGCGCTGGTCACATGGACCACATCCGGCTGAAATTCATCCGAAACGCTGCGGAGGTCCTGCCATGTTTTGGGAGAAAACAGCTTGAGGACCGTGCCTTTCATCCCTTTCCCCGTGTTCAGCGGACGCAAAGCCACACCGTTCAAAGCACCATCGGCATGCTCCGCGTTTTCACCGCAAACCAGTCTTACGTCACAGATTTTGCTGAGGCTTTCTGCCAGACAGTCATTAAAATGCAGCAAACCACCCCGGCGGGTCAGGCATATCAATAATACGCGTATCTTTCTTTCAGCCACTGCAAACCTCCGGCGAAAATCATTTCATAAAATCACAAGCTAATAAGCCATCCAATTCGCTCTGCACCGGAAGTTCACCGCAATCCTTTTCAATACGCTGCCAGAGAGCGCACAAAGGATCGTTCATCACAGGTGTAACCTCCATAGCGGAACGCGACTGGGAAAGAGCATCCTCCCAGCGCCCGACATGGGCATATGCCTCAATAAAGGGGATCCGCTCCATCGGGTCATTCGGATGGTCTTCCTGTTCAAAAGCCATATCGCCCAAAGCGGCAGCCCGTTCCCAGTTCTTGCGCTGGCGTTCCAGGTCGGCTTTTTCATAATACCAGCACCATCCGTGACTGTTTTCTGCCCCGAATAACCCGGCCGGCAGCGCGCTTTCCGGATCATTGACGCGGATACGGCTGTAATTATTGAGAATCGCGGCATCACGGTCGATCACCGGGATCATCTGATTAAACAGGTCCACATCCGGATCCAGCACATGAACACAGCCCGGAGCACTGTAATGGACGCTGATCATGTCGTCCGTATTTCCGAAGAACTGAGCGGACAAATATTCCTGAAACACCTCATTGCCCGATTCAAGCCCGGAAAGCGTTGCTTCCCGTTTTGTGTTCGTATACAGCATATACGGGATCCGGTCTTCCTCATATTCCTCCGCGTAGATCCAGTTCAGAGGCGCGGTGAGAGAGTTATCCGTACTGAACCGGATCGGCAGGACGTTTGTCACCAGCACGGTATTTTTTTCGATTCCGGGAACTCTCCATTTGAGCTGGGTGAAGAAATCTTTTGTCAGCGTCCAGTCCCTGCGATATTCATTCCCGACCACGAACAAATGCCCGGCAGCCAGACCAATGAACAAAGAAGCTATGAGAACCGGAATGATCCGGGGTTTTTGTATCAGGTCCAGCAGAGCTGCCAGAATCAGGCTGACTCCCAGCATAAAGGGAAGGGTGTAACGGCAGTTCTGGAAAACGAAATGGATCGCGCTTTCCGTCAGCCAGAAAGGCTGCCCTGCCAGCAGCAGAGCGAAAATTCCGATCAGCGCCATAGCCGCGTTTTCGTGTCTGTCTGTTTTCTGTTCCCTTGAAAACAGCATAAGAAACGCGCAGCTCACACAAAAAACAACGGCGCAGATCAGGATATACATCAATGTGGAGCGCTGCCCGAATTCCGTACTGTCCGGAAAGGCAAATACTGTGCCCCAGGCCTCAAAAATGACCCGGAGACAGTCTTTTCCCATCTGCAGCAGATAAGCGAGGATCGTCGAAACCGGAGCGGCTTTGAAATCGGTCAGCAGCCTGAACTCATAATGCAGGGTCTGGGTTTTGTTGAAAAACATGCGGTAAACGATCCCGGCACCCAGGACGGCAAGATAAGGCAGGCTGAGACGGCAGACACGGGCAAACCGTTCTTTGCCGTTTTCCGTTTCGGATGATAATGCGGCTGCCAGAAAACAGGGGCGCAGCAGCTCCAACAGGAAGAAATATTCGGACGCGAATAAATTCAAAAGGCTGATCAGGCAGGCACAAACCACCAATAAAAGGCCGTGTTTATCTCCCCGCGCCGCCTTAATGGAAAGGACAAAAGACAGGAAAAGCATCCCCATCAGGAAATAGGAAAAGCTGAAATTGATGGCGATGGGACGCATCGTGAATCCGGGATAGGCGATGAAAAGCAGCGCGGTCAGAACCGAAGCGAATTTCTTGCGCGGCCACACTGTATGAACCAGATATCCGGCACAAAAGCTGCCGAAAACCTGAAGCACAAGACCATATATCTGGGTCAGCAGCGGGGAGCCGTTTGTGATCAGGATTGCCAGATTATGGAGCTGTCCGGCAACCGGACGGCTGAAGCTGAAGTGACGCAGCAGGCCGTGATATCCAAGCTCAAGACGAGTCCAGACATACGGCCAGTCATCCCAGTAAAAACCGAGCTTGTTCAGCAGCAGACCATAGGAAGCGAGTACAAACAGGCTAAGCGGGATCAATACCGGGATATAGGAGCGGCTGATTTTGTTCCTGTCCATAAGCAAAAATTCTTCCTAAAAAACCATGACCGCCGCCGCAAGGCACTGCAGGACCGCGGCTGACACAGCTCCCCAGACAAGTTCCGCTGTGCGCCGGTTCTCCTCCCGCTGAAACAATAACAAACCGAGAATCGTCCCGCTCACCCAGATAATGGTAGCTGCCAGCGGAATAACAAGCATGTTCACAGATGAAAGTTCTTCCAGTGCTTCGCCTGTCGGAGAGAAAGTCAAAGAAATCGTTTTTTCGACCTGAAAACGTGTGCCGACCCAGATATACAGGGTAATCAGCAAGCCTAAGGAGAGGATCGTACAGATCCTGCCGGTCTTATTTTTCCATGCCTCCAAAAGCCAGTTCGCCGGACGGGATGAAGTCCAGTTCACGTTTGTCAGTGTACCCATCTGCAAAATACGTTCAAAACCGGTCATAAAACCGGCCGGATCTCTCGGAGAGATCACATAGATGTACCGGGATGTACCGACAAAGAGCATGGTCTTCATATCCGAGGCGAGAAATTCAAATGTCAGCCGGTCATCTACGGGAACCGTTCCCAAATAAGCCCCCGGCATCGGCAGAACGGACCAGGGCACGTCTTCCATCATTTCCTGCGGCGTCCGGATCCATTCGATCGCGTTAAGCGGGATGATTTCAGAGCGGAATCCCCATTGAATATGCAGCTCGTTTCTCTCCAGACGGTAATAGGAAAAGAGGAGGCTGTAAAGCCGGTACAGCAGAAAAACCAGCGGACCGGCAATCAGCAGAAGCGCGATCAGAAGCAGAAAGAACTGCAGACCGACCTGCGTTATATCAAAACGGCGGAACAGATAGATTTCCAGTGCTATCATTCCGGCGCATATCGGAACCAGAAACAAAATACCCTTTCCGCGGGAAGGGGCATAAGTGAATGCGGTCCCTGTTTCCATACTGATCCCGATATTCCCGAACGTGCTAAAAGATCTGCCGTAAAGAAGATCCTACCTGAGCGATCTGTTCCCGTGTCATTTTTCCGGAGAAAGGAATCGCGAGGCCGCGTCTGCCAAGGTCTTCAGTGACAGGGAAGCGGCCCGGTTCATAACCGAATTTTTCCTGCATATACGGCTGGAGGTGGATCGGGGAGAAATACGGCCGGACAGGGATGCCCAGCGCCTTCAGTTTCTGACTGACTTCATCACGTCTGTCCGCATCCTTTACCCGGATGACATAAACAAACCAGCTGTCACGCGTCGTTGATGCCGCGGTGTGAGGAAGTTCGATTTCATCGATGTCGGAAAGTTCTTCCCTGTACCATTCAGCGACCTGCGCACGCTTTCGGATCAATTCTTCAATGCGTTTCATCTGGATAGTTCCGAGGGCCGCGCTCATTTCATCCATGCGGTAATTGTAACCAAGATAAGTATGAGCCAGCCAGGTATCCCCTTCAGCCCGTCCCTGGTTCCGCAGGGAACGAATGATTGAAGCAGCTTTGTCATCATTGGTAACTACCAGACCGCCCTCCGCGGTCGTTATCTGCTTGTTCGGATAAAAGGCAAAAACGCCCATATCACCCAAAAGTCCGGCGGGACGGTTTTTGTACATGGCGCCAAGAGCTTCGCAGGAGTCTTCAATGACCGGCATGTTGTACGGCGCCGCGATTTCTTTGATCGTGTCATAATCAGCGGGCTGACCGAAAACATCGACCGCGATGATGCCTTTCAGTTCTCCTTTATGATCCCCTTTGGGAGGCAGCCATTTCGCGGCGGATGCTTCAGAACGGTTCAGGTCTTCAACAGCTGCCTTGAGCTGGACTGTGTCGATATTGCCGGTCACCGGTTCCGCGTCAACAAAAATCGGGGTGATGCGTTCATACAAAAGAACATTGGTGGAAGAAACAAAGGAAAACGGTGTAGTGATCACCCGGTCGCCGTCACTCCAGCCAGCAGCACGGACACAGAGATGCAGTCCTGCTGTTCCGGAATTGACCGCGATAGCATGTTTTGCACCGGTGAAGTCCCGGAAAGCCTGTTCAAAAGCCTGCACCCAGGGCCCCATACTGAGATAATTTGTCGCCATGACCTGAGCGACAGCCGCTCGTTCTTCGTCTGTGATGTCCGGCAGGGACATCGGTACACTGATCTTTTGCTGATAGTCCATGATCCTCCGATTTTTTCGGTATTATCTTTGAAAGAAATTATTTCCGGGCTGGGAGAGAGGCGCCTGCTGCTGGGGCTGCATCATGGCATCGGTCTGCTGTTCGATAACGACCTTTTCCTCCATGCGCACCTGACCCCGCAGGAATGCTCCGTCCTCCGTAGAAAAACTGACTACACTGACATCCCCCCAGACACGGCCGGTAGAGCGGATCTCCAGTTTTTCCGCGGTAATGTTCCCGCGGACGGTCCCCTCTACCACAACGGTATTTGCCCGCATATTCAGACAGGTAACACGCCCGGTTTCACCGACGACGATCATCCCGCGGATCTGCATATCTCCTTCGAAGGTCCCCTCGATCCGCACACCGCCAGCCCCGCGCAGGCTGCCGCGCCAGTTGATCCCGGGTCCCAAAACAGAGGTGACCCGCTCAATCGCTGCCGCGCCGGTCTGCCCGGAAGAATTGGCGTTGTTATTGTTGTTGTTTGACCGTCTGAACACGCTGTTTTTCCCAAATCAAGCAATTTTTCTGTAATACGGCTCGCTGTCCTTTGGCCTGACTTTTCCCGAAACAACCGGCCAGACTGTACCCGCATAAACCCGGCCATCTGCCGGAACATCTTTTTTTACAACGGCACTGTTCCCGATCCGGGCCCTTGTGCCGACTTTCACCTCAAGATTGATGGTAGCGCCCATGCCGATCTGGGCAAAATCCTCTACAGTCACCTCACCGGCAAGCAGTGCTCCGGGCGACAGGTTGACACATTTCCCGATATTTCCGTCATGAGAAATGATCACACCCGCATTGATGAGCGTTCCAAATCCGATGGTGCTTTCGGAACTGATGTAGCTCTGTGCCAGCACCTGGATGCCATCGGCAAGGGTCACAGTATCTTCTACAAAGGCTGAAGGATGGATAAGGGTCGGGAAACGGAAATTCAGCTGCTGCAGGCGCTCAAAAATCCGCCAGCGGATCAGATAATTTCCGATCCCGCCGACCGCGTTCACGACGTTTTCGATTCCCTGCGTTCTCAATTCCGGCAGGATCTCTGCACCGCCCAGAACACTGATGCCGGAAACCACCTTTCCCTTATCGACGCCGTCATCTATGATACCGATAATATTCCAGTCCAGCAGGCGCAGTAAAGAGATGACTGTCTTTGCATGTCCGCCCGCTCCGTAGATAATGATCCCTTTTTGCATAATTCTATTTTAGCCCAAAATATGCCTTACGTCAAATCTGTTTTGCCAAAGGTAATTCCCCGTATTTAATAAATTCATTTTCCGTCTCAAAGCACGGCAGCATCGGAGCCGGCCGGGCTCCGCTTCATACCGAATTACATGAGTACGGATGATCATGCGAATGCGATGAAGATGGTTGAAAGTTATGGCTGTCGGATCCTTTTGCTATATCCGAAAAGGAAGAGTTCGGTGTCGGAACGATCCTGAAACATCTGAATATGCTGGACCGGTTTATCATTTTCCGGAACAGTGTGAACATGGATGTATTTATGGTGGGACAAATACCGGAAAGTCTCTGGAATCCTGATTACCATGAACCTTTGGCTTCGGAGAACAACTTCGAGGCAGCTGATATTTTTGCAGCAACCCGGGAAAATAACTTTGCCGGAGGCAGCGTTATCATTCAGGCTGTTTTAGACGGGGCATTATAACGAAAATCTAAAAAACACCAAAAAGAAGGGGAATTGAGAAGAAAGCCGTTTTATTTTCCGATCAGTTGGCGGTAAAATGCGGCAAGTGAAGCGGAGACAACGGATTTTTCCGCCCGGGTGAGGATCAGCTGCCGGTTCTTTTCAGCCGCCTGTTCCCGAAGAGACTCATTACCGATAGCGCACAGAATGGCATTAGCCAGCTGTTCGGGAGAGTCCGGATCGATCAGGATCCCGTTTTCACCCGGGACGATCCACTCCCGGACAGATTCAATATCCCCGGCGATCGGGAAACAGCCCAGAGACATGGCTTCCAATAAAGAATTCGGTGTCCCGTCATGCTGGGAAACGCTTACGGAAGCTTCCGCGCGGGCAAATAGCGGCCAGAGGTCAGTTTGTTTTAAGGTTGGGAGCAAAATAACGCTTTTTTCAATTTTCAGCTGTCTTACCCACTCCAGCGCTTCCGGCTGTCCTGCCATGGAACAGCACAGGAAGAGCGTGTTCGGGACTTTGGCGAGAACATAAGGAATGCTCTTGAAAAATGTGTCATTCCGGACAGAGCCCGGCCGGAACCCGCGGGGATTGATGATGATGTGATGATCCCGCGGCAGCCAGTTCAGCCCGGAGAGTCCGTCTTCCGCGATCAGCCGGATATCACTGAGAGAAATACCGCCGTTCCCGGGGATCACCAGTGTTTGCTTTTTTTCGGAAAAGCCCCAGAGTTTCCCGAGACGAATATCCCTCGCGGCATCAGCCGCCAGCGCGTCGGCACGGCGGAGAGTCGCTTTGGTGATCTCACCCATCATCCAGGAACCTTTCGCATGAAGCGTCAGGTCGTTTCCCCAGATGCTGACAGCCAGCGGATATTTTGCGGAAAGCTGCGCTCCGAGCATTCCTTCAAATGGAATGCGCAGGGCATGGACAGCATCAGGCTTGATCTTATTGACTATGCGGTTCAGTTTAAAACCATAATAAGGCAGTGTGAAGGGACCCAGTATGTAACGCATACGCATAAAGAGTCCGCGGAAACGGGCGACCAGGCCTTTCCGGGTGGTGGGCGGCGGTGCCGCGGTGGTCGGCCCCGCTGGAGCCGGTCCTGTATTTTTGTGGGAAAAGTTCGCGAATGCCACCGGCATCAGATAGAAACCGGAGATATTTTCCGGACGGGCACAGGGATAGGAGGACGCCAGATAAACATCAATATTATCTTCCCGCATGCTTTCGATCCAGCGCAGGGTGATCGGGCTCCTGCCGTCAGCAATCAGCAATATTTTCATTTTAGCCCCTTGTCTTCCACAAAGGCGGCAGCCTTCGCAAAGACCGCAGCCATCGCTTCCAGATTGATCTCATCCCTGACGATGCGGAAAGATTCCGCTCCCATTTTCCGCAGCCGGACCGGATCCGCAAGCATGGATGCCAGTGCCACAGTGAGAGCGTCGGGATCACCTGGCGCGACCTGAATACCGTTAGATGGACGGACCAGGTCAGCCTGGGTACCATCCGCTTCCGCGGCAATCAGTGGCAGAGCGGAGGCCATAGCCTGCTGCAGCGCGAGACCGCCGGTCCCGGGCAGGCAGAAAAGATCAGCACGGTCAAACCGGGCAGTCAGATCCTCCCCATAAAGTGCCCCGAAAAATTCCGTCTGCGGATAAAAATCCGCGGCAGCACTTTCCAGTTCCGCGCGTATCGGTCCGTCACCGACGATCCACAGACGCGGTCGCAGTTCTTCCGGCAGCGCCGCACAGGACCGCATCAGCAGATCCAGCCGCTTTCTCTTTTGCAGACGACCGACGTAAAGAACGACCGGCTGGCCGTCATACCGGTCCGGAAGCCGTTCGGGCATCGGGCGGTTCGGACGGGGAGCAGCCGCGTTACAGGCGACAAAAATGCGCTCTTCCGGAAATCCCGCGGCAACATAACTCTGTTTTCCGGAGGAGGAATACGTGATCAGCGCGTCATACATAGCCAGATGGCGTTTCAGCAGGAAGCCGCCGGTACTGCCTGTTCCCAGGCCCCAGCCGATCACCGGACGGTTTTTGCGGTGCATCCAGGCCGCGGCGTCTCTGTTCCGCGGGTAACGCATATTGGCTTCCATGATCAATACCTGAGGATCGCTCTGCCGGAGCCAAGTCAGTACATCACGCTGAATGCACAAATAAAATCTTCCGGAAAACAAGTGGCAGTTATCCGCATGCCAAAAGGCTGCTTTCTGCGGCCGCTGAGACTGATCGATCATTTCTTCCGGACGGGGATCCCCGGCATAAAGGGAAAGTCCGCCGGGAAGGGTATCTGCAAGGGTATCGAAAAGAGGGACCCTGTAACCGGCACAGACCCGCTGCATCAAACCTGCGCTCATGGAATCACCTCTATGTGGGATCCGTCAGCAGTCTTTTCAACCTCGATACGGGAAGGGAAGGCTTCCTTTAATTCAGAAAGGTGTGTAATGACAAGGATCTTCTCAAATTCACTCCGGACCGCAGTGATCGCCTCCGCCAGCCTTGCACGGCCTTCATCGTCCTGACTGCCAAACCCCTCATCGATCACAAGGGTCTGCAAACGTGAACCGGCACGCTGCGCAAGGATTTTGGACAGCGCCAGACGGATCGAAAAATTGATGCGGAAAGCTTCTCCGCCGGAAAACATTTCATATTCCCTTACGCCATATGGATCCTGGATCAGGATATCCAGTGTCTCCTTGACTTCATCCTTTTTGGATTTATAGCTGCCCTGAGTGATAAACTGCAGGGACATGCTGCCGTTGGAAAGCTGCTGGAGCACTTCGTTTGCCTGTTCTTCGATTTCCGGGATCGCCTGTTCGATGAGAAGCGCTGGGATACCGTCCTTCCCAAAAGCTTTTTCCAGATCTTTATAACGGCGGATCTCGAGAAGCTTCTCCTTATACTCGGCATCGCGGTCCTTCAGCGACTCACGGGCGTCATCCAGATGTTTCACCCGCTGTTCGGCCTGTCCCAGTTCCTTGTTGGCACGGTCCCGCTCCTGATTCGTACGGATTCGTTCATTTTCGATCTGTCTGAGATCCGGCATCAGTGACCTGAGATTCTGATAATCCGCTTCTGCCTGTGAGCGTTCTTCCTGAACTCTTTTCAGCTGCTCCTGTGATTCCGTCAGCAGCGTCTGTTTTTCCGATATTTCCCTTTCAAGCGGTTCGATCCTGCTCTGGGCAGCGATAAGCTTCTGATGTTCATTTTCCGCACCGGCAAGCGCGTTTTTCGCGGCATTCAGCCGTTCATGTTCCCGGCGGTCATACCCGAGTTCCGCGATCTCCGTGTTTATGCTTTGCAGCCTTTGGCGTTCTTCCGGACAAAAATCATTGTTTTGAAGCAGCTGCTCAACAACGGCAAGCCGTTTTTCCCTCTCTTCCCATCCGCTGAGCCTCTCATTATAGCTTTTTATCTGCTGTTCGATTTTTGTCAGATCGACCCGCCGGGCAGTCAGTTCCTTTTCCTGCGCTTCCAGCTGTTTGATCCTGCCGGAACAGCCGCGGTATTTCATGGCCATTGCCTCACGTTTCGCTTTATTGCTGTCGATCTCTTTCCGGATCCCGGCGATCTGATTTTTAAGCTCACCGCTGTGGATCCGGCAATGTTCCGCGTCCATTTCCCTGCCGCAGGTGGGGCAGATCCCGCCCTGATTCGCAAGAAACTGCTCCAGCTTTTCCCGGATCTCACGTTCTTTTTCTTCAAAATGGAAAATGTTCCCTTTATAAACATTTCCCTCATCGCTGATAGCGGTCAGTTCTTCCCGCAAAGCGGGGAGTTCGGCACATGTTTTTGTTAAGGTTTCGACTGTTTGAGCCGTATTTTCACGAAGCGGTTCAAGGCTCCGTAATTCCTGCCGGATTTGCTCCTGTTCGCCCTTCTCCTGCGTCAGCCGGGAATACTCAAAACGAAGCTGTTTTTCACTGCCGCTTATCATGGCTTCCAGACGGACACGCTCATTTTCCAGCCGGCCGAATGCCGCGGCTGCGGCAGTCAGCTGATCCAGCCTGTCCCGGAGCGATAAAAGATCCCGGTAATTCTTTTCGATGGTTTCAGCGTTAGCCAGTTCGGAACGCAGTCCTGCCAGTTCCCTGCTGCGCAGCGACAGTACATTCTGCTGGTCCCGGATCTGCCGTTCCTGCTTGATCTCTTCCTGCTGCTTCCGCTCAGCGTTTTCCTTCAAAGCCTTGAGAGAAGCCTCATTGGCTTTTGCGATCTGCCATTTTTCATCCGCGTCTTTATAGGCTTTTTCCGCTTCCGCGGCTCTGGTTTCAGCTGCCGACAAGGCTTCACGCAGCACAGGTTCCTGCCGAAGCTCGGCGTCCGCTTCATCGATCAGGCCTTTCAAATAAGACGCATTGCCTTCGGCGAGTTTGCGCTTTTCCGAAGCTCTGGATTTATAGATTTCCCATACATCGAGGTTCAGGATGGTGCTGAGTATTTTTTTCCTGTCCGCCGCGTTCTGACCGGTAAACTGATCTGCCTTTCCCTGCAGGAAAAATGAAGCGTTGATAAAGGTCTTGTAGTCCATATGCAGGGTAGAGCATATCCGCTTGTTGGTATCACCCGCCCGTTTTTCAGTCAGCGTTTTCCAGGATTCACCGTCCGGCCCCCGGACAAAGAAATCCACCACAACGCTTTTCCCTTTGGTCTTTTGACGTCGAACGAGATAATTTGTATTTTCATAGATAAATTCAAAATCGACTTTCGCGGTATTGTCTTCTGCCATATTGTTGATGATACTGTCATCGCTTTTGCGGGCTTCCCCGAACAGCGCCCAGGTTATGGCATCCAGCATCGCGGATTTTCCGGCGCCGTTCCGTCCGGAAATACAGGCTACATGGATCCCGGTGAAGTCCAGCTCCGCCGGCTCATGATAGGAAAGAAATCCGCTGATAGTAAGTTTGACCGGGATCATGCTGACGGTGTCCCCTTCTCATCATTCTGTCCGGTTTCTTTGGTTTCCCCGTCACTGTTTTCCGGGTTCGTACCCTCTGTTCCGTTCTGCTCTGCATCGTTTTCCGGTTCGATTCGGGAAACGAATACACGGTCAATACGAAGGCCGTCCATATCGACGATCTCAAAATGGAACCCGTTCCAGTCAAAGCAGGTTCCTGCAGACGGGATCGAACCGGTCTGACTCAGGATAAATCCGGCCAGTGTCTGATAACCGACACGGTTTTCATCCGGCAGGTCGCGTACACCGATGGTCTCCTTGAACTCATCGATATCTATCATGCCGTCAAAACTCCAGGATCCGTCATCTCGGACAAGAATATCTTCCTCGTCATCCGGTTCTTCTCCGATATTGGTGACGTCGCCGACAAGTTCATTGAGCAGGTCATAAGGTGTGATCATGCCGGAAAATCCGCCATATTCGTCCAGCACCACGGCAAAGTTCGATTCGGAAGCCTTGAGGTCATCCAGCAAACTGAGTGCCGGTTTGCTTTCCGGAACAAAGAGCGGCGGTTCCATGATCTTTTCCAGATCGATCTCATCATTGCGGATATAAGCATCCAGCAGCGCTTTGGAAGAGATCACGCCGAGAACGTTATCCGGGTTGCCGCGTACCAGCGGAAAATAGTGGTAGGTGGAATTCGCGATCTCCTTCAGGGATTCTTCCACGGGTTCTTCGAGGTCGATCCAGTCAAGCTCAGTGCGGGGTGTCATGAGAGCATCAACGGTCTGGTCGCTCAGGCGGAAGACAGACTCGACAATATCCTGTTCGTTTTCCTCAAAAACGCCATCCTGCTTGCCCTGTTCGATCATGACCTTGATCTCATCTTCAGAAACCTGTGATTCTTCATTTTCTCTGATCCCGATCAGTTTGATCCCGGCTTCTGTGGAGAAGGAAAGGATGCGCACGACCGGGAGAAAGATCCTGGAAAGGACCTTGATGGGTCCGCACATGGTCATGGCTATCTTTTCGGGATTATTGGTGGCGATCCGTTTGGGGATGAGTTCGCCGATCACAAGGCTGAAATACGTGATAAGGCTTGAGATCAGAAGCACGGAAAGCGGTTGGGCAATTCCTTTAAGAAAAGGAACTTTTACGAGTAAATCGACCAGGTAATGTGAAAAAGTCTGGGCACCGATAGCACCGGTGATGACCCCGATCAGGGTGATGGCGATCTGGATTGTGGAAAAGAAGTCATTTGAGTTATCCAGCAGGTCCAGCACGGTTTTTGCACGCTTATCCCCGTCTTCGAGAATACTCTGCAGTTTTGCCCTGCGTGAGGAAACAACGGCCATCTCCGTCATAGAAAACAGACCGTTGATGAAAATCAGTATGAATAAAATGATGATTTCTGTAACTGCTTCTGACATTTATTGATCCTTCTAAAGTACTGCCTCGGATTCGCTGAATATCTCATCCGCAAGCGCGCAGAGTGCTTTGGTTTCTGTATCAGATGTTTTGGTAACCTGGCAATAAGTGGTCAGCAGATCCTTCGGTGTCAGACTGCTGATGTTTTTGGACTGGATCCGCATACGGTTCTCATGGACCGGTTTGCGTATTATCTGAAAATCAAGTGCGCCTTCCACCTGCTTTCGTAATTCACGTTCGTTGATTTGAGATTCAAACTCATGAGGATAGGAAATGGAAAGGCGGATCATGGCATCCTGCGCTTTTTCCGGTGAGGGAAGAAGGTCAAGCAGGTCCTGTTGTAGAGTACCGGCGTCCTTTGCCTCATATTGCAGGTTGTACATCGGACGGGTATGTAGTTCCCGGAATCTGTATTCTGTATGGTGATTCTCCACTTCCGCGATCACTACGCCTTTTTTCTCCTTCGATTCCCCATAATCGACACGTTCAATGGAGCCGGGATAGACTACCGGGGGCTGCTGCCCTTCATTCAGGTCCTGGAACAGATGGATATGTCCGAGAGCGGTATAGGAAAAAACCGGATCACAGACCAGTGAACGGGAAAGCGTAACATCCCGCCCGAGCTCAGCGGTCTGCCCGGAGGGGTATTTGCTTCCCTGAACGGAATAATGTGTTAAAAGGATGAGCGGCAGGTTTGTGTCTGCCTGTTCGATGTACTTACGCACCCGGCCGACAATATCCGTTTCCATCTCTGCGGCGCGTTCTTCGGGGGTCTTTTTGTTCTCCTTATCCCGTGCGGATTTAAGAGAAACCGGCATCCAGGGAACCGCAAGGATCTGAATGGGAACGCCATCCAGGTCTTTCGGCGTGTACAGTTGGACACCTTTGGCTGCGTAATGAAGATAAGGAATCGGCAGGGTATCCATCTCCTGCAGTGCGCTGGCTTTGTATTGCGAGTTGGTGATGTCGTGATTGCCGGGGATCATTAACACCGTAATTTTTGCCTCGGATAGGCGGACCATCCGGCGCTGCCATTCCCGCTGGAAGGTCGGAACCGGTGTGGAACTGCGGTAGGCATCTCCCGCAAAGAGGACCAGCTGAACCTTCTCGCTGATGGCAAGGTCTGTGATCTCATCCAAGGCTTTGAAAAAATCGAGAGTATGAAAGGAAAATCCCTTGCTAGAATCAATCCGTCCGCCGGTATATGAATCGATATGCGCGTCCGCAAAATGGAGAACTTTCACACTCATCTTACCCTCTGTTTCTGCTTGCTGATACCGGAAAAACGGAGTTAATAACCCAGCTCGTAAAGCAGCGCTTCACAGGCTGTGAACCCTTTATGCAGTTCAAGACATCTTTCCAGATCGTCACGTGCTTTTTCGATTTCGCCCAGTTCTTTATACGCCATAGCCCGCCAGTAATGGGTTTCTTCCAGATAAGGCTCCGAAGTAGAAGCGAGTGTCGTTTCCGCAAGGGCGATCACGTCATAATATCGTCCGCAATAATAATACGCGTAATAGGGTCCGGTCTGGTACCAGACCATGCGGTATGGGCGCCGGTTGGTCTCAATATCGGGATAATACGTATACGCCAGGTCATAAGACTGTGCCGCGCCGAAAAAGTCGCTGAGCGCGACCTGAGATGTACCGCGGTTGAAATAAGCGTAGAAATACTCCTCGGGCGTCTCGGCAGCTTCGATCTGTGCGTCTGCCATATGAAGGGCGTTATTGTCTGCCCAATGGCTGTTGGTGTAGGGGCCGAGGATGTTGTAAACTTCACCTTCACGGTCACCCGGATAAACGATCATGAACTGGTGATTAAAAGACTGCCATTCTTCCTCAAGCGTATCATAGGGAACTTTGTAGTCGGCATGGTAGTATGAATCCTGAACCGTCCATTCCTGCGCCGCGTCATCATAACCGGTGACAATGTTATAATGCCCCATCCATGAATATCTGCCGGAAACCTCCTGCATAAATGATCCCTTTTCGATCAGGACGGGATATCCCTTGACGATCAGGCGTTTTAGCAGCTCTGCGGTGCCGCCGGGACGGACAAGAGACCGAAGACCGGAATTGTCGGCGACGAATTCTTCCAACTCATAAAACATGACGTTTTTGTCTTTTTCGAACGGTTTTACTTTGGGACCGACATCAAGACGCTGGCCCGGCCACCCCCAGAAGGTCATGGCCATGGAAAGGTTGGTAGGGGCACAGTAATTCCAGATGCCGTGCTGGGTTTCGTATTTTACGCCACTGATGAAGCTGCTTTCGGGAAGCGGTTCCGGTGTGGCGGTAGGTTCCGGTGTGGCGGTGGGAATTTCGGTCGCAGTCGGTTCTTCTGTGATCACTTCCTGCGTGGCAGTGGGTGTCGGAGGAACTTCCGTTTCCGTAGGCGCGGCTTCCGTGATAAATTGGGAGATCGTAGCTTCGACATCGCTGTCGGAGATCGTTGCAGAACCGGACTGCCCCGGGACAAATAAGGTGTTTGCCGGGTCCGAAAACATGTAAAACAAACGTGATTTCAAATCATCAACGCGATATGCGATTTTTTCCCGCAGCGGGGTAAAAAGTCCGGCGCAGATGATAATGATCACGATCAGGAGAAATAGTAGAAAAGGGCGTCTATCCCTGTCCGGTTCCATGGGTCGAAAGTGATTTAATCCTCATCGTCGTCGTCAAAATCATCATCGGTCTGGATATAGACATGTCCCCGGTTGGCATTCGGCATTTCCACCCAAAGGATCAGCTTTTGTCCCTCTTCCGTGTCAACGACTTCCGCGGCGATGATGGGGACACGCTCTTCCATACCGATCGTGTTGCGATAGTGCAGGTACATGGTATCACATTGCGCCCATGTGTTGTGGCAGCGTTCAAGCAGAGCCATGCCATTCATGGTACGCAGATTCGTGGACATGACACAGCCCGGAGTCGGTGTTTCACAGACACCTTCGACCCAGTTTGCATTCACCGATTCAAATGTCGGTGTTGGTCCTTCAATGATCGTGATCTTATTATCCATAAACTTACCCATATATATCATACCACAGTTTTGAAGGGATCAGGGTATAGGGTGCAGGGGCTGGTGGCTGGTTTTTGTGATTTACGCATGCTATATAGAAATAGAAATGCTGCGGAGCCGCTTCTATATCCCAATATCCTGACCACTGCATCCGATACCATAAAATTGTCACATTTTCTTAAAAAACCTTCCAAATTTAAAAAATCGTTTATAATAAAGCAGTGCTCGGGGAGGTGCCGGAGTGGTTGAACGGGATCGCCTGCTAAGTGATTAATGGGCTTAAACTCATTCGGGGGTTCGAATCCCCCCCTCTCCGCCAGAAACCGCCTGAAAAGGCGGTTCTTTGATTTTCCGGAAACAGATAATATGAAGTGTTTGCGCTGAATGGAACTGATCTCTCGCGCTGCAGGAAGAGCGCCTTTGTTCACGCTTAAGGAAGAACTCCTCCCGTTTTACAGGAAATCCGTCAGCATTCCGCTGCCCACTCAGGTATATCGGCATTTCTAATCTAATATGTACCGCCGCGCAGCAGGACCGTTTGTATCAGGTGCTGTGTGTACCGCTCATAAAAGTATTTCTCATCCATAGGACAATAGCCAAAACACTGCTACAATTAATTTCGAACCGGCCGGGAAGAAAGACCGGCCGGGGACATCAAAAAATTACAGGGAGAGCAGAAAAATGGCAAATCTGAATGACAGAAAAGCGGCGATCATCGGCTGCGGGTTTGTTGGTGCCGCGTCCGCGTTTGCGCTGATGGAAAGCGGATTATTTTCCGAAATGGTCCTGATCGATGCTAATCGGGACAAGGCTGAAGGGGAGGCGCTGGATATCAGTCACGGGCTTCCTTTCGCGAAACCGATGAAGATCTATGCCGGGGATTACGCGGATCTCACCGACGCGGAAATCATTGTAGTCACTGCGGGTGCCAACCAGAAACCGGGAGAAACCCGTCTGGACCTGGTAAAGAAAAATGTCGGCATTTTTCAAAGCGTCATACCGCAGATCACCAGATACAACAATAACGCGATCCTGCTGATCGTTGCCAACCCTGTTGATATCCTGACTTACGCGGCTATCAAAATCAGTGGATTGCCGGAGAACCGGGTTTTCGGCTCCGGTACCGTGCTGGATACCGCGCGGCTGAAATACCTGCTCGGAGAGCACCTCGCTGTAGACAGCCGGTCCGTACATACCTTTATCATCGGTGAGCATGGGGATAGTGAATTCCCCGCCTGGTCCTGTACAAATGTCTCTGGTGTTCCGCTCTCCCGCTTCTGCGATATGCGCGGCCATCATAATCACGAAAAAGCGATGAAAGAACTCGCGGAAACGGTCAAAAACAGTGCGTACAGGATCATAGAAAAGAAAGGCGCTACCTATTACGGTATTGCCATGTCCGTGCGCCGCATCTGTGAGGCAATCGTCCGTGATGAAAAATCCATTCTCCCGGTCTCCAGTATGCAGAACGGGGAATTCGGCATCAGCGGTGTTGCCCTCAGCACCCCGGTGATCGTCGGGAAAAACGGCATCGAATCCCATGTCCCCCTGCAGCTTTCTGACGAGGAAATGGAAAAACTCCGCAGATCCGCAGACACACTGAAGACCATTATCAACGATTTGCTTTGAAAGTGAATAAGTCAGGGGATCCGTCCCCTGACTTCTATTTTTGGTTTGTTTATAATATGTTCTAAATGTAGGTTTACCGATGATTAGTTACAAAATTCTGTAAAAAAGAAGCAGGAGATAACCAGCCTAAAGGGCGCATAGGGAAATGATTATATTTCCGA
>CADACE010000043.1 GCA_902786265.1 uncultured Chloroflexota bacterium | reverse complement strand
TGAGGCGCATCTTTTCCTGAATGAGCAGCGGCGCCGATGGGATCATTTCTCCCGGACACGCTGACGCGCGCCGGGGAGAAACGATCCCGCGGCACCTTGTCAACTGTGCGCGCTTTCATAACTGCATAAATGTCAGCTTTGAAGCATACGGTAAGCGAAGCTCCTGCCACACAGGTATGCCGGGCGAAGCCCGTACTTCTCCTGTCTGCCGCTCCTGTATGCTCCGTCACGGACCATTCGTGTTGGAATAGAAAGCTGACAGCTTTCCATGCTCTTGTTATCAAAAATATTCCGCCATTGGCTGACAGATCACCGGATGGCTTGTTCCCGGTTTCACTGCCGGAGCCATGATGTCTCGTTTACTCCTGAATTCCGGATGCTGCTG
This sequence comes from uncultured Chloroflexota bacterium, assembly GCA_902786265.1. Taxonomy (GTDB): domain Bacteria; phylum Chloroflexota; class Anaerolineae; order Anaerolineales; family Anaerolineaceae; genus Flexilinea. The sequence goes on along the minus strand of CADACE010000043.1, from coordinate 31,421 downwards.
TCCGGACTGAAACAGCTTATTTTCATAAACAAAATTACATATTCACAGAACTATACTCAGGATATCAAAAATAAACTGAGGAGTTCAAAATGAAAACCAAAAATCAGTTCAAAATTTCCGAAATGATCGTTCTTTTTATCATAATCCTGGTACTTTCTGCCTGTGGAGAAAAGCATAATTCATTCTCCTACACCTGGTCCATGAAAGTACCTGAATCTTCGGTAAAAGCCAGACTGACTTTTTACGAAGATGGTTCAGGGATTAAGGAAGAAGAGTATGACCACGAATTGTATTATGAAAAGTTTAGTTGGAAATCTTATGAAAACGGCATTCTTGAAATGATTACCGGCGACAGCTTTTGGGATCATGCAAAAGAAATGTTCAGATATTCTTTTAGCCAAAATGGGCATAAATTGTCCCTTGAGAATTTTGAAGGGTATTCGGTAACCCTCAGAAGATGAGAAATGATAAATGTCAAATGGTAAGCCATGGATCTTCGCCGGAAGATGAGCCCTTTTCCCTGCTCCGTAAATTTCGGGATTTGCCCCGGTTAATGAAGAGCAGAATAATTTTCCTCTATCAGGCAGCGGAATGACCGGTCTCCGCTTGCAGGGCTGAGAGCCAAAGATTTCAAATTACAGATCCAGCCAGAAAGCGGGCCGTACCGTGTTGACTGTGTAATTAACATCGTAACCGCGATAGCCGATTGAGCCGCGAGTGTCGACATACATGGCATTGAGACCATAGTAACCTGGTGTGCGCAACCACCACCCATAATGAGTCCAATTATGCCAGGAACTGACCATTGCACCGTTTGCTTTCGCGTATGCCGTTGATTCGCATTTTCTTGAATCAGCATCTGCGATATATTTTTCCACTTCATCACCGCTCAGAAGGAATATCCGGTCTTTTGTGTCTTGTCCACCGGCTGTCCCATATTTCGTGTTGTTCGGATTTTTGAGTATTGTCTCCAAGATATGATCTTGTTCTTCGGAACTGAATGCGCTGCTGAAGAAATCATCGTTCAGCCACTGCCTCAGGCTGCAGGTTGACCAGGTCACAAAGATCTTTTCATCATTATAAGCTTTTGCGTTCAGTCCATATCTGCTGACCACCAAAGCCTGTCCGTTTTCTACCGCCAGTACCTGCCACTCAATCGGTTCCGTGCCATTACTGAGATCATTATCCTGTTCATATTTTCCGTAAAGAAAGATATCCGCAGCTTTCAGGTCTGTGGAGGGGATCGTTGTATATCCTACTGTTTTTAATTGTTCTTCTTTGGTAACCGAATCTTCCGGAATCCATCCTTCCTCCGGGAGCCAGCCTTCCGAATCTCCCATCGTATTGATAAGGATCCATGAATTCTTGTTTTTTCCCTGAGGTATAACTTTTTCTCCTGTCAATAAACTGAATAAAGCTGTTGCCGAGCTTGAGGGCTGCTCTCTCAGTATCGTATCTTTGATCATTATGTAATTTCCGCTTTCGGATTTTTCGGTTATCAGGAGGGTTAAATTAAACGATGAGGTAAAAAGATGTTCTCCTGTTGGCGTCTCAGTCAGTTCGGATGTCGGGAGCAATTCAACTGTCGGTTTCTGATCTTCTGTGGCAACAGACTCCGTCTCACCCGACAAGTCCAGCCAGAAAGCGGGACGAACTGCGGCACTGAAAGTGTTAATAGAAGTGCCATATTCGCTGAAACTGCCATCAGTATTGATACCGACTGCACGGCCAATAGAACCGGGCGACCGGAGCCACCACCACGTTGTATCTCCATCATCTTCCGAAATATATGCATCGTTATTTTTCGCGTATTCCGTCGGCCAACACTTCCGTGTTTCATCATCAGAAAAATATTGTTCCGCTTCATCAATGCTCAGAAGAAAGATCCGGTCTGTTGTGTCATTTCCGCCTTTTGTTCCGAAATTTGTATTATTGGGATTTGTGATCGTTACCTGTTGGATCTGCCCCTTCTCTTCATTGCTGAATGCGCTGTTATAGAATTCTTCGTTCAGCCATGCGCGTAATGAACAGGTTTCCCAGGTTGTACTTGTATATTCTTCATTATAACGTTTCGCATCCAGGCCGTATTTGCTGATCACCAGCGTACGGCCGTCTTCTGCTGCCAATACCTGCCATTCGATTGATTCCGGACCGTTATCCGGGTCATTGTCCTGCTCATAGTGCCCGAGCGTGATGATGTCACCGACTTTCATCGGTGTTTTCGGCACTGCCGGCAGAACGGAGGTGACTGTGGGTTCTGACATCGGTGCTTCTGTCGGCTCAGGACTGTCAGATTCGATCTTTTCCGTTTCCATACCCAGGTCCAGCCAGAAAGCGGGACGTGCCATTACACCGTTCGTGTTAACATAGTCATACTCATAAAAACTGCCGATGAAATTGATCTCATATGCACAAATACTGTAAGCACCGGGTGACCGAAGCCACCAGGCTCCTCCATAGCTTGCTCCGGCTCCATTATTTTTTGTGTATGCCGTCGGCTGACATCTCCGTGCTGCATTATCCGCAAAATACTCTGTTGCTTCATCGTAGCTCAGCAGGAAGATCCGGTCTCTTGTCTTGTTTCCGCCTTTTATATTATATTTATTATTCGGATTTTTGAGCGTCGTTTCCCGGATTTGAGCCTTTTCTTCACTGCTGAAGGCACTGTTGTAGAATTCTCTGTTCAGCCATGTCCGCAGTGTGCTTGTCTCCCAGGTGACGCTTGTCCTTGCGTCATTATACTTTTTTGCGTCCAGACCGTATTTGCTGATCACCAGCGCGCGGTCTCCTTCCACCGCCAGTACCTGCCACTCGATCGCTTCCGGACCATTACCCAGATCATTGTCTTGTTCGTATTGTCCGAATGTGATGATTTCTCCGGTTTCCACCACCCGTTTCGGTGCTGCGGTCGGTGCCGGTGTTGCTGTCAGTTCCGGTGTATTCGTCACTGTCGACGTCATCGTCGCTGCCGCGGTTGCCGTTGAAGAGTAAATTTCCGTTTTTTCATCAAGATTCAGCCAAAAAGCAGGACGATCAACATTTCTACCCCAGCTGACCTGGTATGCATAGCCATCCGAATCGCCATCCGAATAGACAACGGCAGCGCTAGCATCCCAAGAGCCCGGCGACCGGAGCCACCACAAAGACGGTCCTCCATAATCTTTATTAAACCATGCTCCTTGATTTTTCGCGTATGTTGTCGCCTGGCATTTCCGTGCCTCATCATTCGCGAAATACTGTTCCGCTTCATCAATGCTCAGCAGAAAGATCCAGTCTGTGGTGTCATTTCCGCCTTCTGTTCCATATTCCGCATTGTCAGGATTCTTCACCCTTACCTGTTGGATCTGTCCCTTTTCTTCGTTGCTGAACGCGCTGTTGTAGAACTCCCCGTTCAGCCATGTACGCAATGTACTGGTCTCCCAGGTTACGCTTATATCCCTTTCATTATACGGCTTTGCATCCAGACCGTATTTGCTGATCACCAGCGCGCGGTCTCCTTCCACCGACAGCACCTGCCACTCGATCGCTTCCGGACCGTTGTTCAGGAATCCATCCTGCTCGTACTGCCCCAGCGTGATGATATCCCCGACTTTCACTGACGGTTTCGGCACTGCTGTCGGTGCCGGGGTGTTTGTCGGGAGAGGATCTACCTTTATATAACCGTCATTTACAATAAAGGTGACTGTGCCGAAGTCCGGGTTGGTGTTGGTGAACTGTTCTGAGCTCAGTTCCATGAAGGTTGTGCCGACTTCCATGCGCTCCGCTTCCGCACTGCCGCTGAAAGTGAAGTCCGCTGCGCTGTACAGCGGCTCGCTGATCTCAGCGTCATAGCCGCTGATGCTGTGGACTTCTCCGTCATATACCACTGTATTTCTGTGACCGTTGATCATCACCGCGGCATTGATCGGGTTGACTGTCTGGTATCCGTCCGTCACGATGAACGAGACTTTGTCAAAATTGCTGCTGTTGTTGGCAAACTGCTCAGGGTTCAGTCCCATGTTCGTTGTCCCGACATGGGTGCGGACAGCTTCCGCGGTACCGCTGAAACTGAAGTCTCCTTCCGTATAAAGCGGATCACTGACTTCTACATTGAAACCGCTGACGCTGTGTTCTTCACCGTCATAATTCACTACGCTTTGATTCCCGGTAATGGCTACAACGACTTCATCTATGGCTGTGATCGTCTGGTAACCATCCGTCACGCTGAAAGTTACATTATCGAAGTTGACGTTGTTATTGGTGAACTGTGCCGCTGACAGTCCCATGTTCGTTGTCCCGACATTGGTGCGGACAGCTTCCGCGCTGCCGCTGAAACTGATATCTGCCGGGCTGTAAAGCGGACTGCTGCTTGCCACAGCATAGCCGCTCACTATGTGCTCCCTGCCGTCATATACGGAGATATTATGATTTCCGGTGATGTCAACTTCCACATCAATGGGGGCAACCGTCTGGTAACCGTCATTCACGATAAAGGTCACCGATCCGAAGTCCGAGTTGGTGTTGCTGAACTGTTCAGCTCTCAGCCCCATGTAAGTGGTACCGGCATTGGTACGTTTCGCTTCGGCAGTTCCGCTGAAGAAGAAATCAGCCTCGGTATAAGAGGGATCACTGATCTCCACATCATAGCCGCTGACGGTGTGTGCGTCCCCGTCATAATACGCAGTGTTTCTGTGTCCGCTGATTGTCACGATTATGTCAACTGCCGGAATTCCGGTTTCTGTGGGCATCGGACTTTCAGCATCGATTATATCCGGTTCTTCATCCGGATCCAGCCAAAAAGCAGGACGCACAACTGTATAACCAACGTAGACACCCCTGCCATAAAAGTCGATACCGCCAGCAGCATGGACTCTGGCGGCCATATCATCACGTTTGCCCGGCGACCGGAGCCACCAAAACGACGTTCCTTCAAAGTCTTCAACTGCCCATGCTCCATGATTTTTCGCGTATGTTGTCGCCTGGCATTTCTGTGCCTCATCATTTACGAAATATTGCTCTGCTTCATCAATGCTCAGCAGGAATATCCGGTCTGTCGTGTCATTTCCGCCTTTTGTTCCATATGTGACGTTATCCGGATTCTTTATCGTTACCTGTCGGATCCGACCTTGTTCTTCATTACTGAACGCGCTGTTGTAGAACTCCCCGTTCAGCCATGCACGCAATGTACTGGTCTCCCAGGTAACGCTTATATGCCTTTCATTAAACGGCTTCGCATCCAGGCCGTATTTGCTGATGACCAGTGCGCGGCCGTCTTCCACCGCCAGCACCTGCCACTCGATCGCTTCCGCACCGTTCGTCAAATCTCCGTCCTGCTCGCAGCGGCCAAAAGTGAACACGTCTCCGACCATTACCGCAGGTTTCGGTGTTGCTGTTGCTGAGGATGCAGGTGTGGCTGTCGGGACCGGTGTATTTGTTTTTGTCGGCGTAAATGAAGCAGCAGCTGTTGGTGTGGCGCTTGCGGTCATTGTCGGCGTCGGTGTCGCAGTCGGTTCTGCCATTTTCGTCTGGGTCGCGTAGAAGGCATTCTGGGTCCCGGCAATTTCTGTCTGTGCATAATGGATCGCATCCTGCGTCTGCTGCCAGGCATTTTGTGTCGCGATTATATCAAAAGCTTCCCGGGTTTCGGCAATTTCTGTCTGTGCGATCTCGATCGCTTCCCGAGTCCGGTCCATCGCAGTCAAAGTTTGTTCTGCCCGGGCAGTCTGTTCCGCGATCGCCGTCCGGGTCTGCATATCATAAATAGCTGCCTGGGTGGCGGTCTGCTGTTCCTCCATCACCCGGGTTTGTTCCAGTGCCGCCGCGGTTTGTTCCGCGATCATGGTCTGCTCCGCGATCGCCGTCCGCGTCTGCATATCATAAATAGCTGCCTGGGTGGCGGTCTGCTGTTCCTCCATTACCCGGGTCTGTTCCAGCGCCGCCGCGGTTTGTTCCGCGATCATGGTCTGTTTCGCGATTGCCGTCCGCGTCTGCATATCATTGACAGCTGCCTGGGTGGCGGTCTGCTGTTCTGCCGCTGTCCGGGTCTGTTCCGCAGCAACAGTCTGCCGGGCTAAGGAGGCTGCTGTTTGCTGTATTTCTTCCGCTTCACGGGTCTGTGTCTGACGCAGCTGTGCCTCCTGTGTTGTGAACCAGGCCGTAGCGGTTTGTTCCCGACTCAGCGCTTCCTGAGTATCCAAAGCCCACTGCGTTTCTACCTGCACCGTCTGTTCCATCCGGCTTTCCCGTTCGGCCTGCGTGGCACTTGCTTCGATCGCTTCCCTCGTCTGGGTCTGCTGGTATTCAGCCGCTGCTGTGATGTTCCACGCTGTACCTGTCTGCTCCACATGCAGTGCTTCCTGAGTCTCCCGTGCCTGTTGGGTTTTCGCCGCAGCCGCCTGCTGCGTCATACCTGCACGCACGGTTTGGGTGCTCTGAGCATCAGCAGTCAATTGTGCTGCCAGTTCCTGCGCGGATCGTGTGGAAATCCCGGATTCGGCGGTCTGTGTTGCAGCGGCATCCAGCTGATTCTGCCGGATCCCGCGATAGAGGAAAAATCCTGCCGCGAGCAGTACAGCCAGCAGTACAGGCAGCAGCCAATTTATCTTTTTCTTTGGTTTGATTTCTTCTGCGGGTTTGAGGACTTCTTTCTTTTCTTCTTTCTGTGGTTCCGGAACCGGTTTTTCAACGATCACAGTCGGTTCACCGCTCACAGAGTCTTTTCCGCACAGCTCGTTGTATAGTTCCATCATGCTCTGCGGGCGGTCTGCACTTCGGACCGCAAGGCCGTGAAAAATCGCTTTTTCAACCTTTTGCGGCATATTAATGTTCATTTCGGAAAATGGCATTATCTCTGCTGTTTCCAGCATCCGGTCTGTGGAATCTGCCGGGAGAGAGCCGGTGATGACCGCGTACATCGTGGCGCAGAGAGCATAAATATCCGTATATGGTCCCTGCCTGCTCTTGGGGTTGTACTGTTCTATCGGCGCGTAGCCAAAACTGACAAAAGCCGAATAAGTTCCTGTCACCTCCGCTGAGACGAAGCTGCGGGCTGCCCCGAAATCCAGCAGTACCAGGTGTTCCGTTCCTGTATCATCTCTGACCACTTTGATGTTGTCCGGTTTGATATCCCGGTGGATCATGTGCGCTTTATGGAGTTTATCCAACTCCAGGATCAGCGGTTTGAACAGATCGACTACCCGCTTCCAGGGCATTCTGCCGCCGCAGTCCTCCGCTTCTTTCGTCAGGCTGCTGCCATCCACGAAGTTCATGACGATGTAAGCGGTCCCGTTTTCCCGGAAATAATCCCGCACTTTTACGATGTTTGGGCTTTCAATGGCTGCAAGCCGCTGGGCTTCTTCCTGAAATTCATCGCAGCCTTTGCGGAAACCGTCTGCTTTTGTTTGCGAAGAAACAGATGTCACGCGGATCGAGAACGGAGAGCGGACACTGACACCTATGGGGAAATATTCCTTGATGGCTACCTTGATTTTCAGCGCGGTATCGAAACCCAGATAGGTGATGCCGAACCCGCCCTGCCCCAGGACCCTGCCCACCAGATATTTCCCGGCAAGGATGGTCCCTTCCGGGAGTGCATTTTCCGGGTTTTGATGCTGGCTGTTATCATGACCGCAGGTCGGACAGACACTCTCTCCGGAATTAAGATGCGCCATGCAGTTGAAGCAATAGTTCAGTTCCGCGTTTCCTGTGCTGTCCATATCAATGCCCGCCTGATTTATTGGTCTCAAGTATTATCAAATTATAAAGCATTAATCGGTAAAAAGATAGTCTGTGAATCGGTCCTTTCCTGAACAGTTCTGCAGGGCATTCTCGCGCGTACAGGTGACAGATCCATATGCAGGAACATAGTGTTGAACTGCCCTGACGCGCACGCGAATCTGTCGCCGGTGTTCAGAGATGAGGGTCATGAGATGTTTCTGATGTCTGTCGGGAAAGATGAAGCTGATACGGGGTGGTCGATGAGCAGAGTTTTCCCTGCATGAGCAGCGGCGGTGATGAGCATCGTTCTCCGGGATAAGGGATCCTGACCAAATAGGAAATTGCGCTCCGGCGATTATGCTGCTGCACAGCAGGTGCAGGACGTTTGTAAGCAGTTGAGGGACACTTCCGCCGGAGCGAAACTGTCCCTGTCAAAGTTTTATACCTCTGTGGAAGCAGGGTATCTGTAAAATATCCTGCCCTGTAAGGAGTGGAATTTGTTGATGGAATGCAGGGCAGGGTATTTGTAACTGATTTTCAGCGGCGTTTGAATTTCAGGGCGAAAAGGAGTGCCGCTGCCAGGACGAGTATAGATGAACCGATCAGGACCCAGGTTTCGGTACTGAATTCGGAAAGGGATTTTGCTGTGGATACAACAGTCTCTTCCTCTTCTTCAGCTTCCTGATGCTGTTCGAATTCCCTGCTGCCCATGGGCCTGCCCATACCGCTGCTATTGGGTCCCGTTCCTTCTCCGCTGGGCACTTCGGCAGGTGGCGTCATGGTTTCATCAAATTCAGGCATCTGCCCGTCCGGAGGCATCATTCCGCCGGGACCGCCCATCCCTTCGGTTCGCGGCATGGAAGTGCCGTCAAATTCAGGCATTTGCCCGTCCGGAGGTGTCATTCCGCCCGGTCCCGGCATCATGGTCCCGTCAAACTGCGGCATTTCACCCTCCGTTGTTTCGGTCGGTCTGAAGCGGTTTCCGCCTCTGCCGCCCTGCCCCATGCCGCCGCCGCGGAAGAATCCGCCGCCCATGGAGCCCATGCCGCTGCTGCCGACGGTGACCGCGTCACTCTCAATGGTCAGAGTCTCTTCGGTCTCGCCGATGATGACGGTATAAGTTTCACCGACTTTCATTTCCGGACAGCTCAGGAATATGGAGTTGAAGCTTTGGGCCGGCGTATAAGAGAGGATCTCCTTCCCTTCTGCATCCAGCACCCGGACTTCCGTTCCGCCCTGCATGGTTTCCGTCAGGTTATACATAATGACCGGCTGTTCCGAGCTTTCGTCGAAGTTTTCCAGCATCTGCGCACCGCCGGCTGCTGCCAGGTTCCCGCCGCTGATGAGGGCTTTGCCGCCGGATTCCGATCCAAAGTCGATCGCGTTGTTGGACCCGCCGCCGGGCAGGCTGACGCGGATCGTTCCGCCGGTGATATACAGGTCGCCGTTGGAGTCGATTCCGTCCGCGTCCCGGGCATCCTCATTGATGATGGTGAGGCTGCCGCCGCTGATGCGCACCCAGGTCTCCTCATCTTCAGATTCCGAGGCCGGTGTCTCTGCCGGTGTTTCGGTCGACTGGCCCCAGCCGCCGCGTCCCATGCCGCCCGGCATGCCGAAGCTGTTGGTACCGCCGTTGGCGTTCAGTCCGTCATCGGTCGGATTGATCGTGACGTCGCCGCCGACGAGCTCAATGGTATGGGCTTCGATGCCTTCATAGCATTCGCTGATGAGGATCGTGCCGTCATTGATGAGCACATTGGTGTCGGAGTGGATCCCGTCATCTCCCGCGGAGATGGTGAGGGTCCCGCCATTGACAGTGATATCGCCGCCGGTATGGATGGCATCGTTACCCGATGTGATGCGGATAGTCCCGGAGTCGATGACCAGATATCCGCCTTCATTGGCAACAGCCAGGCCGTCATCCTCCGCATTGACCGTGAGATCGGTGTTCATGATGCGCAGGGAATCGTTGGCATGCAGTCCGTCCTTCGGCGCGGTCACGCTGATGGTCCCGCCGGTGATGATCAGGTCATCATTGGCGTCGATGCCGTGCTTGTAAGCCGCGGTAATGGTCAGGGAACCGGAACCATTGATGGTCAGGTCGTCCCGGGCAAAGATCGCTCCGCCGGTACCATCTGCCAGTGCGGCTTCGCTCATTTCCGAGCCGGATGTAAGGAAGTTTTCACTGCCTTCCGCCAGGGTCAGGAAGACCTTGTCAGCCTCTTCTACCCGGATGCAGGCGTTATCACTGCTGGTGATATTCACTCCGTCCAGTTTGATCCAGACCTTGGAGGAGTCAAAGGCATCCACGCTGATGAAGCCATCGTTCAGGGTCCCGGAGACCACATAGGTTCCGGCATTGGTGATGACCACTGTGCTGCCGTTCACATAGGCACCTTTGCCGGAAATCGTAGCGCTGTCCCCATTGAGCGTGATGATCGCCGCGTCTCCGCTCTCCCAGTCACCGTTCTGATCGTTGGCGGTGAAGTTGGAGAGGTCCGAATACTTTTCCGCGTCCTCATCCACGACCTTCGCAATACCGAGCTTCTCACCATTCATGAACAGCACCGTGAGCACCAGGGCGATCAGTGTGATGATGATGCAGATGCGGTCGATATGTTTATCGGTAGACACGTCCGGCTCCTTTTATCCCATGTAGTCGCCGTTGTAAGAGACCAGGACCGCGCTCTGCACACCGGTGATTTGGGAGAGCATGTTAACAAAATCGGTATTGTCGTTATTCAGCCGTATTTCCATGCTGAGCTCTACATTTCCCTGCCGGGCCGTCTTGGATTTGACGGTGCATTTCTTTGTGTTTTTCTTGAGGTATTCCACGGCTGCTGTTTCGGAAGTGTGGTCAAAGCAGTTCAGTACGACGATATAAGGGTTGGAGCTGTCTTTGTGGTTGGCGAACACGAGCAGGATGATGCCGATGATCACGGAGCCGAAAACTGCCAGCGGGATCATGCCGGCGGAAAGGACAATGCCGACCGCGATGGCCCAGAAGAGGAAGGCGATATCCAGCGGTTCCTTGATGGCGGTGCGGAAGCGGACGATGGAAAGTGCGCCGACCATACCGAGGGAAAGCACCACATTGGAGGTCACCGCTAAAATCACCAGGGAGGTGATCATGGTGAGTGCGACCAGTGTCACACCGAAGGAGGATGAGTACATCACTCCTGAGTAGGTCTTTTTATAAATGAGGAAAATAAACATGCCTAAGCAAAATGCCAGCGCCATGGTCAGAACCATGTCCAAAACGCTGACAGACGTCACATTGTCGAGAAAACTTGATTTGAAAATATCCTGAAAAGTCATTTTATACTCCTTAGTATTTCAGCTGTCAGCAGTCCGCTGTAAGCTGTTCGTAGTTAGTTTTTTTGATATAACGGTAAGGTTAACCCTCTGATTCCTGAAACCTGAAACCAGATCCCTGATCAACCGTAGATCCTGCACTGGGCGTATTTTGAGAAAGCCCCGGCACGCCTTCCGGGAGTCTGGACACAGTCCCGGATGATGGAGGGCAGATAAGCGTCCCATTTCACCTCAAGGATGATGGGAGCGTCCCCGGCAGGGATCATTACGCAGTTCGGATCCAGAAAATCCGTGCAGTTCAATCCGGTGCGGATGTCGTAATCAAAAGTCACGCGGACATTGCCGGGCGCATAGATAAAAGGCTCGCGGGTGTAATCCACGATAGTCTTCGGCGCCATGCCCTGATAACGCATTTTGCAGTAAAGCTCTTGGATGAGCGAATGAGGAGAGGCCAGCATCCAGTCAATGTTCCCGTCCACGATGGACTGGGCTTCTGCCATGGTAAGCGGGGCTGAATATTTGGTGCCGAGCCCGTTCAGTTTGCTCTTTTTTTCCAGATGGATGATTTTTGAGGGGTCGCAGTTGTAGTAGCGGATGCGGAATTTTTCCCGCATGTTGACCCCGTCGATTTTCTCCCGCAGCGCTTTATCATTCAGATTGTCGAAATACAGGCTGCGGATCAGGTATTTTCCGCCGATGGCATGGGCATCCGGCTGTGCCACTGCCTGAAGCCGCGCGCGAATGGAAAGCAGATCCACATAGCTGATTTCATGTTTCCACTCGTGCCGATAATGAATTTCCATAAAAGCCCCTCCGATAAGATAATTTTTTATTTCAATATATTTATCTTATCGGAGCTGCCTTAGATTTAGTTTTGATTTATGTGGAATCTGTGTGGAATCTGACAGGGGTAAATGAAAGCTGTGATCCACAGACCGGTAATTTTTTACGGCGAATCGTTATCTTGCGTAAAGGCGGAGCGGGTAACCGCCAAGTGTGGTTTCACGGATGATCGTATAGGATGGGTCCGCATCGAGGATCATGCTGACAAGGGCATCTTCTCCGTTACCCATGTCCCAGACAACAAATTGATCTCTTTCAAGGGCGTCCGAGACAATTTTATCGGGAACTTCCGAACCCCCGTTGGCCATATCGGAAAGATCGCGGTAATGCCCGCCCGGTTCCTGATGCAGTTCATAATTCAGAATATCGACACAAGAGCCGATCGAGAATGTGTCCGGCGGAATCACTTCATTATACAGGGCGGCGAGGTGATGGATATCGCTTTTCCCGTGAGACTGGTACATATGGATCCCAAGCTCGATCGGTCCCATTGTCAATACTTCGGCGGATAAAATAACCAGTGTGAGGCAGCCGGCGGCGGAAAAGGATTGCCTGAGTAATTTTTTAACGGTTTTGCCGGACCGGGACGGAAATGAGAAGGGAGAAAGATGCAGGTTCTCAGAAAAATAAGCGAGCAGGATCAGCGCCGGAATGTGGCACATGCTGAGCTTATCATAAGAGGCATGTTCAAAGTAGAGTGTGAACTGCATGAGCCCGAGAAAAGCCAGCGTTCCGGCAATGGGGAGCTCTGCTGAAGGAGCCTCCGCCGGCCCGGTAAAAAATGTCGTCCGTTTTATGACGAAAAACAGTGTCCCCATGAATAACAGCAAAACATAGATCCATGCGTGATTCCCGAACAGAGGAACAGCCTGAAAGCCTCTGCCGATAAAGCTTTCAATGATGAAATAGGGGTAGAAAAAATCCTTCAGTGAAAAAATAACGGGGATCCCTTTTTTGCTGCAACAGAGAAGATTGTACAGGTAAACGAAACCGACTGCTCCCGCAAGGGAAAATACGCAGGCAGCTATGTGCGCCGGATAACGCAGCAGCATGCGCGGAGAATGCCAGGAATATTTCTGCCAGTCCCTGAGGATATAGGCAGCCGCAATGCAAAGGAGGCAGTATAACCCGGTTTCTGTATTCCAGACGATCGCCAGCATAGAAAGCAGGTACGAGATGAAAAGGTAAAGAGCGGATAAGAATTTTTGTTTTTTGTCGGATTGTGCCTGACCTGATTTTCTGAAGGTAAAAACAATCCATGCCAGGACCATCATCGGGAAGAATGCCCTGTGGGGATAGTTCATCCAGTAATTCGGCAGGCAGACCAGTGCCTGCGGAACAGCCAGCGCGATGGCGCTCACGACCCGCAGGCCGGGGTGTTTGATCAGGGTATGGATGATGTATATGGAGCAGGCGGTCGTGATCACACCGGCGATGCCGATGAGCACAAAGATTGCCGCTGACGGTAATTTGAGAAAGCGCATGACCAGAGCGTAGAAGATCCCGTAGTGTCCGTAATTTACGCTGGTGACAAGTTCAAAGGGGACAAGATATAAAGAGTTGTATATGCTTTGCAGATATGCCGACCCATGATGAACGTCAAACCCGCTGCCATAGTCAATTGAGCGGAAATACAGCGAATAAAAGACAAAACAAAGCGTGAAAAGATAGGCCGTCCAGGTCAGAAATGCGGAAAGCTGTTTGTTTTGGGCAGAGCGGAAAACACTGTAAAGCAGAGCGCTCACAAACAGAAGCATCAGGATCGCGGCGGGAGGCTGTACCAGATGGAATGCCTTGATCGGGATATCCCTCTGCGGATATTCCGTGAATTCGGCAAAGAAGCGGCGGTGGACCAGGAGCAGCCCGGTTATGCCCAAAAGAACTGACGTGAGGATCGCGGAGCTTTTTGGGGAGAGATTGTGATTCAGGGCTCTCTCCGCAAAGGGCATCGGGATGAACATAAAGACCAGCCGGAGCAGCAGGAAGACAATGCCGGCTGCCAGCAGGGAACCGATGTAAATGCCGGTGCGGTTTGTCAGTGAAGCTGCAGGGAGGGTGATGTTTTGATATAAGCCCAGGTATTGTGTCAGAAACAGTATGATGGTTGAACAAATACACAGTATGGGATACGCGTATCGGAGGTTTTGAAATTTACGCTGTTGTTTCTCTTCCATTTCCATGTTCATCCGTATATCTTTGATTTGTGACAGCTGAATTGTATCATAATTGCCATGGAAACCGGGTTCAGCATACCTTCAGAAAAAGAACAAGCCGATGGAATCAGGAAATTACTTTCCCACGACGCTGTAGGGGGTGAGCATGGCGATCAGCGGCTCGTCGGGGCTGCCGGTTTCGGTGATGAAGATGACGACCAGCCGGCGGTTTTTGCTGTCCCGTTTTTCGAAAGCCTCATCGGCGTCTGTAAAGGTCGCCTGTTTTGACATGAAGCGGTAATATTCATTTTTGTGTTTTTCGATCGGAAGATAATCCTTCATCGCCCCGACTTTGGTTTCTTCGGTGATGATCTGCATTCCCTGCTCTGTGATGAACTCCAGGATCGTATAGGGGGAAAGGACACCGTAGAGTCTCCTGTTTTCGAGAACCGGTACATGGGAAAAACCGCGTTCCTTCATTACTTTGAGGATTTTCATCAGCGGGGAGCTGAGTGTCGCTTTATAGATATTCTTCTCAGGAACGCCGAAATCAACAGCCAGCTTGCGATTCTCCACCTGCTGAATGATTTTTTCCAGTGTTTTGATCATGTCCGCGGAGGGAACCGCGATGTAGTTCCCGTTATATTTCGGGTTGTGCTGCAGCAGGTTGCGGATATCCCGGATGGATTTGAGCTCATCCCCCATATTGCCGCATTCTTTTGAGTTTTCGTAACGGACAACAACGCTCTCGAAACGGCCGCTGTCATTTGCGTATAATATTTTCAGCAGGTGTTCCAGTTTTTTATACAGGTCCAGAAAATAATCGACGCGGGAATTTGCGTTGGTATTGCCGGAGGATGCGGCACGATTTGTGTTATTTGTGTTATCGCTCATAATTTCACCCATAAATATCCGAAGATAAGCAGCTGAACGATCATGATGGCAGGGATCCCGATCGCAAATTGTTTATGCAGCGTTTTGTGATGAAAAACCTTCATCCCCAGGAACGCGCCGATTCCGCCGCCCAGCAGCGCGAACAGGAACAATGTCCGTTCCCGGATCCGCCAGCGGTTGCTTTTTGCCTTGTATTTATCGAGTCCGAAAGCCGCAAAGGCAATCAGCGACATCAGGACAACGTAAGCCAAAATGAATATCCGCGTCATGATTGCTGAAACCGTGCTTTCCGGGCTTTGAGATAATTGATCAGTTTCTCCGCGGAGGTGTTCATGACCAGCTCCATCGGGAAATCGGCTTCCTTCAGGATGGCTTCGTTATGCTCATGCTGCCCGACCACATCCACAAAATGAGCGTCGCTACCGATCGTCACGGGCACGCCCCATTTTTTACACAATGCCAGGTAGGTCATCTGATTTTCTTTACAATTTTTCCGCAGGCCGGGGTCACGGTAGGAATTCTCGTTCAGTTCAAGGATCGTGCCGGTTTCAGCCGCTTTGGCGACGATCTGTTCATAATCCATGGGAGTGTTGCTGTCATCCGGATGTCCGAGGATATCCACATAAGGATTTTCGACGATTTTGAGCATAGCGCGGGTGTTTTCCTCAAGACCCTCGTTGTCATAACACTGGCGGTGAATGCTGGCGATCACGATATCCTGCTGCCGCAGCGCCCGTTCGCTCAGGTCGACTGTTCCGCCGTTCAGAATATTTACCTCAGCACCCATCAGCAGATGAACGCCCTCAATGATTCTGGGGATCACGACAAAATTCCGGAAATAAATATCCTCCGGGGCGCCGTTCATTTCATGACCGGGAACGCCTTTGGTGTGATCGGTGATGGCGAGTGCCTTCAATCCTTTGACGGCTGCCGCGTGCACCATTTCCATGATGGTGTTGTATGCGTGGCCGCTGGCCAGTGTGTGGGTATGTGTGTCAGCTTCGTATTGCATTCTTCCTCCGAATTCTTTATCGTTATTATACGCCCTTTTTTCGTGCCGCGCGATGAGATGGAGCCGTTCCCGCATTATAATTAGTGGTCGGCAATGAATAAAAAAAATCAGTGAAGCCGGTTATCCCGGAGGATAAGAGCCGGTTTGAGGTTTGAGGATATTTTATGTATAAAGGTGTCATATTTGATTTTAACGGTACGCTCTATGAAGATTATGACCTGCAGGAAGAAGCATGGAATGAAGTGGTGGTGCGTTACTTCGGCAGGAATCTGAGACCGAATGAATTTTTGAATTGTTTCAACGGGCTGGGAAATGTGGATATTCTCGCTTATCTCAACAGCATTGACCCGGAAAAACAGTTTGACATTACCCTCACGGATGAGAAGGAAGAAATCTACCGGAAAATCTGCCGGGAACAGCCGGAGCGCGTTAAATTTATTCCCGGGGTTATAGAGACATTCGAAGCGCTGAAGAACGCGGGGATCGCTATTGCCATTGCGACTGCCTCCGAGATCACAAATGTCAGGTTTTACTATGAATTTTTCCACCTGGAGCGCTGGTTCAAACCGGAGCATATTCTTTATGATGACCGGACCTTCCCGCTCAAACCCGCGCCGGATGTTTATCTGCGGGCAATGGAACGTCTCGGTTTATCCCCTGCGGAATGTGTTGTCTGTGAAGATTCCAAAAACGGTCTGCTGGCGGCAATCGCCTCCGGTGCCGGACGTGTGATCGCGCGAAGGCCTGCCATGCCCCCGGTTCTTTACAGTTCTCCGAAGATTTACGCGGTTATTGATGATTTTACGGATTTTTATCCGAAATACCTGGAGATATGAATGATGTTTGATTTATCAGAACTTGACCGGATGCCGGAAAATGTTGTCGTTCTCGCGGGTTCAGGCCTGCTTACAAAACGCCATTTATCAGCTCCGCCGGACATGACGGTTGTGATCCGGAATCCCGAACAGCCGTCCCTTCTTTTTGAGATCCTGCGGGAAGAGTATCCGGAAAACCACCCGCTGCAGCTGCAGGGGAAAAAAATCAGCCGGGATCTGACGGTCGCGGACCTGAATACCACGGACGGGATCTTTGAAAATGCTGAATATCTGGTGATTTCCCCGCTTCCGGAAAACCGGACATTTGAAAATTTTCAGAATACGGTCGCGATTTTACGCGGTCCGCACGGCTGTCCCTGGGACAAAAAGCAGACTCATCAAAGCATCCGCAGCGACTTCCTGCAGGAGGTTTATGAACTGCTGGACGGTCTGGACCGGAATGATAAGAATATGATCGTCGAAGAACTGGGTGATATCCTGTTCCATGTCATTTTGCAGACCCAGATGGGTGTGGACAACGGAGAATTCACGATGGGAGATGTTATCAGCCATGTGAACGATAAGATCGTTTTCCGTCATGAGCATGTTTTCGGAAATCCCGAGGAGCTCGATGCGGAACAGGTGCCGCAGCGCTGGGAACAGATCAAACAGCGGGAACGCGCTAAACAGCACAAAAAAGGCGGGCTGCTGGATGGCATTTCCCGCTCCATGCCGGCGCTTTCCATGGCATTTTCCTATCAGGGCAGGGCGGCGAAAGCCGGTTTTGAATGGGAAACGGAAGACGATGGCTGGCGCAAACTGGCCGAAGAACTGGATGAATTCAAACAGGCGCAGACTCCGCAGGAAAAAGAGGAAGAACTCGGTGACATTCTGTTCTGTGTGGTCAATCTTGCCCGCTGGCATAAGATCGATCCGGAATCAGCGCTGCGCATGTCAAACCTGAAATTCTATGACCGTGTCCATCATGTTGAAAAACAGGCACTGGACCGCTATCCCGACCTGTTCAGCATGCCGCGTGATGAGAAAGAGATGTATTGGAATGAATATAAAGCAGCCGGAAAACTGGAAGAACAGTCGTAAAAAGCCGTTTTCTGCCGGGGAGATCGTTTTATTGATCCTTTCCGTTCTGCTGCTTTCCTGCGGTCTTTTTGTGTTCGGATGGTACGGGACAACATATATTCCGCTTCGGCACACTTCTGAGATCCATTCAAAGGATCTTGTGATCCGTGCCGGCGGGCAGCAGTGTACACTGGAAATACCTTCCGGAAAGCTTTCGGTTCAGCGGCCGTCCCGGGCGGTCGTGGGGGCAAAATACCACGCGAAAGCAGATGTCGTCTGGGAACAGCCGCTGCGCTTCACAAACTGTTCAGGCGGCATACCCAACTGGGATATCAACCTCGAAGCTCAAACCGGTTTTGTCGGGTCTGAAGTGATACCGTTCTCAGCCATCCGGCAGCCTGTATTTAACCGGAATGATTTTTCCTTTCAGTGGACCTTTACTCCGCAGGAGCCTGTCGCGGAATACCCGTCGCATTTGTATCTGCGGATCATTGTTTCCGGCAGAGAGAATGTCATTGAAAACTGGAGCCTGCTGGTGCGGGATTTTCCCATGCAGAACGTTCAGTTATTCGGACAGCCGATCGTACTCTGGTTTATCGCGGGATCCTTTTCGGCCGCGGCGGGGATCCTCCTGCTGATTTTGCTGCTTCAGAAGCGGAAGAAAGTCAGCGGTGCGGAAGGACCCGGCAGAGACTGAATGCTGCGGTATGCTGACACCGGGCAGACTGCGGCATCTCGAAAAGCTCCCGAATACACCGGTCCGGACAGATCCTGTTGTTTTTATTCTTGACTTTTTTATGTGTTTCAAGTATAGTTACTTTGGGTTGGAAGATTCCTTCAAGGGGTGTCAATTATTATGAAAAAAGTATTCTTACTTCTGATAATATTTATCCTGGGCATCAGTACCGCGGCTGTATCTGCTGATTTTGAAGATAATTTCTCAGATCCGGATTATTCCGGGAACGGCTGGCATCAGAATGTCCTTTTAGGAAATCCCCAGGCTAACTATATTTATCCTGCCAGGAACAGAATTTCCATCCATATGCCTGATTATGATACGGCTTTATACATGCTGAATTCAAACACATACGCGGATGATTCCGCTGTTGAGGTGACGTTTGAAAATGTTTATTCCAGCAACAGCCAATACGGCATTGTCTGCCGTTATCATGATTACGGCTGGTATGAGTTCAGGATCACCGTTTCCGGTGAAAACGCGGGTTCCTATACCATTTATAAATATGATCAATATCTGAAATCTCAGGGAAAAACTCCGTATGTCAGGCTTCATCCCGGTATGGACAGATATTTTTCAAACGATATCAAGCTTGGGATCAATGTAAAAAATACACTTAAGATGATCTGCAGTGATGATGAGATCCGGGTTTTTATTAATGGCAGCGAACAGTTCCCGATCCGAAACGGAAAAATAACAGATCCTGATTTTACAGATGGTGAAAATGGTTTTGTCGTGTGGACGCAGACCCCCGGCGGTTACGCTCAAATTGATATGACCGGTTTTCGGTCTTTATCGGAAAACTGACCTGTATTCTGAATGAGAGGTGTAAGATATGAATAAGCCAAAGTTCTTTTTATTTTTCATTTTCGCGGCATGCGTTATGTTGTTCGCCGTTCTCAGCGTTTCCGCTGATTTCACGGATGATTTTTCTGATGTTAATTATGCGGGAAACGGATGGACTTCCGAGCTGATGTTCGGTAAGCCGGATTTGGAATATATTTTCCCCGGACGCCGTATGCTCACTTTTCGTTTCCCCGATTACAATACGGCTGTTTACATGATGAATCAGAACACTATGGCAGAGGATTCCGCTGTTGAAGTGTCCTTTGAGAATGTGTATTCCAATCGCGGTGAGTTTGGAGTTGTCTGCCGTTCCAATGAAAAAGGCTGGTATGAACTGCGCATCTATCTTTCAGGTTTTGAAGCAGGCAGTTACGCGGTTTACCGATATGATAAGGCATTGAGAGACCAGAAGGAAAATCCTTTTGTGAGTCTGCATCCGCTGCAGGACCGCATTTACACGAAGTCGCTTAAAACCGGAATTAATGCCAAAAATACTGTGAAAATGCTTTGTGAAGGGGACGAGATCCGCGTCTTCATCAATGGAAATGAAATGCACCCTGTCCAAAACGGCAGTTTATATGCGGGTGAATATCGATCCGGTTTGAGCGGCTTTTCCGTTTGGACAAGCGGACCGCGCGCATATGCGGAAATCAATGTAACCGGTTTCCGGGATGTTTTTGAAAATGAATAATTGATCTCCTATGGAACAGGATGAAAACGGGTCCGCTGCACGTGAGAAGGCATCCCGTATTCTTTCTGGATCCTTCCTGAATCATACTGTGTTAAAGATATCAGCCGTCAATTCACCGTTGACGGCTGATTTTTTGCCATGTTTCGGCTTTGGCGGGTATTAATCCATACAAAGCGCGGCAATTTCCTGCTTTTTGTTTGTGATCTTTTCGATGTACGCGGAATAATCCATCTGCTTTCGTTCCCGAAGAAGATCTGTCATTTCGGCAATCGGTTCATATAAAGGTGTCAGCGCCAGGTTCCCCGTGACACCTTTCAGGTTATGAGCAATTTCAAAAGCCTTGTCCAGATCATTCGCTTCAATAGCTGATTTCAGATTTTCAATACTGTTATCGCTCATGGCTTTTTTGATCATTTTGAAATAAAACTGTTCGTTATTGAGACAGCGTGCAAGGCCTTCTTTTGTATTGACGCCTGATTCCTGAAGTTTTTGAATTGATAACATTGTTTGTTACTCCTTATGTGGTGTGTCTGAGTCAGATTGGAACGAACCCTCATCCCGCATTTCGAATTCCGGATTCGATAAATCCTGCTTTAGTTTTTTCTTGTTTTCGTACATAGCCTGGTCGGCACGGTTTGTGACGTCGGAAAGAGAGGTGTCACTGTCGGGGCGGTATTCTGACATACCGGTCGCAATGACGATCTGCCTGCCGACGGGCTGGGCATAGTTCAGGGAGGTGATCATCCGCAGCAGATGGTCACGGTTGTTGTAGTCTTCACCACGGAGAATGGCAATGAATTCATCGCCCCCGATGCGGAAGACAGGGCTGTGCTTATAGACATGGCAAATGACACGAGCAGCCTGTTGGATGAACTTGTCACCTTCGGCATGTCCGTAGGTGTCGTTGATTTGTTTGAGATTGTTCAAATCACAGTAAACGATGGCAAAGGGGGCAGCGGTCCCGCCGCGGATGGCGAAGTCGATATTTTTTTCTTCCTGTCGGTAAACGTTCTTGGTCCTGAGCCTTGTGAGGCTGTCGATACTGGCAAGGCGCAGAGCTTCGATCTGCTGTTCTTCACGCCGTACCTGTGCGTCGATGTCGCTGATGCCGATGATAATGTGGTTGTCTTCTTCGTTTTCGATGCCGGAGGCTTTGAGCAGTACGTAATTCCAGCGGTCATTCTGGAGCTGCCGGTAGGTGAGTTTAAAGGTATGGCCGGTTCCGAGCTGCTCATAAAAATTATCGCGGGTGAATTCACGGTAAAACCGGGCTTCATCATCGGGATGGATGCGGTTTTTAAGAGATGCGGGGAAGTATTCAAAAAAGTTGCTTCCGCTGCTTTGAACATCGAGACCTTCTTTGTGCGGCTGGGATCGAAATTCAATATAGTCGTCATTCAGGGAGTCGAGGTAATAGATGCTTGTATAGTTTCTGGCAAGGGCTTTCGAAATGCTGGTAAAGGGGAGGTTCCGTCTGCGC
Source organism: uncultured Chloroflexota bacterium (assembly GCA_902786265.1). Taxonomy (GTDB): domain Bacteria; phylum Chloroflexota; class Anaerolineae; order Anaerolineales; family Anaerolineaceae; genus Flexilinea. Next base: position 9,861 of record CADACE010000043.1, on the reverse strand, counting down.
TGATCTACACCGGCCTGGATGTTATTGATACCGATGACGATCCGGGTTGGTTCAGCTTCGGTGAGCAGGGATATTTTCACGGTGACAAAAGCCGGCTCGTAGTTGATAAGGATCCTGTAGGTAATGGTGAAAGTCTTATTGGACCGGAGCACCGTGAGAATGTTGGTTTTGGAGAAGACGGTGAGAAATCTGGGAAGATCTTCCGCGTAGACGGTTTTTTCGGCGTTTTTGCGGCTTAGTTCAAAGAAATCCTGCCCTGTCTGTTTTACTCGGAGCGCGCTCCCGCCGTCAGCGATTTCGTATTCCTGAAATTGATCGGTTTGGGTGTCGACAATAAAGATGCTGAAATAATCGCGGGAAAGGGCCAGGGCAATTTGGGCAAAGCTGAAAGAGCCCTCTTGTCCGGGCTTATTGTTTTCATATTCGTCATTCCGAATCGGGCAATTCCCGGCGGACAAACGAATTTCCTCATTTCCTTTCAGCATTATCTCAGACTCCTCAATCGTAAATAAAGTTCTTATAACACATTATAATCTTGCCACAAAACCGGTAAAAAATCAAATTAAAATCTTAAACCTGACAGTTAAAACCACGACAAATACGTCGGGAGATAACGAACCTTGACAATTCAGAAGAAAGCCGGCGGAATAGAGCGCTTCGCAAGGACGCGGAATCACCGATACTTTGCGCGCCGGCGAGCTACCCTTGTCCTGTTATTATCAGCCAGGGCGATCGAGCTGAGCAAGCTCGATGAATATGTCTTTACATCAGCGGAACTGCAAAAGACCCCGCTCCGTATGGTGCGAACTTCGTCCGATTAGATTCGGAGCGGGAGCTTCGCCCTTGTTTCCATAGTTGCTCTTCCGTTATTCAGTGTTTTATAAGCAGCTCAGCGAACGCATTTTTATGAGATAACCGGGGTGCACGCATTCCCTTTTTCATCTCGTGCGCCCCGGCTGATAAAAATGACACCAAAAGATTACGGCAGTACAGGATCTTTCAGCTTTGGACAATCAGCAAAGGCATTATCTCCGATCTTGTTAACACTCCCGGGAATATTGATCGATTCAAGGTTAGGACTATCTCTGAATGCGGCTCCTCCGATCGTGGTAAGTGATTCCGGTAAGATGACTTCGGAAAGGGAACACCTGTAAAAGGCGCCGGTTCCGATGGATCTGATACCATCCGGAACAGTGTAAGAAGATGCTTTAAGCGACATGGGGTATGTTACCAGTCTATGCTGAACCTTATCGATCAAAACGCCATCGATCATTTCAAAAACAGGATGATTTGATGAAATCTTAATGTCTTTCAGGTTTGGCAGTCCCCAGAATGGATTGGCATAGATTTTGATGAGACTATCCGGGATATTAATTGTTTCCAGATTATTACAACTATAAAAAGGGTATGATTCCAGACTGAGAAGACCATCGGGCAGTGTGATCGATTCAAGCGCTTCTGCACCGGAAAAAGCAGAATCGTTAATGATCAGAGTTCCTTTCGGAACAATATATGATGTTTCAATGCGGGATTTGGGATAAAAAAGCAGCTCCTTATATACCTTGTTAAAAAGGACACCATCAACATTCTCGAATACAGGATGATCGGGAGAAAAAACAATTTTCCCTTTGTCTGAAGCCCAGTCTAATTCGGTCATACTGTTTGGAATCTTTATTGATTTTATAGAATAAGGGAAGGCTGATTTTCCGATCGAAGTAATTCCTTCTGAAATTGTAACAGATGACAATTCACTATGATATTCGAAAGCATTGTCTCCGACAGATGAAACAGTATATCCATCTACTTCAGCCGGAATAACCAGTTCTGCCGCACTTAATTTGTATCCGAGGATCTGAGCCGTACCATCTTCAAGGATCTCATAAACCCATGGTTTGCTTTCTGCCTGGTCGTCAATATATTGATATTTGTATTGATTTGATTTTGCCCATTCTTCACTGTATGAGTTTTCTCTGAGGTAAAAGAGTATACGGTCTGCATGGTAGAAAGCATCGGAACCAATGGATTCAAGACTTTCCGGAAGGGTTACCATCGAAAGGTTGCTGCAATAATTAAATGCGTAGTCCCCGATTTTATTCACTCCTTCGGGTATTATAATGTTTTTCAATTGGCTGCAGCTATGAAATGCTGCTGCTCCGATTTCTGCCGGCCCCTCCTGCATTTCCACAGAAGATAAATTTTTGCATCCATTGAAAGCGGATCTTCCAAGATATTGAAGACTTTTTGGCAGCTTAATTGATTCCAGACTGCATTCATAGAAAGCAAAATCATCAATCTTAATGATGCCTTCCGGGATGGTTACAGATTTAAGCGTTGAAATGTGGGAAAAAGATGAGCTTCCGATGGATATAACGGGATATCCATACAGAAAATTCGGGATCACAAGGTCTTTTTCATTTCCCTTATAATTTGTGATTCCCATTGTCCCATCGGGGAGGAAACCAAAATCCCAATCCGATGAATGATCTGCAGGATCAACAGGATTTCCGGACTTAGCAGGTATCGTTGTGAACCGGATTTTATTTTGTTTTGCCCATTGTTCCGCATAAGAGCCGGATTCAACAGTCAGAACCAATTTTTCCGGTGATGAATAACCAAAAGCTTTATCGTCAATTTTTACTAAACTTCCCGGAAGGCTGAGAGATGTCAGACTTCTACAGTCGGAAAATGCATCCTCTCTTATCACAAGAAGATGTTCGGGTAATGTGACTGATGAAAGATTTTCACAGTGGATAAAAGCACCCTCATTGATCACTGCAACACTTTCCGGTAAGACAACAGAAATCAGCGACTCATTAAATGAAAAGGCATCTTTGCCAACAACGATTATCCCGTCCGGCACAGTAAAAGCCGGATCTGTCTTTCCGCCCGGATACAGAATAAGTTCTTTCTGGTTATAAAGTACATTATCAATTGCAAAAAGGACCGGATTCTCCGGAGAGACTTTGACCGTTTTTAAATCTTTCCAGCTTTGGAAGGGAGTACTACCGATCTCCGTTAATGTAGAGGGCAGCGAAATTGACTGCAGTCCGTAACAGCCTGAAAAAACATTATTTCCGAGAGCAATCAGGCCTTCCGGCAATTCTATTTCGGTTATTTTTTTACATCCGTCAAAAGCCTGGTCTCCGATATATCTGATACTTTCTGGAAATGTTATTTTCTCTAAATTATCACAGTTATAGAAAGTACTACTTTCGATTGTTGTCAACCCTTCCGGTAAAATGACAGACCTCAATTTGTCAGGCCATTTATACTCCCTTGCCTGATATATTACCGAAACAGGATGCCCGTCCAATGAAGCCGGTACAGTAACATCAATGTTCTTCCCTTTATAACCGTTGATACGTACAGTTTCATCCTCAAGAATTTCATAATCCCATAATTCTTCTTCCACTGTGCTGTAACCGGGATCCGGATAACAGGTCACTGTGAAAACTTCCATAGGCTCTTCAGTATACCCTAATAATTTCAGTATAAGATCCGGCATTAATCCGGATTCTGTCCCGCACATCGTTTCGTTGATCGAAGCGGATCCGTCATTTCCGATGATCTGCATCATAGTCAGGTGACCTTCTTCGGCGACTCCCAAAAACACTGTTCCGGTATATAAAGCAGCGGAGGGTTCATCGATCAGAGACAGATCCACCATTTTCCCCGGTACGTCTTTATCGCAGATGAATCTGACTTTATCCACAATTCCATCGTTATTTGTGTGTAACAACAGTATCAGGAGGTCGTTGTCCTTTGTCAGAACGATATCTGCGAGATGCCATCCATCCTCCAGATCAATGAGAGATCGTCCGGCGACTTCGGAGATCGATTTGCCTATATAAGTTTTATAGGCATCAAGATCCACAATTCCACCTTCGCAAAAAGCGTTGGAATATGACAAAAAACAAATAAATATCAGTAAACAAAACCAACAGATCTTCTTCATTTTCCCTTATCCCTTTCGTTTTTGTATGGTTAATGCCTCTTTCGGAATCGTTCTGAAGAACTACTCATGTTATTATAACACTGCTGAGAACTTTATATTTATATTCCGGCCGGAGCCTTTCCTCCGGATCCTTTTTCAGACTTTTACGTAACAAATTTGCTGTGTCGGTTATAAATGTTAATAAAAATCTAATTTCTGTGACGTATTATTTTGGATATATTCAGTATAGTTCTGGTAAAATGATTTGTAAGGAATAGAATAATAAAAAAAATGGCAGGAATAGATCAATTTACACAAAGAGCGCGGCGTGTTTTGAGTTTAGCTCACAAAGAAGCCGCAATGAGTCACACAATACAAATCGGATCCGAACATCTGCTGCTTGGATTAACTCAGGTACAAGGATCCACCGCGGGAAAAGTTTTGGAAAATCTTGAGGTGTCGCCGGACCGTGTCCGGGAGCTGAATGCTTCCATGGAACCGGATGAAGCACCGATCGAGATCAGACATCAGCAGGAGACTCTTTCACCTGATGTGCAGGAGATACTCCGCAGGGCAGTCCAGCATGCGGCTGCTTCCCGTGATAATTATGTTTCCACAGAACATTTATTGCTGAGCATGATAGAACTTCCGGAATCACGAGCTGTTCGGATCCTGGACCGTATGGGCGTTACCGGTGACCGTATCCGTCAGGAACTTCGGTCGCTGTTGGAAAGCGGGAACACTTCCAGTGTTCAGCGGGAACAGCAGGCTCCTCCTCCGCCTGAATTTTCCGAGGTGGGCGCTGACAGGCGTCAGCAGGGCTTGAAGAAGAAAGAATCGCCGCTGATGGATCAGCTGGCTACAGATTTGACCGCAAAGGCCGCGGCCGGAAAACTGGACCCGGTTGTGGGAAGAAAAACAGAGATTGAGCGGGTCATTCAGATCCTTGCGCGGCGTACCAAAAATAATCCGGCACTGATCGGTGAACCGGGTGTCGGAAAGACGGCGATCGTGGAAGGCCTGGCACAGGCTGTCGTCGATGGCAATGTTCCGGCGCAGTTATTGAATAAGCGTGTGCTGCAGCTGGATGTCGGCTCACTGGTCGCGGGAACAATGTACCGCGGACAATTTGAGGAACGGCTCAAGCGGGTCATCGATGAATTGAAAAACACCCAGGCGATCCTCTTTATAGATGAGATCCATATGCTGGTCGGAGCCGGTTCGGGTGGGTCCGCAGTGGATGCCGCCAATATTTTGAAACCTGCCCTTTCCCGCGGTGAGATCCAGGTGATCGGGGCGACAACAACGGAAGAATATCGGAAAAATATCGAAAAAGACCCGGCGCTGGAACGCCGTTTCCAGTCTGTCGCTGTAGGTGAACCGAGTGTTGAAGAGACCGTGGAGATTTTACGCGGGATCCGATCAAAGTATGAGGATCATCACCAGCTTGTGATCACCGATGACGCGTTGGAAGCTGCCGCGGAACTGTCAAAACGTTATATTTCAGAACGTTTCCTTCCGGATAAGGCGATCGACCTGATCGATGAAGCTGCTTCCCGTGTCCGTATGTACAAGAGCCAGCGGGCTGCGCAATCGAATGAAATGATCAAAGAGCTTCGCGGCGTCTGGAAAGAGCAGATGCTGGCAAGTGAACAGAATGACAAGAATATGCTGGCAAAACTGCAGCATCAGGAAAATACGCTGCGTCAGCAAATTGAAAACCTGAATAAAACATGGGACCGCATGAACAGTCCCCGCGTCACGGTTGAAGATGTGGCGGAGGTCGTTTCGATGTGGACGGGTATCCCCGCAGGGCAGATGAGCACTTCCGAAACGGAGCGTCTGCTGAAGATGGAAGAAGAATTAAAGAAAAGCATTATCGGACAGGATGAAGCGATCACTTCCATTTCTCAGGCCATCCGCAGATCCCGTTCCGGTCTGAAGGATCCCCGCAGGCCGATCGGTTCCTTCCTCTTCCTGGGTCCTACGGGGGTCGGGAAAACCGAACTGACCAAGACACTGGCGAAATTCCTGTTCGGTTCCGAAGACGCTTTGCTGCAATTTGATATGTCGGAATTTATGGAACGTCATACGGCTTCCAGACTGACCGGGGCGCCTCCGGGATATATCGGATATGACGATGCGGGACAGCTGACGGAAGCGATCCGCCGCAAGCCTTATTCCATCGTTGTGTTTGACGAGATCGATAAGGCGAACCCGGAGATCCATAACATGCTGCTGCAGATCATGGAAGAAGGCCACCTGACAGATTCACGGGGGAAAAAGGTCGATTTTCGCAATGCCATCATCGTCATGACTTCCAATATCGGCGCGGAAGTGATCCGGAAACAGGGCAGCATCGGGTTTGACCTGATCGGTACGGATGAGAACGCCGAAAAAGCCGGTTATGAGGACATGCGGAAAAAACTGATGGAGCGTTTGAAAAAGGCGTTCCGTCCGGAATTCCTGAACAGGCTTGACAATGTGGTGGTTTTCCGTGCGCTGAACATGGACGATATGCAGCGGATCACCGAACTTGAATTCAATAAAGTAGGTGCCCTGCTGGCTGAACAGGATATTAAACTGCAGATCAATGAAACTGCGTTGGAAAAACTGACGCGGGAAGGTTTTGATCCGGAAATGGGAGCCCGTCCGCTGCGCCGTGTGATCCAGGAAAAGGTGGAAAATCCGCTTTCGGAAGCGCTGCTTTCACACCGCTTCCATGACGGGGACACGATCCTGTTTTCACTGGATAAAAACGGCGAGCTGAAGATGACGAAAAAACGCACCCGCAGCAGCCGTCCGGAACCGGTGGAGCATCCGCCTCTTCCTTCAGCTTATTAATACCTGTTTTTTATAAAGATCAAAACAGCGGTGATATCAGATGATTCGCCGCTGTTTTTTGTAAATTTTCAGAAATTTCCGGTGACAGTCCCCGGAATAGCGGCACCGGTGCAAAAGATTTTGGATGCAGGATTTGGGATTTCCTGTTTTCAATAATTTTGTTATAATTCAGGTAGATTTACGAATATGTGGTCGTATCTGTTCGGAACAAAGCACAAAAAGTCAGCTCTGCTGCCGCGGGATGCTGAACAGTCACATAAGATTTTTGATCTGCTGTATAAAAAAATATTTTATCTCATCAAATTAAGGGGGAAAGATGGATATAAAAGCTAAAGAACAAAGAGAAATCAAAAAGCTGGAAAAGGCGCAGTCCTTTCACAATGCGAAGAATTATTTCATTATTCTGATCATTGTCCTGACAATCGTTTACATCGTTGATGAACTTGCCTCGAACGTCCGCGGAACGGTGGATTCTTTCACGATCTGCGATTTGTTTAACACCGCTTTCGGCACACCGGAGTATGACAAAGCGTCCGGTACACTGGGTTTGGTCACTACTGCCTGTTACCTGATTTACCTGGTTTCACCGTTCTACAAATCACTGGCGGATAAATACGGCAGACGGCTGTTCCTGATCATCAATACACTGGGCATGGGCGTTGGCATGCTGGTAGCGATCATCTCCCATAACATCGCTCTTTACCTGGTCGGTGTCGTGATCATGACTTTCTTCACACCGAACGATGTCCAGGTGATTTACCTGATGGAGTGCGCACCGAAGCAGCACCGGGCAAAACTGTGCTCTATCACGAAGGGGATCGCGCTCATTTCTGTTTCTTTGCTCGGGCTTTTTGTAAAGCTTTTTGTTGATCGTGAGAATCCGGCGACCTGGCGCAATGTTTATATTATTCCCATTATCCTGGCTTTTGTCATCGGCATCGCCGCGATTTTCCTGGTAAAGGAAACACCGGTCTTCACAAAAAAGCGTCTTGAATATCTGAAATCCAGTGAGGAAGAGCGGAAAGCGAAACTTGCTGAAGAACAGGCTGAAGCTTCCGCAGAGAAAGCCTCCGTGTGGAACGCTTTCAAATATATCTTCAAGACAAAACAGACGCGTTATATCGCCATTGTCGCTGTACTGATGTCTTTCGCTACCGGTTATACGGGTAAATTCCAGAACATGATCGAAGTCGGTATTGCAAATAATGTCATTACTCCCTCGGGTTTTGAAACGATCCTGATGTTTTACCCGATCATCAACGGTATTTTCACCCTGCTCGGCGGTTTTTTGACCGATGCTCTCGGACGCAAGAAATCCGCGCTGATCCTGGGTTTGTGGGCGGCGCTTGGTCTTGGCGTTTTTGCCTGGGGCTGCAGCGCCGAGCTCGATCCGTATATTACGGGTTTCGCTTATGGGTTTTCTATCGCGGGCCTGTGGTCAATTTCCGATATGCTCTTCTTTGTGATCACCTCTGAATCCACACCGACCGGAATACGGGCTTCCGTGGTGGGATCGATGCAGCTGCTCGGTATGGTTGGTGTCGGGCTGAATATGGTCTATAACAATGTTGTTACTCTTGTTGCCGGTACCATGAACCTGCCCTTTGTGCTGACCGTTTCCTACCTGCCGCTCATGGCGATTTCCCTGCTCATCATGATGCTGAAGGTGAAAGAGACAAAGGATATTGACCTTGATAATGTTACTGTCAGCTGACAGCTGTGCCGGTTTGATTTTTGAGCGGAAGGGTTGATCCGGAAATGTTGATCGTTTTGATTTTTCTTCTTGTTTTGGTTCTTGGGGTGCTGGCTGCCGGGTATTATATGTTTGCCTCAGTCTTTGATAACCGGTTTCAAGCGAAAGAGAACAATGATCCGGATTTTATCGATTCCGAAGGCGACATGATGCGTCCGACCGCAAAAAGGCTTTATGCTTACCGGGATCGATGTCATGAGGAATTTTCCAAACTGCCGCTGAAGGAGCTGGAGGTTACTTCGTTTGACGGGCTGAAATTAAAGGGCTACCTGCTGGAGGGAAATCCGAAAGAAGCGGTGATTTGCGTCCACGGGTATAAATCCGGGATGGAAGAGGATTTTTGCGACAAAATCAAAATCTACCGCGACCGCGGAACGACGGTTCTTCTCCTCAATGACCGCGCGCATGGCAATTCGGAAGGCCGCTACCTGGGATTCTCGGAGCATGACCGCCGCGATGTGGCAAAATGGGTAGACAAACTCAACGAAATGTATGATAACCCGCGGATTTTCCTCCATGGTGTTTCGATGGGCGGGGCAACGGTCGTTCACTGCGCGGATATGAAACTGAAAAACGTCTGCGGGATCGTGGATGACTGCGGGTTTAATTCTATCCTCGGCATCAGTAAGGCGCTGATCGTGGATATGTACCATATTCCTTATTTCCCGATCGGTTACGCAGCCTGGTTCTGGTCGAAGCTGATCAATAAAGTCGATTTCAATATGTCTGTCGGTGAGGAATGCGTGCGAAAGGCTGATGTTCCGATCATTTTCATCCATGGGAAAAACGATAATTTTGTCCCTGCCCGGATGTCGGAAAGTATGTATAAAGCATGTACTTCGCCGAAAGAGCTCCATTTAATTGAAAATTGCGGCCATTCGGCTGCTTATATCTGCGCGCCGGAGGAGTATACGGCGGCAGTGAACCGTCTGATGGACGGGGAAGTGAAATAAACCGGAGGTATTATGAAAAAGAGTTTATTTTTATTTATCTTTTTGCTGATTCTTGCGGCAGCCTTGAGCGGCTGCAACAAAAAGCAAATCGAAACGCTGGAAGCTCAGGTGTCAGCATTGGAATCGAATCTTGCGGAGATGACGAAACAGAAGGACGATGAGTCAGCTGCTTTGAAAGCTTTGGGAGAAGAAAGAGATGCACAGCTTGCTGAGGCGGAAGCGACGCTGAAAGCCGTCACCGAGGAGAAAGACGCGAAGATCGCTGAAGCGGAAGAGACGCTGAAAGCTGTCACTGAAGAGAAGGATGCGAAGATCGCTGAAGCGGAAGAGACGCTGAAAGCTGTCACTGAGGAGAAGGACGCAAAGATCGCTGAAGC
>CADACE010000042.1 GCA_902786265.1 uncultured Chloroflexota bacterium | reverse complement strand
GGAGCTCATCAGCGTCTCTTCTTACCATTTCCGCAAGAGCTATCTCGGCGTGATCCAGACGGCAAAGTCCCATCCGGAGATCAGCGAACGTCTGCTCATGAACCAGCTGAGCTGGACGAACCTGCTGCTGAGGCTGTATAAGACGCGGGACAAGCTCGCGTCAGGTGTCAGGGGCCGGGGATCAGGGATCAGTGAAGATCGTCTTCACGAAGCACACGGGGACAGTTACCCTGCTGCCGCAGCGCCGGCACAGGGTGACTGTCCTCAGTGCTGCGCCGCTGATGTCCGGAATGCTGAACGTTCCGGTTCTTCCGGACATGCGCTGCCTGATGTTGCGGCGCTCTTTGAACCGGCGGTGCTTACCGCGCCTCGCGCGCTTTCTTCACTGGACGGGTCGAAGAGTCCCTCTGCCGGACGCAAGCACGCACTCGGGACTTCCAATGCGGAATGCAGAATGCGGAATTCTGAATATCGTATATCGGAACCGGAAGAGAAGACTTCTGAAACGGAAAGCCCGGATGAATCGGAAGCTCCGGAAACCCTGACAAAGGAAGCGGAAGGAAGCAGTACTGAAAGGGAAACACCGAATAGTCCGGCGGAAGAAAAAATCTCCGAAACAGGAACATCCGGGATACAAGAAAATCCGGAAGCACAATCTAATGCGGAATCCGGAATTCGGAATGCGGAAGGTGAAGAGACCGACCCCGAAAGGACAATCCGGGATGATCCGGAAGCACAATCCAATTCGGAAAGCGGAATTCGGAATACGGAATGCGAAATTGTGAACTCCGAAGCCTGTAAAGCGGAACCGGAAAAAGATGCACCTGAATCGGAAAGGGCGGAAGACGAAGATACGCCCGGCATCTCGCCTGGACCGGAGCCATCTCCCGGAGTTCCGGATGAAAAATCCGATGCTGAGCCCGCCTCGGGTAAACAATTACACGAAACCAGGCAGCCGGCGGATGATCCGTCTGGGGTCTCTCCCGGGGCTTTGGATGGGCCGTTTTATCTGGAGATCTTACGCCACGCCTTCTCGCGGAGTGCAGCGAACGAAGACGGCAGGGTCATCTTTACCACCGATGAGATCTGTTACCTTGCCCATGACCCGGACTTTGCCAAGATCTATCCCGACCAGGCTGCCGATATGCGGCGGATCCTCACCCAAATCGGTGACGGGGACGGTTTCGCGTCACGCTTGTCGTGACACGGAACTGTCCTCCCGCATCGCAGGAAGAGCGCTCATTTGGATGCACAGCAGGAGCTCCGACACTATTTCTTCAGGATATGCGCTCTTCCTGCGTTACTTCAGGACAGTTTTCTCCCTCGTCGTGAACCGTCCCCGTTTCCGATAAGCGCTCATTTGAAACCATATTCTCAGGGAACAGGCGCTAATGCTTTGATCAGAGGCGGTACATCACACTTTAGGCTGCGCGGCTGCATAAACCGCGGAGAGCGTTTTCCCGTATCCCTTATTTTTTCGGCTGATTCATCGGAAGAATAACTGACAAGTTTAGATGCAGAGAATATAAGCCTCCTTATAGATCTGCATATAGATTCAGGCTGAAACTATGAGTCATATGTGGTATACTTTTTCCAATACCAGATCAATATTTATCCGAAAGATGATCTTCCCATGGATAATGAATATTGGAAAACGGTTGGTGGTGTGTTTTGATTCAAAACAATAAGCACCGGAAAAGTTTTCAATAAGGGTAATATTATATGATACGCATCGAAAAGATCCAGATCCCCGAGCTGCCTGTAAAAAAGCCAAGACGCTTATATATAAGCCTGCCGCGTGATTATTTTCACTCCGAACAGCATTATCCCGTGCTGTATATGTTCGACGGACATAACGTTTTCTATGACAGCCACGCGACCTATGGGAAAAGCTGGGGAATGAAAGAATATCTGAAACGCACCGGACTGCCGCTCATCGTCGCTGCCATCGAATGCAACCATGAAGGGGAACGCCGCATGAACGAATACGCGCCCTGGGATTATAAGACACGCGAGCTTGGTAAAATGGAAGGTCTCGGAAAAGTTACGATGGACTGGATGGTCGGCCCGCTGAAAGAATATATAGACCGGACCTACAGGACGCTTCCCGGCCGGGGAAACACCCTGATCGCCGGAAGTTCGATGGGCGGATTGATGTCGCTTTACGCCGTTACGGCATACAACAGATATTTTTCAAAAGCAGCCGCACTTTCACCGAGCATTATGTTCGGAGGCAAAAATCTGCATTCTTTGCTTTCCAAAACATCACTACTGGAACCGACCCGTGTCTATATGGATGTAGGCACTGGCGAAGTTGATCCGAAACACCGCAGGCTGATTGCCGGGTTATTCAAAGGAGCAGCGGAGCTCACCCGGGCAGGAGCTGATGTCGCGGCAAGAGTCGTTCCCGGTGCCTTTCACTGCGAGGCAGCCTGGGAAAAGCGTATCCCGATCTTTATGGACTATTTGTTGAATGAGGAGACAGTCTTATGAACTATGTATTTATCTCTCCCGCTTATCCCATCAGCTGCACGTATTTCTGTGTCCGTCTGAATGATGCAGGCGTAAACGTACTCGGCATCGGAGACGTGCCCTATGCCGAGCTGAACGACCAGCTGAAAGACGCGCTGACCGAATATTATTATATTGATTCTCTCGAAGATTATGATCAGATCTATCGCGCGGCAGCGTTTTTCATTCATAAATACGGCAGGATCGACTGGCTGGAATCGCTCAATGAATACTGGCTTCCCGTTGATGCCCGGCTGCGCAAAGATTTCAATATTGCCATCGGCACCCGGGATGATAAAATCAATGATTTCATAAAAAAATCCTCAATGAAGAGAATTTTTATCGAAGCAGGGATCCCCACCGCGCGGCAGCATATTGTCAGTGATTTAGCATCAGGCAAGGCTTTTGCCGAACAGGTCGGATATCCCGTGATCGTAAAACCGGATATCGGAGTCGGGGCGAACGGAGCCCGGAAACTCAATTCGGAAGAGGAACTGATTGCTTTTTATAACGATCTTCCGCAGGTTCCCTATGTAATGGAAGAATTCCTGTCCGGAGATATCTGCACTTACGACGCGGTCATTGACTCACGCTGCGAACCGCTGTTTGAATCAATGTGCTCCTACCCGTCTGTCCTGGATACCGTGCAAAATGATGAGGACATCCATTTTTATACGGCTGCCGAAGTTCCTGAAAAGCTGCGTGAGCTGGGAAGAAAAACCGTAAAAGCTTTCGGGGCTGACAGGCGTTTTGTCCATTTTGAGTTTATAAACATTACAAAGGATTATGCGGGGATCGGCAAAGCAGGTGACTACGCTTTGATGGAAGTAAACATGCGTCCCGCGGGCGGTCATGATCCCGATATGATGAACTACGCGCAGTCAGTCGACGTCTTCCGGATCTATGCCGAAATGGTCATCGCTGACAGACGGCTCACTCCGGTCTCCGGTGAACATTATCTCTGTGCCTACGCCGCGCGCAAAGACGACCATGTCTATACGCACAGCAATGAGGAAATCATGGATGTCTACGGAAATGAGATCGTGCTGCATGAAGAAATGCCGCCGATCGACTGGCCTTCTATGGGACGGTATGTTTATATCGCAAGGTTTAAAAACAGAGCGGACATGGACAAATATTTTTCCTTTGTACTCGATTGAATGGAGTTTTGAAATGATACGGGAAGATCTGCATATTCATTCCTGCTTTTGCGACGGGAAAGACAACCCTGAAGATATTGTTCTGTCCGCCATCGCGAAAGGAATGATAAAGGTCGGAATTCTGACTCACAGTTATACTTCCTTTGATCAGAATTACTGCATTAGGAAGGAAAATATTCCTGTCTTCATTGATGAAATCAGCCGGCTGAAAGAGAAATACAGGGACAGGATCGAGATATTATGCGGTGTTGAACAGGATATATACTCCGACTTCCCGACAAGCGGTTTCGACTATGTGATCGGTTCCCAGCATTACATTCTTCTGGAAGGCAGTTATTACCCAATCGACAACAGTGAAAAGTCCTTTATCCGGTTGGTCGGGGACCTCTTCGACGGGGATTATTATAAGATGGCAAAAACCTATTTCCGTATGGAAAAGGAAGCCGCGGACCGGACCGGGGCAGATATCATCGGCCATTTTGACCTCCTCACAAAATTCAATGAAAATGACAGGTTGTTCGATACCGGAGATGAAAGATATACCTCATATTGGAAAGACGCGGCAGATCATCTGCTGAAATATGATATTCCTTTCGAAATAAATACCGGTGCGATCTCAAGAGGATACAGGTCCCAGCCTTATCCGCAAAAGAGCATCATATCCTATATTCGGGAGAAAAACGGAAAGCTTATCTTTTCCAGCGACAGCCATCAAAAAGAAACTGTCGCTTATAAATTTGATGAGTTTGAATACCTGATCAGCCAGGAGTGTATTATATGATCAATAAACAAACAATTCAGCGCATGTCGTCCATCACACTGCTTGTGATCCTGCTCTTTACCCTGTTTCTGTCAACCGCGTTGGGAGAAGACTTGCCGGAACCGGGTACGGAGCTGCTGAATAACGGTGATTTCAGCGGACCTTTGAAGTTTCAGCTCTATAAGGAAAGCGGCGGAAATGCCGCCATCAGCATTGCAGACGGAGAGCTTCTGGTAGACGTCAGCAAGATCGGCCGAGTCACCCACGCGATCCAGCCTTATTACGATGGATTCAAACTGTTCGAAGGGTGTGAATATGTTCTCAGCTTTGACGCACACTCCACCCTGCCGCGTGATATGTTCGTGCGGATCCAGCTCAACGGTGGTGATTATCACGCCTATTTTGAACAGAACATTACGGTTTCGGAAGAACCGCAGCATTTCAGCTTCCCGTTTGTTATGGGGGAAGCCAGTGATCCCGCCCCGCGTCTGTGTGTAAACATGGGCATTACCGATACGATGACAGCATCCGGTTTGCAGCCGGAGGACATCGCACCGCATCAGGTTTATTTCGATAATTTTTCCCTGACAGTAAAGGATACAGCAAATACCGTGATCAGCTCAGCTGAGGCAGAAAATGATCCCATCCGGCTCAACCAGGAAGGGTATCTGCCCGGCAACCCCAAAACAGCTGTCATTGCCGGTTCTGATGCTGAATCATTTGCCATCATCGATAATGCCACAGGGGAAACCGTCCTGGAAGGGACGCTCTCAGCGCCTGTTGACAATCCTTATGCCGGTGAAATCGACCGCGTCGCGGATTTTTCCGCGTTAGACCGGGAGGGAGAATATGTACTTCAAACCTCAGATGGGGCAGTTTCCCCTGTATTCCCGGTCGGTGAGGATGTATATGAGAATCTGCTGAAAGAAAGCCTGCGGATGCTGTATCTGCAGCGCTGCGGCTCGGAGCTGGGCAGCGCTCATGCCGGACTTTACGCGCATCCTGCCTGCCACAGTGATCTTGCCCTGATCTACGGGACCGATCAGCTGATCGACGTGAGCGGCGGGTGGCATGACGCGGGTGATTACGGCCGTTATATTGTCCCCGGCGCAAAAACCGCGGCAGACCTCCTGCTCAGTTATGAGATGAACCCGGTGCTTATCGATAATATCGATATACCTGAAAGCGGTGACGGGATCGATGACCGTCTTCAGGAAGTGCTTTATGAGCTTGAATGGATGCTCAAAATGCAGGCAGAAAACGGCGGCGTTTATCACAAAGTGACAGGACGCGGCTTCCCCGGTTTCGTCAAACCGCAGGAAGAGACCGATCAGATGGTCGTCCTTCCGATCTCAAATACCGCGACCGGAGATTTTGCCGCTGTCATGGCACTGGCAGCCAGAATTTATTCCGGATCCGGGATTCCGGAGCTTGAAGAATACAGCGAGACGTTCAAAAACGCCGCGGAACGGGCCTGGGATTACCTTGAAGAGCATAAAAACGATCCCGGATTCACCAATCCGCCGGACGTCACGACCGGAGAATATCCGGACGGGAAGTGTGATGATGAACGTTTCTGGGCAGCAGCTGAATTAGCCCGTGTGACGGGAGAAGACAAATACCGTCTGGCCGTCCTTGAATCACTGACCTCAGGCAGGGTCACGGCAGAATTTGGCTGGGTGGAAGCAGGCGGATATGGCTTATATGCCGTGCTGACGGATCCAAACCTCAGCAAAGATGATGAAGCATATGGACCTGCCCTGAATCTGCTCAGGGACGCTGCCGCCAAGGCAGGTGCTGTTATCCATTCTCATCCCTATGCCGTCAACCGGACCGATAATTATGAATGGGGATCCAACATGGGCATAGCAAACGACGGCGTAATGCTCCTGATCGGTGCGTCAGTTCTGGAAGATGAGAGTTTACGGGAAGATGCTTCCCGTCAGCTGGATTACCTCCTGGGAGAGAACGCCACCGGATATTGCTATGTCACCGGGTTCGGAGCAAAAAGTCCGGAGCATCCGCATCACCGTCCCTCCATCGCGTTTGGAGCCCCGGTGCCGGGTATGCTGGTAGGAGGCCCTGACAGCAGCCTTGAAGATCCCTACGCGCAAAGCGTGCTCGCAGATTCCGCACCGGCTAAACGCTACGCGGACAGCGACCAGAGCTATTCGACCAATGAGATCTGCATTTATTGGAATTCTCCGCTGATTCTTCTCATCAGCGGACTGACAGCGAACCATTAACAGAAAGGACCGCAAATGATCATTTTATCCGTAGAAGAGATGCGCAAAGCAGATCAGTACACCATCGCCATGGGGACGCCATCCCGGGAACTGATGAGAAGAGCCGCACAGGGAGTATTTGACTCCTACCCGGGCTGGGCAGACGCGAAAATACTGGTCGCCTGCGGTCCCGGGAACAACGGCGGAGACGGATATGCGCTTGCTTCTATTATGAAAGACAGGGATCTCGACGTTACCGTGCTGCGTGTCTCGGAGAAGTTTTCCGAAGACGGCGCATATTATTTTGAGCAATGCAGGGAAAAAGATGTCCCTGTCCTGATGTACGGTACCGATGATGTTGATTTTGAAGCTTATCAGATCATCGTGGACTGCCTGCTCGGGACAGGATTCAGCGGGACGCCCAGGGATTCAATTGCGGCCGTTATCGCTGAAATCAATTATGCGCATGAGGCTTCACCCGACACTTTCGTCATTTCCGTTGACATCAACAGCGGTATGAACGGGGACACGGGAGAAGGGGAAAACGCTGTCGTCAGTGACCTTACCGTCTCGATCGGCTACTATAAAACCGGATTTTTTGAGGGAGAGGCAGCTGAATTGATCGGCAGTCTGGTAAATGTTGAGATCGGCATCGAGCTTCCTCCTGACTATACGAATTCTTCGGCCGGCTGAGGGTAATGAGGGAAGGCAGAGCAATCTCTGATTTCTTCCCGTGATGCGGGAGATGATCTGAAGCATCAAAAAAGGTAACCACCGCTTTTTACGGGTGAGCCCAAAAACACAGCGGGGGTATGGGGCAGCAGACTGCGGCTTTCGTAAACACACGAACTTTCGATCCCGCGCCTTGCGAAGCATGCCCTCCGGAATGCAAGGTGAGCTCTTATAGTAGAATATGCAGCGGGGTTTTGGTTCCGCTGCATATTATTTATTCAGAACAGGAGAAGCGCACTGCTTTCTCAGGATCGGACTGTATCAGAGTTTCTTCATGATCGTCAATATATTCTGGCCATTTTCACGGCGGTATTTGATATCGTCCACGTTCTTTTTGACCATAAAGATCCCGAGTCCACCGATTTTTCGTTTCTCCGCGGAAAGCGTCACATCCGGGTCTTCTTTTTCCAACGGATTAAAGGGAATTCCATTATCCCGGAATTCTATGATAATTTCGGCCGGATCGAGATGCTTCTGTACAGAAATCACGGCTTCCCCCATACCGTTCCTATAAGCATAATGCGCGATATTGACAAAGAGCTCTTCAACCACGATATCGATCATCATCTGAGTTTTGAGAGAACAGCCGATATTTTTCAATTGATCGTCAATAAAAAGGAGTACATCCGTCAGTTTTTTGAGATCAGCCGGGATTTTCAGTGTGACCTGATTGGATCGTTTTTCTTCAGCTGATATCTGTCCGTTATTTTCGCCATTTGTTTTCTCATCATTCACATATGCATCCTGAGCCTCTTCAGAGGATCCCGGAATTTCTTTGTTTTTGTCATGTTTAAATAAATTAGGTTTCTGCATATGCTGTTCTCCGTTGAAAAGCAATAATAAGCCTGACAGAAATAAGCTCTTTCTCTTTCAATCATTTGAATCCATATTGAATTTTAACACATAAAATAAAAAAGATGGAAAAAACCATCTTTTTTATTTTTTGCATAATCTAACCGGAAACCATTTTCCGGGAACTGAATCGCTACGATAAAAGAATCCTGTCGTTCGCGAAAGTTTCTCCGCTCGCCTGAGCAAAGGCGTCCATCAGCATTTCGATGGTAAGATTCTTTTTCTCTTCACCGGAAATATCAAGGATGATCCGCCCCTCATTCATCATGATCAGCCGGTTTCCATAACGTATCGCGTCACGCATATTGTGGGTGACCATCAGGGTCATGATCTTGTTTTCCGTGACGATCTGTTCCGAAAGCGTCAGGACCTTTGCGGCAGTGTGCGGATCAAGCGCCGCGGTGTGCTCGTCCAGAAGCAGGAGCTTCGGCTTTTTGATCGTCGCCATCAGCAGTGTCAATGCCTGACGCTGCCCGCCGGATAATAACCCGACCTTGGCGGTCATGCGGTCTTCAAGTCCGAGTCCGAGTGTGGCCAGCTTTTCCCGATAAACATTCCGTTCCTCACGGGTAATACCGATTTTCAGCGTACGCTTCTCACCGCGCCGCGCGGCAAGGGCAAGGTTTTCCTCGATCTGCATGGTCGCCGCGGTACCGGTCATCGGGTCCTGGAAAACACGTCCGAGCAATGAGGCTCTGCGGTGTTCCGGCAGTCCGGTGACATCCGTGCCGTCGATGATGATCCTGCCGCTGTCCACCGGGAAAACGCCTGCGATGGCATTAAGCATGGTTGACTTTCCCGCGCCGTTGCCGCCGATAACTGTTACAAAGTCGCCATCATCCATATGGAGCGTAATGCCGTTCAGAGCCACCTTCTGGTTGACTGTTTTCGCGTTGAAGGTTTTGCAAATATTCTTCAGGTCCAGCATGCTTCACGCTCCTTTCCCGGTGTTGCGGGCATCCAGCTTTGCTTTCCAGTAAGGAATTGCCAGGAACACAGCCACGATGAGCGCGGAGAGCAGCTTCAGCAGATTGGTGTTCAGCCCAAGCCACAGCACGATCTGGATCACGATGTAATAAATCACGGCGCCGATAGCGACGGCCACAAGCTTCAGCGCAAAATTCCGGAAAATCTTCCCGAACAACACGTCGCTGATGATCACCGCAGCCAGACCGATAACGATCGCGCCGCGGCCCATATTTACATCCACAAACCCCTGATAATGGGAAAGAAGGGCAGACGAAAGGGCGACAATGCCGTTCGCGATCATCAGACCGATGATCTTCGCGATGCTGGTATTGATCCCCTGCGCCCGGGACATCGCTTCATTTGCGCCGGTAGCACGCAATGAGCATCCGATTTCCGTTCCAAAGAACCAGTACAGCAGACCGATCAAAACAGCAAGGATGATCAGTGTTTTGAAAATCGGGTTATTAATGCTCATCTGACGGACATTGCGCTGACTGACGATCAGCGGATATTTGGTCACGGAGATGCCCTGATTCGCTTTGAATTCCATGATTGCGAGATTTATGGAATAAAGTGAAAGCTGGGTGAGAATACCGGAAAGAATGGGAGGGATCCCCATCGCCGTATGAAACAGACCGGTCATAAGTCCCGCGATCATCCCAGCAAATACCGCGCAAAGCAGTGCGACCCACACATTGGTACCATTCAGCATGAGCATCACACAGACCGCGCCGCCGGTTGCCATGGTCCCGTCTACAGTCAAATCGGAAAAATCCAATACTTTATAGGTGATATAAACGCCGATCGCCATGATTCCCCAGATCAAACCCTGGGCAATGGCCCCCGGCATCGCGTTGAAAAGAGCATTGATATTAATAGGTCATTCCTCCGTTTCTTCAGTTAACAGTCAGCAGTGTGTTATTGTGTCTTTTTCCGTATTCCAATAACCGACTGCGGCCTGCGGACTAAACATTTTTTGTAATCATTATCGTTTCCGCTCTTCGCGGATCAGCGATCCGACGTCAGGTACATAATGATACTCAGAAAACAGATCATCTTTTTTCTTTCTCAGGAAAAAGGTGATGATTTTGATCAGGGATCAATGATCCGTTATCATTGATCCCTGACAGCTTTATATTAATTATTGAATAGCTTCGTAATCTTCCGGGACCTGGACACCCATGATCTCGCACATTTCAGGGTTATATTTCTTGACCACATTCGGAGCGAAACGAACATCCATGGTGGAAACATCCGCGCCATTTACGAGAATTTCATAAGCCATCTCACCGGTAGCATAACCAAGGTCATAATAGCTGATGGAAAGGGTCGCGACACCACAGCCGGCGCAGAGACCTTCTTCACCGACAACAGCGGGGACGCCGGCCGGTTCAAGAACGTTGCGGATCGCTTCCGTGCAGGAAGCGGCAGTGTTGTCGGTCGGGATGTAAAGGACATCACTGTTATCAGCGGCATTCTGTGTTACGGAAGCGACGTCGTTGGAATCCGCGAAAGTGAATTCTGTGCAGGTGTAACCCATTTCAGTCAGATATTCTTTGATTACTTCGATCTGATATTTGGAGTTCGGTTCCGCGGAGCAGTACAGCAGCCCGATATTCTTGGCATCCGGGAAGAGTTCCTGGAAAATCGCAGCCTGATCCTTCAGCGGAGCAAGGTCGGAAGTACCGGAGACATTCATTCCGGTCGAACCGGTCCAGTCATCAATATCCAAAGCGGTTGCGTAATCGGTGACACTGGTTCCGAGGATCGGAATATCACCGGTAGCTGCAACAGCAGCCTGCAGCGCAGGGGTCGCATTTGCCATGATCAAATCGACATTATTGGAAATAAAGGAGTTGACGATCGTGGAGCAGGTGTTGGAATCACCGGAAGCATTCTGAACGTCAAATTTCACAGCGTCACCGAGCTTTTCGGTCAGCGCATCCTGGAAACCCTGGGTCGCAGCATCCAGAGCAACATGCTGAACCAACTGGCTGATGCCGACGGAATAGGTTTCCTGTGCCATCGCGCTGCCGCAAAGGCATAAGACAGCCACAATCACAAACGCTAACATTTTTTTCATATTATTTATTCTCCTAAAATAAATATAAAAATTCCCGCATCCATGTTTTCCGAAAAATTATTTTGTGGAAATTATGGATGTTATTCGGTAAAAGTATAAATAATCCTCAAAATTATGAAAATGCATCTTATATGATTATTGATTACACCTGACATTTTTGATAGGCGGAATTATATCACCATTCACTTTTTGATGAAATTTTCGCGAAAGTACATGACATTGCAAGCCGGCAATTTGCTTCAGAACATTATTGACTCCTGCCGCAGCAAAAAACCCGGTACAGGCTGTTTCCCCTCCTGTAAGAACTCACTTTATAAATATTAATATTTTTCTATTACTTTTCCTCTTGACAATTTTACACAATAATGTATAATTTTTATTACGAACTATTAGAATATCTATTTTATTATTCGTTAGATCCTGCAGAGCACAGTTTTTCAATAAGGCTATATGCTTTTTTAATAAGGTTGATGCCGCGCGAGCAGTTCGTTTGAGTCATGTTGAATATCAATACCAATAGGAGATTTGTCTTTTGCTCGCCATAACCGGATAGCTTCCGCAGAAATATTTTTATATTGAGATTTTGCGAAATACGGGGCGAATGACTATACAATCCCGTTTTTTTATGGTAGAATACCAAATATTTAAAAACTATTGACAAATATTGAATTTAAAAACTGTGGAACGATCATTACTGAGAAAAGATATGTCAGATTACAAACTTTATTTTCTGATCATCGTTTAAAAAGTTGTGAAACAGGTATGGGAGAGATTTTTTCTGTTCCATACTTTTATATATTTTTTCAGGAGGAAAAATTATGAAGAAATTTATTGCAATGCTGTTAGCAGCCGTTATGCTTCTGAGCTTCGCAGCGGTCTCCGCGGAAGATGCTCACCAGCTTATTTACGGTGCCAGCACAGAAATTGGCGGCGATTTTTCCGCCAGTGATGGCTGGTTCACCAACAATGCCACGGATGCCATGATCCGCCGCATGACTGATGACTGCACCACCGTCGTTATGAACAAAGAAGGCGCATATATTGTCAACCCGACAGTTGCTGCTGATGTTCAGGGCGAAATGAACGAAGACGGTACCAAGACTTACACCGTGAAAATCAATGACGGTCTCGTCTTCAACAATGGCGAAGCCATCACCATTGAAGACTTTGTCTGGACCAGCGCTTTCGGCTGCTCCCCGGTTGCCAATGAACTGGGCGCCAAAGTCACCGCTTATCTGACCATCGTCGGTGGGCAGGAATACTTTGACGGCACCGCACCCACCATCAGCGGTCTGCGCATCCTGGATGACAACACCCTGTCTGTCCAGATCGTTGCCGATAAAGTTCCGTACTACTACGACATCACCTATGCAGCCTTCACCGCGTTCGATATGGACTTCTGGCTCGGTGACAGTGTTGCTTTGAAAGATGACGGCGAAGGTGTTTACTTCGAAGGCTTCACAAAAGACGCTGTCGAAGAAACCTTTACTGCAGCCCGCTTTATGGCTTCTCCGGAACGCGTTTCCGCCGGCCCATACAACCTCGTTGAATTCGATCAGTCTTCCAAGCAGGCCACTCTGGAACTGAACCCGAACTATGCGGGTAACTATGAAGGTCAGAAACCTTCTATTGAAAAGATCGTCATCACCAGAGCTGAAGACGCCACCTGGGCAGACGCTCTGAAGACCGGTGCATTCAACTTCTACGACACCATCACCGATGGTGAACAGGTCAACACCGCCATGGACATCATCGAAGACGAAGCTAACAAAGAAAAGCTCGGTTATGGCTTTGACTATGTTCAGTTCGACCGCCCCGGTTATGGTAAGATCATGTTCCAGTGCGACTTCGGCCCCACTCAGTTCGAAGCAGTCCGCCACGCTGTTGCCCAGCTGCTTGACCGCAATGAATTCGCCAATACCTTCTGCGCAGGTTGGGGCGGCGTTGTCAATGGTCCTTATGGCACCGCCATGTGGATGGCTCAGGAAGCCGAAGAATGGCTCGATGAGAACCTGAACAACTATGCTTATAATCCGGAAGCCGCTGTTGAAGAACTCATCGCTGACGGCTGGGTATATGACGCCGAAGGCAATGACTATGTTGAAGGCATCCGCTATAAGAAAGTCACCGAAGAAGAAGCCGGCGATTACAAGCACAATGTGAAGCTCGCCGACGGCACCATCCTGATGCCTCTTATCATCGAATGGTCCTCCTCCGAAGGCAACTCTGTTTCCGACCTGCTGAGCGTTATGCTCGCCAACGGTACCCAGACTGCCGAAGCCGGTATGAAGATCAACCAGAATGTTATGACCTTCTCCGAACTGCTCAACTACATGTACCGCGATGTCTCTCAGGGCGCTCAGTACGGTATTAAGACCTACGGTATGTTCAACCTGGCTTCCAACTGGAGCACTCCGGTTTATGACCGCTCCTATGACTTTACTCTGGATCCGGCACTCGTCGAACAGGGCTATAACACCAACTTCATCTTTGATGAAACCCTTGACAAGCTGACCATGGATATGGTCTATGGTGTCGAAGCCGGCGATGATGCAAAATATCTGGAAATCTGGGAACAGTTCATCCAGCTGTGGAACGAACTTCTGCCGGAAGTTCCGCTTTATTCCAACATCTATGTCTCCGTTTTCCCGGATTGGCTTGAAGACTACGAACAGACCTCCTACTGGTCATTCGAAAACGCCATTGTCTACGCGAAAATCGCTGACTAATCCGTAATTTACGAAAGCAGGGGCAAATGCCCCTGCTTTCTTCAAATCAGAAATATGAAATACGAAAAAATATAATGACCGTTGGCAATTTATTTCTTATTTCTTATTTCTGATTTCTTATTTTCAGGAAAGGGGGCATATGGGAAAATATATACTTAAACGCTGCGGATACATCGTTGTCGTTTTCCTAATTCTGTCATTTCTGATGTATGCGCTGTATAACCTGATTCCGACAGATCCCGCCCGGCAGGAATTGGAGCCGCTGCGGCAGGGTTTGAAAGCGGATGAATATGAAGTACTGTATAAACAGACACGTCAACGGATGGGATTAGACGACCCTCTGGTGGTCCGATATCTGCGCTGGATGGGCTTGTGGAAAGATGTTGACGGTACATTTAATGGTATTGTCCAGGGCAATTTCGGTTATTCCAACCTTTATAAACGCGGAGTTATCGAAGTCATCAAAGCACCGATGGGGAACACCATTTTCATCAATATATTTTCCACCATACTTTCCCTCGGGATCACAATTCCGCTCGGCATTTATTGCGCTGTCCACAAAGGAAAACGCTTTGACGGTGCAACACAGGTGGTTACCATGCTGGGGTACAGTATCCCGGTCTACATCATCGCGCTGGTTTTCATGTTCCTCTTCTGTGTCATATGGCGCATTTTCCCGATCATGGGCACAAAAACCCCGGGTATGACTTACGCGAACAAATGGCAAGAGTTTGTGGACATGCTTTACCACATTACTCTTCCTGTCATCGTCATGACCTTTGGTTCTCTCGGCGGTATGACCCGATATGTCCGTTCTTCCATGATCGATGCCCTTTCAATGGACTACATCCGCACCGCCCGTGCCAAAGGTCTGAAAGAAAAAGTCGTCATTTATTCCCATGCATGGCGCAATGCACTGCTCCCCGTCATCACCTCCATCCTTGGCTGGTTCCTCAGTATTTTCTCCGGTTCCGTGATCATCGAAAATACATTTTCCCTGAACGGTATGGGGCGGCTTTACTGGCAGGGGCTGAACAACCTGGACTTTGAACTGGTCCTTGCGATTCAGATGTTTTACTCGATCGTTTCTCTGGTCGGAAGTCTTTTGATCGATATCAGCTACGGATTTGTAGATCCCCGCGTTCGTGTGGATAAATAATAGGAGGGATAAGAAAATGGCTAAGAAAAACGAATTTTTCCTGTCCCGCTGGTTCAAACGTGCATTTCACGGTTCCGATCAGGAAGTACGGGACATCATGCAGGAAGAACAGGTCGAAACGCCCTTCAAGACCATGGCAAAGAATTTCTTTGCCAAGCACACCGTTCGGGTCGGTCTAACAGGATTTATCCTCGTCTTCCTTTTTGTTCTGATTGGTCCGCGTTATTGGGTACTGGACCTTTCCGACCAGGATTCTACATTGGTCAACCTGCCTCCAAGCAATAACATGATGAGTATTCCCTCTGCGCTGAAAGGGAAAATCCGCGATATTGCTGCCGGCCGCACCTATGGTGTCGCGGTCGATACAGATGGCGAGATCTACACATGGGGCCACACCAGGATCACTGAAAAGATCGATATTGCTAACATTCCGGATGAAGTCAAAAATGCGGATCTGGTGATGTTTGCCGCCGGTGATGACCATGTGGTTGCCATGGATGAAAATCAGCAGCTTTACGTTTGGGGTAACACAAGGCTACAGCAGGGTAACTTCACCAGTGAGATGAAAAAAGGCATGAAAAAGCCGGATGAGAGTTGGAATATCATCCAGCTTGAAGCCAGCAACCAATTCTCCGCCGCACTTTCTTCCGATGGTACACTTTACCTCTGGGGTAATTCCAATCTGGCCGATATTAAGATGCGCAAGCAGTATCAGGGAAATATCGCCAAAGTTGCATTGACGTCCAATGAATATATCTGCCTGCTCAAGGATGGTACAGTCGCTTATACCGGTTATAAAGACAAAGGTTCCGCTTTTGCTGCCATCCCGGCTGAACTGAAAGACACCCAGGTTGTGGATATTGCTTCCACCAGCTCCACCGTTGCCGCAGTCACAGCCGATGGCAGAGTCGTTGTCTGGGGCAACGCAAAGAATGGTGAAAGAAACATACCTGAGTTTTCCGCTCCGGTCAAAAAACTATACGGCGGACGTTTCCATTATGTTGCATGGCTTGAAGACGGAGAAATACTCTCCTGGGGTTCCAATAAATATCACCAGACAGATGTTCCTGCTTCACTGCGCAAAAATGAAAACATCAAAGAAATCTATACCGGAAACTTTCAGAACTATGCCGTCATGAATGATGGCTCTGTGATAACCTGGGGCTTGAAAGGCTTCCTTCTGGGTACAGATGGGCTTGGACGTGATATGCTCACCCGAATCGTCAACGGCGGACGCATTACCATGACAGTCGGTGCAATTTCTGTGATCATCGCGGCATTTATTGGGATCGTTCTCGGTGGTTTGGCCGGTTACTTTGGCGGAACGACAGACCTGATCATAATGCGTATTGCTGAAATTGTCGGCGGTCTGCCGTTCATCCCCTTCGCCATGATCCTTTCCGCTGTTATCGGTTCCCGTCTGGATCCGACACAGCGTATGTACCTCATCATGGTTGTTCTGGGTGTCCTCTCCTGGACAGGGATGTGCCGTCTGATCCGCGCACAGATTCTGGCTCAGCGTGAAATGGAATATGTGACAGCAGCCAAAGCCATGGGCATTCGTGAAGGCGGCATCGTCTTCCGTCACATTCTGCCGAATGTTATGTCCCTTTTGCTGGTCTCCCTCACGCTGGACTTTGCAACCTGTATGCTGACCGAATCTACATTAAGTTATTTGGGGTTCGGCATTCCGCTTCCGACTCCTACCTGGGGTAACTTGCTTCAGGGAGCTAACAACTCCATCGTTATTCAGCAATACTGGTGGCAGTGGGTTTTCCCGGCAGCAATATTCGGTGTCTGCACCATCTGCATCAACATGATTGGCGACGGTCTGCGCGACGCGGTTGACCCGAAGAGTACAGAACGATAAGGAGGAATGAAAGATGACAACACTGCTTGAATTAAAAGATCTGCATACCTTCTTTAAAACGAAAAAAGGGATCGTAAAAGCTGTCAACGGCGTTTCCTACAGTGTGGATGAAGGACGAACGCTGGGCGTTGTCGGGGAATCCGGATCAGGGAAATCCGTCTCTGCCATGTCCATTCTTCAGCTGCTTGACGGGAACGGTTATATTGATTCCGGTGAAATCTATTTCGATGGAAAAGAGCTGACCAGGCTTCCGATCAAAGAGATCCAAAAGATTCGCGGCAACGATATTTCCGTGATTTTTCAGGAGCCGATGACATCATTAAATCCGGTATTCACTGTTGATAAACAGGTTTCCGAGCCTTTTATCATTCATCAGGGTATGAATAAAAAGGAAGCCTCCGCCCATGTAATTGAAATGCTGAAGGATGTCAAAATTCCAAACCCGGAAACCGTCGCAAAACAGTATCCTCATCAGCTTTCCGGCGGGATGCGCCAGCGTGTGATGATTGCCATGGCACTCGCCTGCCGGCCGAAGCTGCTTATCGCAGATGAACCGACCACTGCCCTGGATGTAACCATTCAGGCGCAGATCCTGAAACTGATGAATGACCTCAAACGGGAACACGGGACATCTATCCTCTTCATCACCCATGACCTCGGCGTAATTGCCCAGATGGCTGACGATGTGGCGGTAATGTACTGCGGACAGGTTGTGGAAATGGCACCGGCACGGACCATCTTCACAAAATCCGTATTTTCTCACCCTTACACCGAAGGACTGATGGTTTCCATTCCAAGGCTGGATACACCGGCAAATGAACGTCTGGATGCCATTCCCGGAGCAGTACCGCACCCGCTGGACCTTCCGAAAGGCTGCAAGTTCGGTCCCCGCTGCAAATACTGTACAGAACAATGTATTGAAGAAGAACCTGAATTGAAGGAAGTTATGCCGGGACAGCAGGTCCGCTGTTTCCACGCAAACAAGGAGGAGCGTCATGCAAGACTCGCAAAATAACACCAAAAAGCCGCTCTTACGAATCAGCAACCTCAAACAGTACTTTCCGCTGAAAGCCAAAGGCTTATACGTCAAAGCCAATGACGGCATTACCCTTGATATTTACGAGGGTGAAACACTTGGCTTAGTCGGCGAATCCGGCTGCGGGAAATCAACCTTCGGCCGCACCCTTTTGCAGCTGTATAAACAAACCGATGGACGCACCATGTATTATGGCAGGTCACTTTATGATCTGGCTCCTAAATATGTGGAAAAGACCATCAAAAATCTGGATAAAAACAAGAAAAAGCTGGCTGAACTGGAACAGAAACGGGATGCCATTGAAAAAGAATACGAAGCTCTGCCCGATGGCAAGGAAAAATATCAGAAACGCAATGAACTTGATGCGGCCCGAAAAGCTGCCAACGATATTTTCCTGGATATGACCAATCTTCTGGGCGGCTTCATCCTTGCGGATGACACAAAGCCGGTGATTGATGCCTTCAGCAATGTATATAAGATCAGTGTCCGGCTTCACAAAGAAGACATCGCCCTTGAAGAAGCCAATTTGAACCTTGCTGACGCGGAATTTGAACTGAAAAAAGCTAAAGAAGCGGGAAATGGTTCAGCATCTGAGGAAAATAAAGTTCAAAAAGCCAAAGCCAAAACAAGTGAAATTCAAAGCAGGATAGACGGCATCCGTAAGGAACTGGAACAAGCTGAAAACCGAATAGAAGATATGCGCAAAGCGTACAAAGACAACGCGGAATTTCAGCGGCTGGAAGGATTTCGTGATGACGGGATCGACCTTGCCCGCCTCAATTATGAGGAGATCCGCCTGCTGCGTACCGATCTGCAGATGATTTTCCAGGATCCGTATTCTTCCCTGAATCCCCGCATGACTGTCGGGCAAATCATCTCCGAAGGTCTGTTTGCGCATAAATATTTCAAAAAAGCGGATGAACGGATGCAGGAATATATCCTCAAAGTCATGGATGATGCCGGTTTGCAGCCATATTTCGTGCACCGCTATCCGCATCAATTCTCCGGCGGCCAGCGGCAGCGTATCGGTATTGCCCGTTCCCTGGCGGTCCAGCCGCGCTTTGTGGTCTGTGATGAAGCTGTCTCCGCGCTGGATGTTTCTATTCAGTCTCAGATTCTCAACCTGCTGCAGGATCTCAAGGAGCAGCAGAATCTCACGTACCTCTTCATCACCCATGACATGTCCGTTGTGAAGTATATCTCCAACCGGATCGGTGTGATGTACCTCGGAAATCTTGTGGAGCTTGCGGATTCGCAGGAGATCTTTGACCATCCGCTTCATCCTTATACCGAAGCGCTGATGAACGCGATCCCTACCACGGATGTGGTTAACGGCAAAGAAATGCAGATTCTGGAAGGGGATATTCCAAGTCCTGTCAACCCGCCGAACGGCTGCAAATTCCACACACGCTGCAAATACTGCACCGAAATCTGCAAGCACCAGATTCCGGAATGGGTTGAAGCCGCTCCGAACCACTTTGTCGCCTGCCACCACATTTTAGGAAATTAGAGAGACCAGTGGTCAGTAATCAGTGTTTATAACTTTGCTGACCACTGATTACTGATTGCTGTTATGATGTTTCGAGGGAAATACGACCGGGCGAAAGCCTTTCAAAAAGAACAGATGCAGGGACGCGATCTGGCATATGATGACGAAAACATCTCGGATAAACTCGAGAAGAACGATACCCTTGCCATGATCCTCGCCGGGCTAATCACTTTCATTCCGGCGGCACTCATTGCGCTCGGCATTATCTGTCTGGTCGGCTGGCTGTTCCTCTTTCGGTAATAAGTCTGCAGTTCACTTTTGAATACTGGAGCAAATAATGTCTTATTTTGATGAAAACTACGTCATTGATACGTTCAAATCACTGCTGGCGATCGACAGCACTACCGGACAATTCCGGGAGATCCAAAATTGGGTCATCAGCGAAATTGAACGCCTTGGTTTTCCATATGTCGTCACGCACAAAGGCGGAATTCTTGCGGACCTCGGCGGAGAAGGCAATGCACTCGCGATTGCGGCGCACCTGGATGACATCGGTCTGATGGTCCGGCACATCAACGCTGACGGTACGCTCAATGTATGCCCGGTCGGCGGGCTATATCCCGTGTACTGTGTCGGTGAAAATGTACGTGTATACACTGGTGATGGAAAAGTATATACCGGCACCGTTTGCCGGACACCAAATTCCATCCACGTTACCGAAGAAGAGATCCGCACCACTCTGGGTGATTTCCGAAAAAATATCTGCGTCGTCCTGGATATGCCTGTTCACAATGCTGACGACACAAAAGCTTTAGGCATCGAAACCGGCAACATGATCGCACTGGAACCGCGCTTCACCATGTCCAACGGGTACATCAAAAGCCGCTTCGTCGATGATAAAGCCTGTGCCGCTGCTCTGTTTAACGTAATGAAAACGCTCCGGGATCAGAATATTACACCTGTCCGCAAGGTCTATGCGTATTTTTCCTGTTACGAGGAAATCGGACACGGCACCACCTGGCTGCCTTCCGATGTAAAGGATATTCTTTCTATCGATATCGCTCCTACCGGACCTGAACAGAATTCCGAAGAGCATCTGGTTTCTATTTTTGCTAAAGACAGCCGCTACCCTTATCATTATGAAATGACAAATGAACTGCGGAACATCGCTCGTGAAGCCGGAATCGGTTATGTCGTTGACGTCTTCACACCTCACTACGGTACCGATGGCGATACCTCAGTTGCTGCCGGTTATGACATTCGGCATGCGGCTATCGGCCCGGGTACAGCCAACAGCCATGGCTATGAGCGGACGCATATAGAAGGTCTGAAAAACACTTTTGAACTCACGCTGGCATACATAACAAATAGCTGAAAAAAAATCTCAGACGGTGTTTATGTAATGTATGTTCAATAATTAAGAAAAACCAACTGACATTGAAATCTTTGCTGATATATAAGCAATATTACTGCCGAAAACACATGTTATGCATATGAAACAATGTATCCGGCAGTAATATTACAGTCTTTTGCGTTATGCACTCAATGCCGACAGGCGTTCTATCATGTCAGCCCGCAGCCGCCTTTGATCCAGCTTTCCGTTTTCACTCAGAGGAAATGCGTCATAAATGAAGAAATGAGCCGGTATTTTGTATGGGGCAAGCTTGTTTTTCAGCACTTCACGCATATTTGCTTCGTCAAATGTATCATTTTTCAAAACGATGCAGGCTTCCACACTTTCTCCAAAAATCGGATGCGGGCAGCCCATAACTTTAACTTCCCTGATTCCGTGTTCAGAGAGGATCGCGCGCTCGATTTCAATAGGAGAAATGTTTTCTCCGCCGCGGTTAATAATGTCCTTTATGCGTCCGGAAAATTCGAGCATTTCGTTTTCATTAAATTTCCCCAGGTCCCCTGTATGAAGCCATCCGTTTTTATCGATTGGCTGTTCATCTGCCGGAAGTCCAAGATATCCGTTCATCAGGATCGGACCTTTCACAACAATTTCGCCAACTTCACCATCAGGTAAAAATACTCCGTCATCACCCATTATTTTTACATCAATATTGCGAAACGGATGCCCGACGCTGCAAATTCTGTTTTCAAGAGGATCTGATTCGACCTCCACGGAAATTGCGGGAGAACATTCTGTTTGTCCATATCCGAGCAGAAATACGGCTCCGTTGAATTTTTTCTCCAAATGGATCATATCAGCCGGAGAGTTAAAGCTTCCTCCGACAACGCATCTGCGTATTTTTCCTGCAATTTTATTATCAAAATCCGGCAGATTCACCATCATTTTATAAACAGCACCGACGGAACTGATATCCAGAACTCTATTTTCAGCAATCAGATTTATTAATATATCAGGTTTCAAAAGATGTGATAAATAAACATGTTTCCCCATTGCCATGTATGTCAAGGCCATGATCATTCCATAACTGTGATAAAGAGGAAGGGCCAGGCAAAAAGTATCACCGGATCCTGATCCAATCATGTCCACTATTCCATCAACATCGCTGAGGATGCTAAATGAGGAAAGCAGAACAGCTTTTGGTTCTGAGGATGATCCTGTCGTAAAGATGATAACTTGAGAATCTTTCCTGTCAACCGATTTCTTTGCCCGTACAAGAAGTTGTATATCTTCAGCTTTCTCGGAATCGTTTGATAAATAACTCAGCTCATTAATTGAAAAAATATGATCCTCGTCAACCCCGCCAATAACGAGCGCATTGATTGAGAGCCCGGGATTTTTTTTAGTCACCGCATTATCCCCGATAATGCCAAAAGAGGCACTAACCATTCGTGTAAGCGCGGTAACATCAGCCGGGATAAGTCCATAATTCATCAGGACAGCAATTCCTCCGGCTTGTGTAACAGCCCAAAAGCTGATTATCCATTCAATAGAGTTAAATCCCCACAGTATAACCTTATCACCTTTTTTCATTCCCGCTCTGAGGAGTTTCAATGAAGCTGCATCTGCATATTCTTTCATTTGATAATAGGTAATCGTTTTGTTTTCACAGGTAATGGCATTATTCAGGGGAAACTCTTCCGCAAGGCGATCCAATTGACTTGAAAATAGTTTTTCTGTAAATTCCTTTTCCATCGTATAAAATAACCTTTCCGGGGTTTTCCCCTGCATGACGGATGAAAAATTTTTTTCATACTTATTACATACTTTAAAAATTATACCAATTTATTTAAATATATAAATAAATTAGTATATTTATCGTTTAATAATCAGAATAAAATCCCCGGAATTACTTTATTAAATAAAAATAGAGGTCGTTCCGATTGGAACAACCTCTATAAAGTTATTTCACAAACAAATTATGCACGCGGGTTGTCAATCGCGGCCTGGGCGGCAGCGAGGCGGGCAACCGGGACACGGAACGGTGAGCAGCTCACGTAGTTGTTGCCAATGATATGGCACCATTCGATGGAGCTCGGATCACCACCATGTTCACCGCAGATACCGACCTTCAGTTCCGGTCGTGTCTTGCGGCCTTCCTGGATAGCGTGGCGCATCAGTTCGCCGACGCCCTTGCGGTCCAGATGCTGGAACGGGTTCTCAGTGAGGATGCCCTTGTCAACGTATTCAGCCAGGAAGCTGCGTTCAGCATCGTCACGGGAGTAACCGAAGGTCATCTGAGTCAGGTCGTTGGTACCGAAGGAGAAGAATTCAGCAACTTCAGCGATCTCACCGGCGGTCACTGCGGCACGCGGGATTTCGATCATGGTACCGAACATGTAGTCAACTTCAATGCCCTTTTCAGCCATAACCTGCTTCGCGATTTCTTCGAGCTGCGGCTGGATGAACTTCAGTTCGCGGACAGTACCGGTCAGCGGGATCATGATTTCCGGGTGCGGATCGAAACCGCGGAGTTTGACGTCGCAGGCAGCTTCGATGATAGCGCGGACCTGCATCTTGACGATTTCAGGGAAGTGGATGGAAAGGCGGACACCACGCAGACCCATCATCGGGTTGGATTCGTGGAGAGCTTCCACAGCGGCGAGCATGGTTTCCAGTTCCGGAAGTTCGGAATCATCAATGGTCTTATCGAATTCTTTGGAGACCTTGATGGTCAGGATCTTTTCCTTCAGTTCGTCGGCAGACGGCAGGAATTCATGGAGCGGCGGGTCGATGAGGCGGATGATCACCGGGTAGCCGGTCATCGCTTCGAACAGACCGTCGAAGTCAGCGCGCTGGAAGTGCAGCAGTTCGTCGCAGGCAGCGGTACGGCCGGCAGAATCCTTGGCCAGGATCATGCGCTGGACGATCGGCAGACGTTCGGTTTCGAAGAACATATGCTCGGTGCGGCACAGGCCGATACCCTTGGCTCCGAAGGAGCGGGCGCGGCGGGCATCACGCGGGTAGTCGGAGTTCGCCCAAACCTGCAGGTCAGCGATTTCGTCAGCCCATGTGAGCAGGGTGTTCAGTTCAGGCATATCTTCGATGTTCGGGGTAACGACAGCGATCTTGCCTTCATAAGCCTTACCGGTGGTACCATCGACGGAGATCCAGTCGCCTTCCTTCAGGACAACATCACCGCAGGTGAGGGTCTTCTTTTCCATGTCGATGACAGCGCTGGAAGCACCGACAACACACGGGACACCGAACTGACGGGCAACAACAGCCGCGTGGCTGGTGGCGCCGCCTTCGGAGGTCAGAATACCGTTGGCAGAGAGCATACCATGGACATCATCCGGTTTGGTGAACGGGCGGACCATGATGCAGTCCTGCTTGTAATCATTGTGCATTTCAACAACTTTGTCAGCGTCGAAATAAATCTGGCCGATAGCGGCACCCGGGGAGGCATTGACACCGGAAGTCAGGACTTTCGCCTTCTTCAGGGCAGCCGGGTCGAACTGCGGGTGGAGCAGGGCATCGATCTGTTTGGTGGTGACGCGCTTGACAGCTTCTTCCTTGCTGATCAGGCCTTCGTTGACCATCTGGACAGCGATCTTCACGGCGGAGTCAGCAGTGCGTTTACCATTGCGGGTCTGGAGCATCCACAGTTTGCCATGTTCGATGGTGAATTCCACATCCTGCATATCGCGATAGTGGTTTTCAAGTTTCTTGGTAATGTCCATGAACTGGTTGTAAACGCTTTCCATGACGTTCTTCATGGTTTCGAGTTTTTCAGTGTTGCGGATACCGGCAACAACATCTTCACCCTGAGCGTTCAGCAGATATTCACCGTAAACCTTGTGTTCACCGTTGATCGGGTTGCGGGTGAACGCAACACCGGTACCGGAATCGTTACCCATGTTACCGAAGACCATGGTCACGATGTTGACAGCGGTACCCAGATCATCCGGGATACCTTCTTCTTTCCGGTAGGCAACTGCGCGGGCGCCGTTCCAGGAGCGGAAAACAGCGATGGTAGCCAGTCTCATCTGTTCAAACGGATCAGCGGGGAAGTCAAAGCCCTTTTCCTTCTTGACAACAGCCTTGAAGATGTCCTTCAGTTCCTTCAGGTCGGCAGCAGACATTTCGGTGTCAAGCTTGTAACCCTTGGAGGATTTGAATTCATCCATCGGACCTTCAAAAGCTTCATCCGGGATTTCCAGAACGACGGAACCGAACATCTGAACCAGACGGCGATAGGAGTCATAAACGAAACGTTCGTTACCGGTCAGTTCGACCATACCGGCAGCGGTTTCATCGTTCAAACCGATGTTCAGAACGGTGTCCATCATGCCCGGCATGGAGAATTTCGCGCCGGAACGGCAGGAGACCAGGAGCGGATTCTTCGGATCGCCGAATTTCTTTCCGGCCTGTTTTTCAACTTCGGCCAATGCGGTCATCATCTGATCCCACAGACCTTCCGGAAATTCGCCGTTTGCTGAATAATAGTTACAGGCTTCTGTGGTAACTGTGAATCCCGGAGGAACCGGGACACCGATGCGAGCCATATCGGCAAGGTTGGCGCCTTTACCGCCCAACAGTCCGCGGACATCTTCCCAATCTCCGCCGACATAGGCTTCAGCGTCTTTTACTTCATTGAATAAATATACCCATTTATGTGCCATCGAATTGATTTCCCTCCTGGCATTAAATTAATTTATAAACGAACTCTCTTAGAGAGATTTTTCTTAACGATTTGATTTTACCACAAAAATTATAGAAATAAGAAATAGGAAATAAGAAATAAGATTAAAGAAACCCGCAAAACGTTACGAATCTTATGCGTCTGAGATTTAATCCAAAGGTCGGCGCAATATTTTAGAAATAATGGACCGGATTCCCATGGTCTTCAATTATTTTCACAAGGTCCGCCGGCTTGAGATAGACTGTCGCGGTATTGTCATTGGGATGGATCCCGATCAGATCGACTGCCGTCAGAAACGATTCATCGAGATAAAAGATCACCTTCCGCGCCTCGTCATTGAGCAGCCCCAGCGGCGTGACCGCTCCGGGAATGAGCTTCAGAATCGCCATCAGATCCTCATCGGAAGCAAAGGAAAGCCGCCTTGTGCCGTATTTCTCCCGGAATTCTTTCAGATCAACATGTTTATCCCCTCTGACCGTGAGCAGATAATAATTCTGTTTCTTATCGTCCCTCACAAAGAAGTTTTTGGCTTCAGCTTCCGGATGAGGCAGCTCAACCTCCGCCATCTCCTGCATGTTATAAACAGCCTTATGCCCGACCCATTCAAATTTGATATTGCTTTTCTCCAGGAACTGACGAATATCTTCTTTATTCATGACAAAAGCCTTTCACGACCTGAATCAGCACATCATTCGCCAGCGGGATAAAACCCGAGAAAACGGATTTCTTCATTCAGAAACGTCTCAGATTTGGCCCTGTCAGCATTTACACGGATGCATCCGCCCGGTTCCTGAACCATTAGAGAAACCGGAGATGCGTTTTCATCAGAAAGCCACATCCCGACAGAAGCTGTTCCGCTTGCACAGGAATTTTCCCAAAAGGTGGTCCCGCAGGCGGGAACGTAAACGAGCGGATCCAGTTTGCAGACAGTCCCCGTATCATTATAAAACATGATCCCGAGACCATCAGCCGCCAACTGACCGCACCAGTCTTTTACTGTTTCTTCCGCCATTCCGCGGTCTTGCAACAGCGAATAAAACCCGGACTGTGGTGTGACAATGATATGGGAGATGCCTTCCATCCGGACCACAGGAAGCTCACAGATCATCCTCCCAACGGACAAGATCTCTTTCCTGATACTGAGCGCTTCCGGGATTCGGATCGAAACATTGACAGTGGACAACGACCCAAGCTCAACAAGACAAAAGATCAGATCCGACGCACCGGATACACGCAATTTCACCGGTATCGGATCCTGAAAATCAAAGGAGAAATATTTGAGGATATACAACGCCGCCGCGGACATGGAAGCGTTGCCGCAGAATTCACCGCCGGCCATGCGCAGATGAACCTGAGCTTCGGAAGACTCCGGGGAAAACCGGACAAAACCGACCTGCTCCACCTCCGGGTGCCGTTCCATGATTTTTGCGGCGGCAGAAGGCTGTTCCTCAATACGAACATCGCTTTCCACCAGCGCCGTGATGTTGCCCGCGGGATCCCATATCGAGTAATGAAGGTCTTCTGCGGTCGTATCCAAATCCTTCATATTTTTTCCGGTTACCGTTCAAATACACGCAAAAACTGTTTTGTACGTTCTTCCTTGGGATCATCGAACACGTCCAAAGGATCACCCTGCTCAACGATCACCCCGTCAGCCATAAAGATCACCCGGTTGCTGACCGCTTTCGCGAAGGGCATCTCATGGGTCACGACGACCATGGTCATCTTTTCTTCAGCCAGCTGCCGAATCACCTTCAGCACCTCACCGGTCAATTCCGGATCCAGCGCGGAAGTCGGTTCATCAAAGAACAGGATCTCCGGCTTCATCGCCAATGCCCGGGCGATCGCTACGCGCTGCTGCTGTCCGCCGGAAAGCTGGTACGGATACGCTTTCGCCTTATCCTCAATACCCATCTTCCGCAGCAGTTCCATCGCGATGGCTTCCGCCTCATCCTTACTTTTTCCCTGCACCTTCATCGGCGCGTCGGTCAGGTTTTTCAGAATGCTGTAATGCGGGAAAAGGTTGAACTGCTGGAACACCAGACCGCAGTAGCTGCGGAAGCGCCGGAGTTCTTTCGGCTGAACATAGACCGCTTTGCCGCCGGCATCCGTATAAGCAGCGCGCTGCCCCATATACAGGATCTCGCCCCCGTCGATCTCCTCGAGAAAGGTCGCGCAGCGCAGCAGAGTGGATTTCCCGGAACCGGAAGGACCGATCACGCTGACCACTTCGCCGCGGTCAACGCCAAAGCTGATATCGTGCAGCACGCCCAGCCCGTCAAAATGCTTTTTAATGTGATTCATTTCAATGATCATACGGCACCCTCCTCCGGTTTATTTATAATAATCCAGGGCTTTTTCGATCCTGCCCATCCCGAATTCAACCAGATAATTCGCCACGAAATAAAACACACCGGCGATCACAAAGGG
Organism: uncultured Chloroflexota bacterium; assembly: GCA_902786265.1. GTDB lineage: Bacteria > Chloroflexota > Anaerolineae > Anaerolineales > Anaerolineaceae > Flexilinea. The sequence goes on along the minus strand of CADACE010000042.1, from coordinate 3,887 downwards.
CATGAACGAGGTCTGTGAAGCGGAAATCTGTTTGGCAAGGGAGAACACTTCCTGATAAGCCAGCGTAAAAGCGAGGGACGTATCCTTCACCAGCGTGATGACTTCATTGGTCACAGAAGGCATAATTCGTTTGATGACCTGCGGCAGAATGATGCGCATAAACGTCTGCGCTTTGGTATAACCCAGCACCTCAGCAGCTTCATACTGGCCGACGGGAATGGATTCGATCCCGCCGCGGTAGATTTCCGCGAAATAAGCGGCGTAATTCAGTACAAACCCGACAACCAGCGCGGGAAAACGCCAGCCGCGGATCGACCAGCCGAACAGATAATATGGTCCGAAATACCATGCCAGCAGCTGCAGCATCAGCGGGGTCCCGCGCATGACGGAAATAAAAGCACGTGTCAGCATCTGCACAGTTTTCAATCTTGATTTACGGAGCAGCGCCACGAGCATACCAAGCGGCAGGGAAAGGATCAGCGTCAGGGCGAACAGCCCGCAGGTCCGCAGCATGCCCGCGCTCATTGTTGAAAGCATTTTGGAAAAGGTCATCGATCGTACTCTCTTGATTTGAAGTTATAGCGTAACCATCATGCACGCCGGATAGTTTCCAACCCGGCGTGCAGTAAATTCAGAAAATTGGGAGTTCTTTTTCAGAGCATCTGAAAAATGTTTTATTTCCCGAGGCAGAGGAAATCATAGATTTCCGGATACTTCTGACCGATCTTGTCATAGGTACCGTCTTCGACGAGTGCTTCAAGGGCGGCGTTCACTTTGTCACGGAGTTCGACATCATCCTTGCGGAAGCCGATACCGTACTGTTCGGAGCCGAGATCCTCATCGAGGAATTTGTAACCATCCTGGCCGCTCATCAGGAAGTTGCCGCTGGTCACATCGATAGCGAGGGCATCGACAGCTCCGGCCTTGAGGTCGTTGAAAGCGATGGTATAGGTTTCATAGACTTCCAGAGACTTGAAGGTGCTGCAGAGTTCAGCCTGGCCTTCCTCATCATTGAGCAGGTCATAAGCGGAAGTAGCAGTCTGGACACCGACGACCTTACCGGCAAGATCAGCAAGGGTCTCAATACCGGAATCATTCTTGACCATGATCTTCTGGGTATTGTCGGAATAGGCAATGCTCCACAGGTAATCATCCTCACGACCGTTGATAGTGAAACCGGACCAGATGCAGTCGCAGGAACCGGCGTTCAGTTCCAGATCCTTGGCGTCCCAGTTGAAGGGGACCGGTTCATATGTCCAACCGTAGTAATCGCAGACGGCCTTTGCCATTTCAACATCGAAACCATTGGTCTCGCCTTCATCATTAATATAGGAATACGGAGGATAATCCAGGTCGAAACCGTGCTTGAAAACGAAGGTATCTTCAGCGGAAACGCTCGCGAACAGCACAACGACCATGGTAAGGGTCAACATCATAAAAAAGAATTTCTTCATAAGGTTTTTCTCTCCTTTATTACGAATCTGCTGTTTTTAACAGCACTCTGACATTTTAGCATGCTAAAGTGTTATTGTAAAGAAGGATTAGGAAAATTATGACAATTGTTTTAGGGTTTAGGGGGTAGGGTATAGGGTTTAGGCGATAGGCTATCGGCTATAGGTTATAGTGGGTAGGATTTAGGTTGGAGATTAAAGGTTATAGGTTGTTGAGCTTTTGGCGATAGGCAATAGGAATAAGTCTATCGCTTATCGCCTATTGCCTAATCCCCTGATTTAACTAAGAATACTTCGGCAGCCAGTCCCCGTGGGCTTCGATGAGTTCGTCGCACATGCTGACGATATCGTCAATGGAAAGCTCAGCGGAAGCGTGCGGATCCAGCATGACTGCCTGATAGATATAATCCTTCTTCTGCGTCATGGCGGCTTCGATGGCCAGCAGCTGCACGTTGATGTTGGTTCGGTTCAGCGCCGCGCACTGTTCCGGCAGGTCGCCGACGACTGTCGGCTGCACACCGTTGCGGTCCACAAGGCAGGGGACTTCCACGCAGGCGTTATAAGGCAGATTGGTAATGAGCCCGGTATTCAGCACATTGCCGCCGATCTGTGTCGGGATATTGGTCTCCATCGCTTCCATAATATAACTGGCGTATTCGCGGGAGCGTTCATGTGTCAGGTTCGGGTTCTGCGTGAGTTCATGCCCGCGTTCCTTCCAGTCCTTGATCTGGCGGATGCAGCGGCGCGGATATTCATCGAGCGGCACATTGAAGCGTTCGATCAGCTCCGGATAATTCCGTTTGATGAAATACGGGGTGTATTCCGCGTTGTGTTCGCTGGATTCGGTGATGTAATAACCGAAGCGCAGCATGAGCTCCAGGCGGACCATATCGCCGTGACGGCCGGTCTTCTGATAGAGGTCATATTCTTCGCGCATTCGGTCGACCCACTCACCCGGACGCGGTTCACCGTTGGTCATGCGCTGCACCCATTCGTCAAACGGGCCGATATCCAGCTTGCCTTCATTCAGCAGCTTCGCGCGGCGTTTGATTTCCGGATACAGGTCTTCCCCGTTGCGGGTACATTCCAGCAGCCAGGCCTGGTGGTTGATGCCGGCGATCTTGTACTGGACCGAATCATCGAATCCCATATTCAGTTCATTGAGTAGTGTCGGCGCGCAGACCTGCACACTGTGGCACAGACCGACCGTCTGCACCTGTGTATAGCGCAGCATAGCGCCTGTCAGCATCGCCATCGGGTTTGTATAATTCAGGAACCATGCATTCGGGCAAACTTCTTCCATATCCCGGGCGAAATCCATCATCACCGGAATGGTCCGCAGGGCACGGAACACACCGCCTACGCCCAGGGTATCCGCGATGGTCTGCTTCAGGCCATACTTCTTCGGGATCTCAAAATCCGTGATGGTACAGGGATCGTATCCGCCTACCTGAATGGCATTTACGACATAATTCGCGCCGCGAAGCGCGTCTTTGCGGTTTTCAACGCCCAGATATTTTTCGATACGGGCTTTGGAACCGTTCGTCCGGTTGATGGCTTCCAGCATAACAGCGGATTCATCAAGCCGCACGGCATCAATATCATATAAAGCGATCGTGCTCTCTTCCAGAGCAGGGGTCATCATACTGTCGCCCAGGACATTTTTGGCAAATACGGTAGAGCCTGCGCCCATGAACGTGATTTTCGGCATAATTGGTAAACTCCTTTTGCGGACTAATAAATCGGTCTTTCCTTATATTATACCTGCGGATACCATCGCGGCATATTTTCATTATCAGGAATTATTCAAAGGCTTGCCGGCAGAGCGTCACGGGCCCGGTTTCTTATACTTCGTCCTTTATTCCTGAAACCTGCAGCAAAAAATTTCTTAACGTCTCACAGCGCTGAAAGCCCCCTCCCAACGCTTTTTGTCCTTTTATTATTACAAACTGAATTTTCCTGCATTTCCGGCTGCCAGTCACCAGCCTCCAGCCACAAATTCCTAATCCCTAATCCCTAAAACCTGATCCCTATCCTTTATCCACTGTCAACTTCCGCTAGTGCCCTTCGCATTTCCGCTGCCATCTCAGGCTGGTAATCATCGAATATCGGGTCAAAAGCGAGCAGCCTCATTTCCTTTTCCGTGAAACCGAGGTAATCCAGTCCCTGTATCCTGCTGCGCATGGTCACCTGCTCCAGGATCCGGATGCACTGCGGAATCTCCACTTCCGGCAGATCCCGTATATCCTGAATCGGCATCATATCACTGACTGCGGGTTGTTGGTGACCGGTGTCTGGTGTCCGGTTATTGGCAGCCGGTGGCTGACTGCTGTCAGTTTCTTTCCTGCTGAACTGCTCCCGCACCATCCCTCTGTTCGCTGATGGCTGACTGCTGCCATCTAACACCTGATCCCCGGCAACTGAAACCTGATCTGA
>CADACE010000041.1 GCA_902786265.1 uncultured Chloroflexota bacterium | reverse complement strand
AATTGTCAAGGTTCTTTGTTTTTGTTGTCCCCGTTTCGTGGGCAACAGTCATTTATTATATGCAGTCTTATCTCCCTGTCAAGTACTTTTTTCAAAATTCGTGATTTTTTATGACAACCAATTTTTTTGTGTTTTTTCAGGGGCCGGGAGCCAGGGTTCGGGGCCAGAATCCAGGGACAGTAACGGGGACTGAATCGAAGAGCCTGTACCCTTTCCCAGGCCGGCGTCGGAGTAAAGAGTATGCCGGCAGAACTGCAGTATTTACTGTCAATTTTATTTATTATATATATGAAGCAAGGTATTCCTTTCAATGTAGTTGAGTGTGCAGCAGTAAATTTTTCATCCACTTGCATTCCATGCTAATCAGATAACTATATTCCCGAAAATTGAGACATCAGGAACAAAGAAGGGAGTTTCGGCGTATTTTAAGAAAATCCGGTATTATTCATCAAATTGGCATGGATATTGCGGTGAGATACATTATAATATTTTAAGATTACAAAATACAAGGAGAGACACTTATGAGAAAGAGTTTATGGATCGCAGTGGTTTGCGGAATTTGCGCCGCACTGTTATTGGGAATCTGCAGCGTCTACGCTCAGCGGGAAGAATTCAAATACTACCAGAAAAAAGATTATGACCCGCACATGAAACCGATGCCCCTTACGCCGATACGGTTCTATGTACAGGATGAGCATGACGGAACATATACACTCACACTGACCATCACAAATCTGTCCGACCGGTCCTGGCCGGCAGGTGCATATCAGCTGGTCTGCAAACGCGGCAGCGATTACCTGCAGGAAGGGAGCGGCCCCTATTGGACGATCACAGACAATGTAGCCCGGGGTGAAACAACGCAGATCGTTGCCAAACTCAATAAATACGTACCGATGGGTCGTATGGTCTTCTATGTTCTTGACGGGCAGAACTCTTTCTACGGCTTCTTCATCCGGTTATAGTTTTCTCTGATCATGATCAGCAAACAAAAGCCGCCCGAATCGGGCGGCTTTTTATTCGCATAAAGGAATTTTCGACCCGGTTTTCCGTGATATAATCGTTTTGATATGGAGCAGAAAATGCAGACAAATGATCTGACACTGGTAATTCCCGCCTATAATGAAGAAGCCTCTCTGCGGCAGTTTTTGCCGGAACTGCTTGAGTTTTGCGGATCACACGGATTTCAGCTTGTAATCGTTGATGACTGTTCCAAAGACAAAACCGGAGTGCTGCTTGATGAGGCTGCCGAAAAAAATGCGTTTCTGCAGGTCTTTCATCACAAAGTTAACCGCGGATACGGCGGGGCTCTCATCAGCGGTCTAAGGCTTTCCCAAACCCGTTTTTCTGTCACACTTGACGCGGACGGGCAGCACCGTCTGGAAGATGTACTGCACCTGCTTGAAAAGCAGCAGGAAACCAACGCAGACCTGGTGGTCGGCTGCCGGGCTTCCGATTCCGGCGGCGGCAGCGGTTTTTACCGGGCTCTCGGGAAAAAGATGATCCGCTTCATTGCCGGAAGACTGGTGGATAATCTTCCCATCAGCGACCTCAACAGCGGGATGAAATTATACGATACGGAATTGGCAAAACGATATCTGCGGCTCTGCCCGGACGGGATGGCATTTTCGGAAGTGCTGCCGCTGGTTTTTATACAGGAAAAACATCTCGTCACTGAAACACCGATCACGGTCGTGCCCAGACGGGATGGGAAAAGTACCATTAACACCATGACCGCGCTGGACACAATGCTGCAGATCATCAATATTGTCATGGTCTTCAACCCGATGCGCATCTTCCTGCCGATCGGCGGAGTGATGATCCTCCTGGGACTTTTGTGGGCAATTCCATTTCTGATCCGTGGTTCCGGGTTAAGTTCCGTTTCCATGATGGCGATGACAGCAGGTCTGCTATTAATAATGATGGGTCTGCTTGCCGAACAGCTGGCACAGATAAGAAAAAAGGATTTATAGGTATCAGATATCAGGTTACAGGATGAAGAAAAATCGAATTTTATTTTGGATACCGATGATATATAACGGGTTCTGCCTGTTGGTTTCAGCAGTCGTTGGCATCACATTCCTGATCGGGAGCCAAATGCCTGCGACAGCTTCTCCGGAATTACCCGGCATTATTATGATCTTCTTTTCAATTTTTGACCTTTTATTAATGGTCAGCCCGTTAATGCTTGTCGTGATGGTGATAATTTCGATCTTCAACCTGATGAGAGAAAACACGAATTTCCGCCGCTGGACACCTTTGGTCATAAGCACCATCATGCAGGGTCTTCTCTCAGCACTGCTGGTCACATCCATCACACAGCCTGTCGGATAATTTATCAGAAGAGAAGGCAGCAGCCGGCAGCATTATGAAAAAAACGATCCTATCCTATATAAAGTTTGCGGGAGCGGGGCTGATTGCCTCGATTGCAGACAACCTTACCTATTTTATTCTGAACCATCTCGGTGTCCGGGACAGTTTTGCCCTGATTGCCGCCCGGGTGGTTTCCCTGATCGTAAATTATTTCCTGCTGCAGCTGGCTGTTTTTCAGAACGGAAAACGCCAGGATTCTTTTCCCCGCTATATTCTGCTGGTCATTTTTTCAACCACGATCCTTTATTTCCTGATGCAATGGATCGAAGGACTGCTGCCGCGTATCGACCCCGTATTCATCAAGATGGTGCTCGAATTCATCATGAATTTCTTCAATTACGCGGTAGCACGCTTTTTCGTGTTTGATGATAAGAAGGAGAAACCGGTCCATGAAGCGTGAACAGCTGACTGATGATGAACTGCGCGAGCTGCTGATGCAGCGCAAGATCCGCAGCCGCGAAGCCCGCGTTTCCGCATACCGTGCCTCCGGACGGGTAACGGACGCCGATAACGCGCCCATCAATGAAGACCTGATCTACAATACGGAGACAAAAACAATCGAACGTGTCAGCAGCGGCAGGGTTATCCGCAAAATTGACTTCATCCTGTTAGTCGTGGAAATTCTGGCGCTGATCGGTGTTGTGATCCTGCTGGGCAGAGGGTCAAACATTCTGCGCAGCCTGAACGAAGAAGCATCCCGGGCCTTTAATGTCCCCACCATCACCCCCACCGCACTGATCCAGGCAGTAGTTCTGCCGGGCGGACATACCGCGCCGGACGCTGTCGGCAACGCCAGTTTTAATGAAAGCGAGATCCCGGAACATCTGCGCGGACTGATCAATGTTCGTGCAACAGCAGTCGTTCCTGTAGACAATGACAGCGGCCGCATTATCCGCATCGGTATTCCGGCAATCAATGTTGACGCACCTGTCGTTCAGGGAGATGATTGGGAAGCGCTCAAAACCGGTGTCGGACTGAACGCCGCCAGCGGAGCGCCCGGAAAACCGGGAAATGTGATTTTATCGGGACACAACGATATTTTCGGTCAGGTGTTCCGTGAATTGGATCGTCTGAAAGTCGGGGATGAAATCATGCTGCTTTCAGAGAAAAACGCTTATACCTATCTGGTCACCGGAACGCAGATCGTCCAGCCTTCCCAGGTCGAAGTGATGCGTCAGACAGAAGACAGCACACTGACTTTGATCTCCTGTTATCCCTATCTGATCGATAACCAGCGGATCGTTGTCAGCGCAAACCTGAAAAAATAAGAAACCAGAAATCAGAAATGAATACATATAAACGAATTCCATTCAATGACCTGAATAACACTTTCTGTACAGATCGTGAGAAATCTTCTCACTCAATGCCGGGTACGGATATTTCTGATTTTCCATACTCTATGGATTATTCCGCGTCTCCTGTTACTTATTTCTTATTTCATATTTCTTAGTTTCCGTTATGAGCCGCTGGTTTCTGCCTAATCCCGCATCTGTTTCTCCCGGAGTGCTTGCCGCCCAGGTAACACCGCCCGGAGCCGGTACCCTGCTCCGGCCATCCATTATTTCGGAACGGCTGAAGGAATTTTTCTTTCCGAAATCCGAACTGCCCGTCATATTCAGCTGCACACGGGAAGGACTTCTGCAGATGTCCGTCGAATGGTTCAATGACCGGAACATTATGATGATCATCAACGGACCGATGTCCCAGGAATGGCTGGATATTGCCGATGACTGCAAAAAAACGGTCAGCGTTTTTGATATCGCATACGGAACAGAACCGGACATGAACGCCTTCGGTGTGGAGCTGCAGAAAGAAAGCTTTGACGTTCTGATGTTTGTGGAAACCGATGTTTATATGGGGACCAGCCTGAACGCAGCCGCCATCTGTGAGGAATTCCGCAGCAAATGTCCGGACGGACTGATCGTGACGGATATCAGCGGCTGTGTTTTCTGCGGTTTTGATGAGATCCTCAGCGGTCTGACCGATATCTGCCTTTGCGGATCGGAAATGGCTTTGGGGCTGCCGCCCGGATTGGGAATAACCATCATGAATGAACGGGCGCACACCCGTCTGCTGGCTCACAACATCATGAACGGACGATATTTCAACTATCCGCGGAATACCGTCAGCCGCAGTGCGTCCGCTCTGGACGCTCCGGCTTATCCGCTTCTCAACGCGCTGAATGAACAAATCGATACCGTTCTGACCGAAGGGATCCCGGACCGGGTCCAGCGTATGGCAGCGGTCCGGAATTATATATATGAATGGGCAGGCGCCCGGGGATTCCCGATCCTTTCTGTCCCGCAGGTTTGTGCCGTAAACTGCACAGCGATCGAGATACCCGCTGGGATCACCCCGCAGGAAATGGCAGAGCATGCCGCCCGTTACGGCGTGTTTGTGACCGCGGGTGTTGGCCAGATGCCGAAAAATTCCCTGATCATCTACCATGGCAACGACACGACCCCCGCGGATATTATGGCTCTGATCCGGGTATTGGACCGGTTCCTGAACGACTACGATACCAGACAGCGCAGGATCCCGCCTGCCATGAGACGTCAGGAGCAGAAAGTTTAAAAAGGATTCAGGTATCAGAGGATCTGATTTTCATGACTCACTGGTTAATCCTGATTCGAATTATAAGTATGATTATACAGAAGTGACGCACTGCCGGATACTGATATATAATTGAAAGCTGAATCGTCCGCACCGGCACAGGAATGGGAGAATAACATTGAAAAACGAAAAATACATGAAAAACAGGGAAACGATGATGCTGGTCATTCTGGCATTGATTTTAGCGCTGGTCGTCCTCATTTCAAAGTTTGTCATCGGTATTAATTTCAGCCTGATGGAACAGGGCGGCTATATTTCCTTCGGATATCATGAAGTACACGGCGCCCAGATTTGGGCTTTGGAATTTGAATCCTTCACCGGTTCCATTTCCTCAGACGGACTTCTCCCTCCGGACGCGGACCGCCTGTTGATGATCCACTCAAAAACAGTGAATTCAGACCTGGAACTGACTGTGGAATGCGGAAAAGAGAAATCAAGTTATACGCTGAACAATTCCCCGCTGAACATTACCATCCCCGGAGACAGGGATAAATTCACAATGACCCTCAGCGGAACAGATGTATTCAGCGGTTATTTTAACGCGGTGTGGGAATAGTGATAAAATAAGAAATATGAAATAAGAAATAAGAAATGCCGGATACAACAGCAACCATTTCTTTCTCCGAACAGACGCGTATTACCGATGTTTTGATCATTTCCTTGCCCGTTTGAATTATTATTTCTTATTTCTGATTTCTGATTTCTTATTTTCAAATTGGAGGTACCTATGTGGTTTTTCAGCAAACCTTTCCCGAGACAAAACACAGATGAAATGAACAAATACCTGGATGAACTGGCGCAAATCGGCAAAACAGATGATTTTCTTTCAGAACGTCCCGGTCATCCCTTTGACCGGGAATGCCGCCATATCCGCACACGGGAAATCGGACAGCGCATTTTCGATATCGGCGGTGCCGATGCCATGGAATGGACTGTAAAAAAAATCAGCAAACGCAGCGGGAAAGATCTCGCCGCACATCTGGAAGCCTGCTGGTTCCGCATCGGCAATTTCTGATTATCAAAACAGCCGCCCATCTGAGCGGCTGCTTTTTATCCTGTAATATTCTTACTTAATCTTAGGGAATTTTCGTATAAGTCGGAACCGGGGAAGGTGTCGGAGTCACGAGATTGACCGCAATGGTCAGAATCTGACCAAAGGTCGGGAAGGTGTTCATATCTTCAATTTCATTCAGCTTCCGGATCGAATCCAGTGTGGTATTGAATTTGGAAGCAATTCCCTGGTAAGAATCATTGAACTCAACCTCATATTCGATCAGCTGACCGGACCGATACTGATCCAGTGGCACCGGAGTGGCAGTTGGCAGTTCATAATCCGACCCTGGGATAATCACTTCCTGTCCAACTGCGAGATTACAGTTTGCATCCAGATTGTTGATAGCAAGGAACAGATCCAGCGGTACACCGAATTCCGTAATGATCGACCAGCAGGAGTCTAATTCCTGTACGACATAGATCCGGGGATCTTCAGGTGTCGGGGTATTAGTCGGCAGAGGTGTTTTTGTCTCAGTCGGCGTCCTTGTCGGGGTTACAGTCGGCGTCAGGGTCACTGTCTTAGCCGGTGTTTTTGAATTCTCTGACAAAAACAGGAACAGCCCCGCAATAAATACTATAACTGCCGCTGCTAAGAAAATCCATGGCACTTTATTTGATTGTCTGAATTTTTTTTCATTGTTTCCTTTAGAAGAAGGTATTACCGGAGAAACATTTAATTCGTTATAAAGCTTACGCATGGTTTGCGGACGGTCAATACTTTTTGCTGCCAAACCATGCATGACAGCATTTTCCACACATCCCGGTACAGTGACACCTTTTTGATTGATCGGAATAATAATAGCATCACCGGCAGCACGCGCAGTGGCATCCGGAGGACGCTCTCCCGTTAACAACGCATACATGGAAGCACACAGCGAATAAACATCCGTATACGGACCCTGACGGCTTCTTTCATTGTACTGCTCGATCGGGGCAAATCCCGGCGTTACCAACGCGGTATATGTCTGCGTTCTCTGGCCGGAGAAATACCTTGCCGAGCCAAAATCCAGCAGAACAAGCTGTTCCTCTCCGGTCAGCGCATCACGATGAATTTTCATGTTATCGGGTTTGATATCACGGTGGATCAGGTTTTGAGCATGAAGCTTATCCATCTCAAGAATGAGCGGATTGAACAGACTCAGGACTCTGTTCCATGGCATCCTGCCGCCGCTGCGGGCAGCTTCCTCTGTCAGGCTGCTGCCGTCTATATAATCCATTACAATATAAGCTGTACCGTTTTCAAGAAAATAATCCCGCACCCGAACGATATTCGGGCTGTTGAAACGTGCCAGATTTTTCGCTTCAAGCTGAAATTCATCACATCCTTTTTGAAATCCGTTCGGATTTGATGATGTCGGCACCGGAAGTACCCTGATTGAATTTTGTTCTCGTGCCGCAACATCGGTCGGAAAGTATTCTTTAATTGCTACACGAATATCCAATGCGATATCAATTGCGATATAGGTAATGCCGAAGCCTCCCTGTCCAAGGACCCTGCCGACCAGGTATCTTCCGGCAAGAATCGTCCCTTCCGGCAAAGCAACTGACGGATTTCCATGAAATTTGTTGTTATGTCCACAGGCCGGACAAACCGTTTGTCCCGTATCCAAATGATGCATACAGTTGAAGCAATAGTTGAGTTGTACGTGCCCGGCGCTATGATCCATCCTGAATTCCTTATTTACAGATTCTTTCCCTGTTTATTATAGCATATAAAAAGTGACATGAGTTCCTTTGTCCGGATCCCTGTCGGAAAACTCATGGAAAAACCTGCCATCTGTATATGTTCATTTTTATATTAAAATTGAACGGTCCGCAATCATCTGCGAAACATGATAACCGAATATTATCATAAAGAAAATTTTTATTTTCCGGGTATTAAATCAAAAACCCGGGAATCAACTTCCCGGGTTTAGTGCCGAGACACAGAATCGAACTGTGGACACTACAATTTTCAGTCGTATGCTCTACCAACTGAGCTATCTCGGCAAACCATTGTTTCTCAACAACGTTCACTATTCTACAGGTGTTTTTGATTTGTGTCAAGTCATTCCTGAAAATTGTGACTTTTTTGTGATATGATGTTTCGATCATGGTTCAACGCGCGGTCCCGATACAACAGCTGGCAGTTTCGGATTCATTGAAACTAACTTCAAACCGGTTTCGTATAATAAATATAGGGAATAATTCAGGATCCGAGGTCCGAAACGCCCAAGGATCATCTGAACAGATTACAATAATATAGATATAAACAAATATCGGAGGAAAGAAAATGAAAAAGTTTTATATCTGTTTCTGTCTTACATTCATCATTTTATTCACAGCTGTCAGCGTCTATGCCGCGGATTTCCAAAACGGAAACCTTACTCTCAGCATCCCGGATGAACTTGTGGATCAGCTGATCATTGATGTTCCGGAAAATGACGGATATGGCGAATTATTCTCCGTTACCGAGAAAAAATCAGTAGAAATCGCCGAAAAACAGGGACTCGGATGGGAAGGTGTCGGCTGGCTGTTCAGTCTTGAACGTGTCAGTGAAGAAAAACTCCGTGAAATGCTTTGTTACGATATGTTTGGGTCACGGGTTTTCGCGAAAGACCAAAACGGCGATTACTATCTCTATAACGGTCCGACCGATGTCCGTATGATCCGGGATGATTATACCGACCCGAAAAATTTTGAAGACTGGGGTGCTTTAAATGAATGGGCACATACAGTTCCCGACAGCTTTATTGCCGGTAATGACGGACTCACACCGGAAAAACACGGCAACACCGAACTCGACATCATGCTTGCCCGGGCGCTGTATATGGGAACAAAATTCACCGTCAGCACGACACAATTCGGGCCGCTGGAAGGGTATAACTTCTACGGATTTGATACATACCTTAAAAAGCTCTCCGAAAATGTAAAATTTGAATATCGGCGTGACACGGAAGTCCCGGACGGTGAGTATGTAGTGCTCAATTTCCCCGATGATGGGTACCGCTTCGATTTCTTCCTGATGGACGGCCATGAAAACATCATCCGCCAGGTCTGGAGCGACGGATCATTTGAATTGCTCTATGAAGCTGTTTACGATGACAGTGAAACCAAAGCATCCGGAATCATGCTGAATTTCTATCAGGCAATTGCTCAGTTCAAAGGGCTGTATGACCCCAATGAAAACAACATCCTCGGCACCTTCGCCGACAATGTAGCCGGACGCTGCTCCATCGAAATCACAGCTGCGGAAGAACCGGGGCAATATCATATTGAGATTTTCTGGGGAAGCAGCGCGTTCCAGACCGCTCACTGGGAAATGACCGGGAAGCGCATGCAGAACAATTCCGGAATGCTGCTTTATACAGATGCCAAGCATACGATCATTACTTTCACTTCAGAAAACGAATCAAGTGAAGAAGTCGTATATGAAAACGGGAAAGGGTCCTTCACACTGCAAAGCGGGAACGAACTCGTCTGGAACGATGCAAACGATCACGCCGCGGATGATTTATTGTTTGTGAAGGTCAAATAATGATTTTGAAAAGACCATTTTCCCCGGGTTGAATTCCAGGTAAACTATCCATAAGCTACAGAAAAAACATAAGGACGGCTGCCATAATACGGCAGCCGTCCCGAATTATATTATTTCTGATTTCTTATTTGCCTAAATGTCTCCGAGAGAGAATTCATCGGTGATGATTTCTTCCTCAGCATCAGTGGAAACCTCAACCGCCATCGAGACAAATTCAGAAAGATATACATCCTGCGGAGCTCCGGCAATCATGGCGGGCACATTCAGAACGATGCCGTCCATGTTGTACGGAAGCTTGATCGAAAATTCATACGGAACAGGATCCGCTCCTTTTTCAGGGGTGACTTCCACACGAAACTTGAAGCTCTGCCCGATGCAGGTAGCCATACCACGGTCACCGGCACTCAGCCTGGCGACACGCTCATCATTGACGAAGATAGCGGTACGGTAACCGGGTTCTACGGTTTCCCCGTTATACTCAACGGACTTGGCGTCGAAATAGACCGTGTGGCCGCGTCCGATGACGAACATGCAGGCAGCGATGCCGAGGATCACGGCAATTGTACAGATTTTTGCGATCAGACTGCGGTTCATTATGCTTCCTCCGCTTCCTGGTCCAGCTGGAGCTGCCGTGCGGCATTACTCTTCTGGTTTCGTTTCTTGGTTTCATACATGATCAGGGCGACCGTAATGACCGCGTAGGAGACGAACACACGGAAGTATTCACCGATCATGGAGTCACCGGTGATGACCGCGCCGGCTTTCGGGGCAACGATGAACATCAGGTGGAAGAGGATCACACCCAGGAACACATTCCCGATGGAGGCCTTATCGACCGAGGCACCGCCGACCAGCAGCGCTGCGATACAGAACATACCGATCTGTGAGTGGGACGCGTAGGTGGAGATGTTCCCCATGTTCTGGAGGTAGATCACCATACCAAACCCGGCCAGCACTGTGGAGATGATGATGGAGATGATGCGGGTGCGTTCCACCGCGATACCGGCGGAGCGGGCAACTTCCATATCCTGACCGACCGCGCGCATATCCTGTCCCAGCTTCGTCCGGCGGAACCAGACGATGATGAGGCACATGAGAGCGATAATACAAAGGGTCAGCACCGGGATCTTCACGCCCTGGATGCGGATCGCCCAGGCGTTATCCAGACACTGGCGCATGTTCAAAAGGCTCACGGTGTTGCGGATACCGTAACCGCGGGGGAGCTTGATGGTAGAGTGCTTTATCGGGATGATCGGGCCCATCATATACAGCACGACCAGCTGGTAAACACCGTTCAGGAAGTAGCTGATGATGTAGCTCGTCACCATTTCCCGGCCTTTAGCCATGTTCAGCAGGTTGCCGCACATCCAGCCAAGGAAGATCGAAATCGGGATCGAGACGATCATCGCCAAAACGACACCCGGGATACCCCAGATCTGCCAGTCGGAAACGAAGATCAGTGCGATTTCCGCGGCCATGGCGCCCAGGGTCATACCGAAGTTCAGCCCCATACCGGCCATGATCGGGATCAGCAGGCTCAGGATCAGGAAAGCGTTCCGTCCCAGGCGGGTGATGATCTCATTGATCAGATAAGTCGGAGAGAATCCGGAAAGCGGGATGCAGATCGCGCAGATAATGATGAACATGATCGGCACGGAGTTGTCAAGAAGGATGCTTTTGAATGACTTTTTCATCGTTATGCCTCCGATTTTCTTGTCAGCGCGTACAGGATCATGCCGTTGGAGGCGATCATGCGGATGACTTCACTCATGTCCATATGGACCATGTTGTTCATCACTGTCGGCGTCATGGTCACAATACCCTGGAACAGGATCGTACCGATGATCACGTTGGTGATGGAGGCTTTGTTGACGGAAGCACCGCCGATCAGGATCGCGGAGACCGCCGGCATTGCCATGTAGAAAGGAGCCATATACAGCTGAATAAAGCCGAAGCCCTGTTCATAAACCAGAATACCGATGGCTGCCAGCCAGGTGGAAATGATGACGGAAAGTGTACGGGTCTTGTCAATGTCGATTCCCGCTGCCTTCGCAAAAGTGGGGTTAGAGCCGACTGCTGTCATGGCAGTACCGGTTTTGGTATGAAGGAAAGCCCACATCAGGAAAGCCAGCAGGGCAAAGAAAAGGATCGCCCCGGTCGGGATAGAAAGTTTTCCGATATTGATCTGCAGGATGTTCGCCAGAGCCTTATCATAATAACCTTCCAGGGAGATGGTCGTACGCAGACCTTTGCCCGCCAGACCCCAGACCATGTTCGGGCTCTTATAAGGCAGCAGCAGCCACATCATACACATAAAGGAGACGGAGCTGAAACCGACATAAGTCGCGATCATCATTTCGCCGCCCTTGATCTTGTTCAGCAGCTGACCGTAAACCCAGCCAAAGATGATCGCGAAGGGCGTAGCGATGACGATAGCCATCACAAAGCTCATAAAGCCGTGGAAGCCGAATTCAATGGAAAGCGTGGCTCCCAAAAGACCGGAGATAATACCCAGCGGCAGGCCGAAGTTCAAGCCACAGCCGGAATGGACCATCGGCACCATTGCCAGCACCATGATCGCGTTCCAGCTGAAACGGTTGATGGTGTTGGTCACCTGCATCCAGAAATCCGCACCTACGATCGGAGCGGCAATGAACAGAACAAGGAGAAAACCGGCAATGATCAGACGAGGCAGACCGAAACTGTGGGCCCATCCTTTGAGTTTATCCATAAAGGTTGTTGTATTCGTTTGTTCCATATCAGCCTCATTTCACCATACTGACCATCAGCGCGCCAAAGTCTTCAGAGGAGGCAGAAGCCGGCAGGATACCTGCAATTTTGCCGCCGGAGACAATAGCAATGCGGTCACATGTCATGCGCAATTCTTCAAGCTCAGAAGAGATCATTACCACGGTCACACCGGAATCATGGTTGAACTTGCGCAGCGCTTCCAGCACCAGAGCTTTCGCGCCTACGTCAATGCCGCGGGTCGGTTCGGAAACAAAAAGGAACTGCGGTTCAAGCGCAAAGGTTTTCGCCAGACAGATCTTCTGCTGGTTGCCGCCGGAAAGCTCACGGGCTTTCTGTTTATGACCGGTGCACTTGATCTGCAGCAGGTCAATATAGTATTCCGTGATATCTTTAATTGCCTGTTCATCACGCCAGGTCACAAGACCGCCAAGATACTTTTTGAGGAACTTATTATTGATCTGCATGGCAGGGAAGGCAATGTTCCAGCCCAGTGTTTCATCCAGCAGCAAACCGACACCTCTGCGGTCTTCCGAAACAAAGGCAAGTTTGGAATCAAGACATTTGCGGGGAGCGTTCAGCGCGATTTTCTTACCCATAAAGGTCACTTCACCGCCGGCTTCATAAAGCCCCATAACACCGTTCGGGATACCGAGTTTGCCCTGTCCCGCCAGGCCGCCGATACCGAGGATCTCACCCTTGCGGACATCCAGGTTCACATTGCGGACCGTTTCACCGGGCATATCCACCCAGAGCTTCCGGATGGACATGATGATATCATCATCAGAAGCTTTTTCCGGAGCATTCTTTTTGTCTTTTGAAGCGGTATTTTCTACGCTTCGGCCTACCATCCAGCGGGTCACTTCAGGGATCGTTGTCTCTGAGGAAGGCACATCCTGGACCACATGCCCGTCACGCATGACGACGATGCGATTGCAGACTTCCATGATTTCCTGCAGACGATGCGTGATGAAGATCACCGCGATCCCGCGGGAAGCCATACCCTTGATGGAATCCAGAAGCGCAACCGCTTCTTTTTCGGTCAGCACCGCTGTCGGTTCATCCAGGATCAGCAGTTTGAGTTTATCATTGCTGAGCTCGCGGGCAATTTCCGTAAATTGTTTGTGCCCGACAGGCATTTCCGCGATAACCATCTGGTCATCAATTTTGACACCCATCTTGTCAATGGCCACGCGGGCTTCATCCGTGAGTGTTTTCCGGTCAAGAATGTTCAGACGCTGGCCAAAGACTTCGGAAACAACAGATTTTTTTGTTGGTTCCCTGTTTAACAAAATGTTTTCAGCGGCCGTAAAACCGGGAATCAATGAAAATTCCTGATGGACCATACCAAGACCGGCTGCCAGGGCATCAAACGGGGATTGAAAATTGACCTTTTCCCCATTGATCAGGACATCGCCACCATAACCGCCGGTATCCCGTATTTCGTCCATACCAAACAGAATTTTCATCAGAGTACTTTTTCCGGCACCGTTTTCGCCGACAAGACCCAGTACTTCCCCTTCGTGGAGGGTGATGTTGATATCCATCAGCACCTGGTTGCCGAAAAAGTCCTTTTTGATGTTTTTCATCTCCAGTAACGGAGCTTGGTCTTTACTCATATCATTTCCTTTAGGGGTTAGGGGTTAGGGGATAGGGATTAGTTCTCTTTGAAAATGATTTCATCTAATACCTAATCCCTAATCCCTAATACCTTGATGTATAAGGAAAGGGGAGCACGGGTGGCTCCCCCTTCGCAAACAGTTCTTTTCGTGAAAGATTATTTCACAGTGAAGTACTTTTCAGGAACTTCGATTTCGGTGGAGCCCATGAAGTGACCCGGATTGCCCATGATATAGGTATCCTGGTAGATCAGGAAGATGTTGTCGGACTTCACACCGGTTTCGGCGTTGGTGTACTGGGAACCGTTCCAGTTGGCGCCCGGGCTGTAAACACCGTAGGCGGCAGCGATGTCATCGATTTCATCCAGTTCGGATTCGCCATTGATGACGTTGATAGCGTGTTCAGCCAGACCGGCGGAAACTGTGTAGCCATAGGAGAAGGCCCAGGTACCGAAGCGATCGGCACCGCCCTTTTCGACGATAGCGTCTTCAACGGTCTTCAGAATCTTTTCGAAGTCACCACCGGCTTCGGTGAAGTCCAGACCCAGGGCACCCGGATAACCCATCAGCGGGCTCGGGAGGTCAGCTTCCACGAAGTAGCCGCCATAGGCCAGCAGCTGCTTCAGCAGAGGTTCGGTGTGGGCATCGTTGGTGCAGAAGAACGCGGAGTTCTTGCCGTACTTTTCGATCCATTCCGGAGCGTGTTCAAGGATATAAGCCTGAGCACCGGCGGTACCTACATCGGACATTGTCGGGTCCGGAGCGGTTTCCAGAACGAAGGTCATGCCGAATTCTTTGCAGGCTTCCTGCATGATGGCAACACGGCGGGACATGGTTTCATAGCTCATGTGGCGCGGGAAGGAAATGTGGACGAAGGTGTCAGCACCGAGTTCGTGGGCGGTGCGGATCATCAGGTAACCACGGGCAACGAAGTCGTTGTTCACAACGAGATCAGCAGCGGAACCGATTTCCGGCAGGTCTTCGTGGGATTCACCGGCGAAGCAGAGGATATCGGGGCGGCGTTCTTTGATCTGGCGGAAAGCTTCGGTGGTACCGGGGACAGCCTGGTTCACGATGATGGCTTTCATCAACGGATCGTCAGCGAAGTTCACGATGGTCTGGATCGTGGTTTCGAGTTCTTCAGTGAAGTTGTCAGGATAAATGGCAAGTTTCACAACGTCCTCACCATATTTGGCCTGGACGGCTTCAGCACCGCGGCGATCGTCTTCAGACTGGGAGACGGAACCGGTAACGATACCGATATGGAAATCTTCCGCGCTGACGGTCAGCACGACAGACAGGCTGATGATAACACACAGGAGCATCAATACAGCTTTCTTCATAATATACACCTCTCTTTGAGTATGATTCTTTCGCTTTTCGCGAAAGTTTTTACAACGAAATATCGATTAATTCCGTGCAATATACCAGAATTTTAATCGATTTTTATCTCAAGTCAAGTTTAAATGATGAATGAAATACAGAAGCAAATCATTAAATAATTACCGCCAGGCGTTTTCAACCTGACGGTGCTGATATTTTTTCCGGCCTAAAAGCCGCCGACTGAAATGCAGACACAGGAGAGGAGGTCTAATGGTCCCCTCCTGATGGATCAAATTATAGACAGAATACTGTTTCCTGTCAAGAAGCTTCAGCCCAGATTTTTAAGAAACGCCGCTGCTTCCGCGCGATCCACCGTCTGCTGGGTGCGGTTGACCAGATCCTTGATGGTGACCTTCCCGGCAGCCAGTTCATCCGGACCGGCGATAACCAGTGCTTTGACACCGATCTTGTTGGCATATTTGATCTGCTTGTCCAGCTTCAGTGCTTCGGGATAGCAGGAGACATTCAGTCCGGCGTCACGCAGTTCCATAGCGATGGCATAGGAATCCGGAAGACCGGCAGCATCAAAGCAGGTCACCATTACATCCGCAGGCTGGATCTTGAGTTCGGGATAAAGGCCGTATTTTTCCAGGACTACACGGATCATCACGTCGCCCATGGCAAAACCGACACCCGCAAGCGGATCACCGCCCACTTCACCGACCAGGTTTTCATAGCGTCCGCCGCCGAGGATCGCGCGTCCGTCTTTGGCAAGGTCACGGGCTTCGAAAACGGTACCGGTGTAATAAAGCAGACCGCGGATAACTTCCGGATCATAAGCGAAATAGTCACTGAGCCCCATCTTCTCCAGCAGGGCAAAGATCTCCTTCAGCTCATCGGATTCCTTCCACAGTTCCTTGTTTTCAAGAAGGGCAACCAGGGCATCGATCTTTTCAACTGTCATTCCGCCTTCAATGCCGTATTCATACCAGGCATCCTTACGCATCTTGTCCCGGCGGTCGATCATACGGAAGGCCAGAGCTTTTTCCTCACCTTCGATGCCGATCTTCGCCAAAGCGCCATCCATCAGGCGGCGGTTGTTGACATTGATGCGGACGTGTTCCGGAGTAAGGCCGACTCTCTTGAAGAAGGACGCGCAGACAGCCAGAAGCTCTGCGTCCGCCTGATAGGATTTGACCCCGATCAGGTCGATATTCCACTGGAAGAACTCACGGGTGCGGCCTTTCTGAGGCTGTTCATATCGCCAGAAAGGACCGAAGGACCACATCCGCAGCGGGTAGTTCAGCAGGTTCTGCCGCTGTGCAACCATACGGGCAAGGGAAGGCGTCAGTTCCGGGCGCAGGGCGACTTCAGAACCACCCCGGTCCATGAAAACAAAGGACTGCTCCTTCACCAGTTCTTCTCCGGATTTGGCGGCATAAAGATCCAGTTTTTCAAGGAACGGGCCGTCATATTCCTGATAAGCAAAAGACTCGGAGACAGCCCTCATCTGAGCGTAAAGCCAGGTTCGGAAAGCCATATCTTCCGGGTAAAATTCACGGGTACCTTTGACGCGCTGAATAATTTCTCTCATGTTTTCCTCGAATTCTCTCACAGTCGTGAGGCTGATTTCAAAAATTATGAAAGCAATTGTAACATAGCAGTCAACAGTCAGCAGCCGAGAGACAACAAATTATGTCACATTCATTCAGACCATTGTCCACAGAACTCCGGCTAACGGCTGTTTTTCTGTCGTATAATAGAGCACATGGAAAAAGAACGACTAATCAATCCCGCTGCCGGGAATGGCGATGACCGCGTTGATCAGGCGCTGCGCCCAAAACGTCTCGCGGAGGTAACCGGTCAGGATCAGGTTCGGGAAAATCTGGCGATATTGCTTTCCGCCGCGCAGAAACGCGGGGAACCGTTGGACCACGTGCTGTTTTACGGCCCTCCGGGACTGGGAAAAACCACCCTTGCCCATGTGATGGCTAACGAAATGGGTGTGAGTATCAAGATCACTGCCGGACCGGCAATCGAAAAAGCAGGCGACCTGGCTGCAATTCTCTCCAACCTGCATGAAGGTGATATCCTGTTCATTGATGAGATCCACCGGCTGGGGCGGGCTATTGAAGAAATCCTTTATCCCGCCATGGAGGACTGTGTGCTGGATATCATGGTCGGGAAAGGTCCGACTGCCCGTTCGATCCGTCTGAAGCTGCCGCGTTTCACGGTCATCGGTGCGACGACCCGACTCTCGCTGCTGAGCGCACCTTTGCGTGCCCGTTTCGGTGCGGTTTACCGCCTGAACTATTACGATTTGCCCGCCATGGAGCAGATCATCGCCCGGGCTGCACAGAAGATCAACACACCTTATGAAGATGACGGTATCCGCGAAGTGGCCATCCGCTCCCGGGGAACACCGCGCATCGGACTGCGCCTGCTGCGGCGGGTACGGGATTATGCGCTGGTCCGCGGAGACGGCTCGATCACGAGGGAGACCGCGGTCCAGGCATTGAATCTGCTGGATATTGACGTGCTCGGGCTGGATGAAGTCGACCGTAAAGTGCTCGAGACTATTATCGATAAGTATAACGGCGGTCCTGTCGGGCTTAATACCATTGCCGCTTCCATCAGTGAAGAATCCGATACCATCATGGACGTGGTGGAGCCTTACCTGCTGCAGCTGGGTCTGATCGACCGGACTCCACAGGGACGCACAGCTACCCGAAAAGCCTATGAGCACCTCGGGAAAGTATATACGGAAAAGAAATCCGACTCCCAGCAGGGACAGCTGTTTTAAGTAAGAGATCAGCAGCAAGGGATCAGACGGTAAAGTCAGAAAATATCAGAATCTGATATCCTGTGACTGCTGATAATTAAAGACTGAAAACGAATAACCAGAATGAAAACATCCGATTTTGACTATGAATTACCGCAGGAGCGGATCGCACAGACTCCGGCTGAGCCCAGAGATTCCTCCCGTTTGTTAGTTTATCACCGGGACACCGGGGAACGAGAACACCGCATTTTCCATGATCTCCCGCAATATCTCCGCAAAGGGGATCTGCTGGTCATCAACCAAACGAAAGTCATCCCCGCACGTATTTTCGGAAAAAAGGATGAGACCGGCGGAAGCGTGGAAGTCCTCCTGCTGCGCCGGGTCGAAGAGAACCTTTGGGAAACGCTGGTAGGCGGCAAACGGCTGTTCACCGGGAAAAAGATCATCTTCTCCGACAATCTCTATGCCGAGATCGTGGACCAGTATGAAGGTTCCCGCCGCCTGCTGCGCTTTACCGGAGACCTGGATGAATTTGTCGTCAGCACCGGACAGATGCCGCTTCCCCCGTATATTCACACCCGTTTGGAAGATCCGAATCGGTACCAGACGGTTTATGCCAAAGACACCGGTTCCGCCGCCGCACCGACTGCCGGTCTGCACTTCACCGAACGGCTGATGAATGAATTGCGTGAAATGGGCGTTCAGTTCGCTGGCGTCACGCTCCATGTCGGGCTGGACACCTTTGCTCCGGTCACCGAAGACGACCCGGAAGAGCATCATATCCATACCGAATGGTGCGAAGTCACTGAAGAGACCGCTCGGCTGATCAACGATACGGTCCGGAATGGAGGACGTGTGATCTCCGTCGGGACCACCAGCGCCCGTACGCTGGAAACCGCTGCTCAGGCCGCGATCCGGGAAGGATCATCCGATCGCGTGATCCCTTTCTGCGGGCAGACAAATATCTTTATCCTGCCGGGTTATGAGTTCAGGGGAATCGACGGCATCATTACCAATTTCCACCTGCCAAAATCCACGCTGATCATGATGATCAGTGCTTTCGCCGGACGGGAAAATGTTTTGTCTCTTTACAAAGAAGCTATCGAACTGAAATACAGGTTCTTCTCTTTCGGAGACGCGATGCTCATCCTTTGAGCATGGGAAAAAGGTAATCACCGCATTTTACGTGTGAGTCAGAAAAAAACCATATATACAGCAGGGGTATGGGGGCCGCAGGCCTCCTGAATGCAAAATAAGCTCTTATAGCAGAATTACCTGACTTGTTTCTGCGATTCTTACGCTATTCGTATCTCGGCAGCAGCTTTTCGTATTCTTCCTGCATAATATTGCGGTCCAGGACGAGGATCACATAATTCGCCTTGCGGGAATTTCTTGTATCTTCCTGAAAACAGGTATACATTTCCGACGCTTCCTGTGCTTCCGGCATTTCCGGATCATACTCGCTTTCTGTCAGCGCAAGGAACCAGCGGTTTCTTTCGGGCTGATCCCGGTACCATTCCAGATCGCTGTTGAACAGGTTCAGATAGAGGTGACCATCGTCGATGGCGACCGCACGGGAACGGACCGTATCATCCGTGAGTACGGTAATACTGTTGGAGAGCCAGTAAGAGGTGATATAGCCGTAATCCAGGTCATGGGCTTTCAGGGTCTCCAGCAAGCCATCCTCCGCGAACCAGATCTTTTTGTCGTAGGATATCCGGAGTACGGACAAACCGTTGGAGAAGGCATTCACGATCAGCATCAGCCCGCAGAGCAGCGTCAATCCGCCGGAAATTGACCGTTCCGCGTTTTCAGACACGATCCGGTTGAACAGGATCAGCACCAGGATCTCACAGGTAAAAATAAGCGGAGTCAGGCGCCAATCCACATCGGATATCTTCCCGAAAACAAAGAAGAAAAGAAAACCCGCGAACATTCCCCATACCGTGAAGATAAACAGACGAGATTCACGATTTTTTAGGGATTTCCAGCGTGAGAAAGACAAAACCAGCCCGGTAAGCATCAGCAGGGCAATGACGGTTTTGAATATCATCTTTCCCCACTGTTGGGTAAAGGAATCCAGATTTTTACCCGCCAGCGGATAAAACAGCGAGATCCATCGCACCGGGAACAGGGAAAAGTTCTCCGCCCAGGATTCAAAAGGAACGATTACGGAATAAGAATCCGAATAATTGGTGTTCAGCGTTTTGGAAAAAAGGAACCCGGCGCAGGCAGCGAAAACCACACATCCCGCAAGCCACAGCAGTCTCTTTTCACTGTTCAGGTAGTATTCCAGCACAACGGCAGCCAGCAGCGGAACGGTCACATACAGCATCTCCACCGTTCCGTTGGCAGAGCACATGAACAGCACAATCGTGAAGAATACCGCTCCGGCAATCCGCTTCCCGGAGCTTTTCCCATTCAGCGCAGAGCGGAGAAATACAAATACCAGCAGCAGATAAAACACCGCCAGGCTGTAGTGGATGATATGGCCGTAAAAAATCTCTCGGGTCTTCTTTGTGGCGCATACCGCCAGCAGCATCACCGCTGTCTCAAAGAAGGATACCGTCCGGCAGCACCCCAGTGAGCGGAAGAAAAACACCAGAACCAGTGTAAAGAGTACCGTGAACAGGCACATTCCCGCCCGCAGGGAAACCATTCCCACCCCGAACAATTTCAGAAAGGGCATGAAAAGCCACTGCCCGCCAAAAGCAAGCCGGTAGGCATAATCAAAAGAAGGTTTGAAGAGGGAGCCGCTTTCCAGCGTCGACTGCGCCCACAGGAGCGTATCCGTACAATCCGATTGGAACTCAGTGATAAAAGCGCTGCCCCAGATGTAGTACTGGACGACGCAAAAGGAAAGCAGCAGAACTGCAGCGGATGCAATCAAAAGGAACCTGATATCTTTTTTTTCAGAATCAGTCCTCACCTCTTACTCCTTACACCTGACTCCCGCCCAGTCATTTCCGGCTGTTGTAATCGCCGCGGATCACCCATTTATATGTGGTCAGTTCCCGCAAAGCCATAGGTCCGCGGGCATGGAGCGGCTGCGTGGAAATGGCGATTTCCGCGCCTAATCCCAATTCTGAGCCGTCAGTAAAGCGCGTACTGCAATTCACATAAACCGCCGCGGAATTTACCTGCGCCACAAAAGCGTTGGCATTATCCTCATCTTCTGTCAGGATACTGTCGGAATGGCCGGTTCCGTGCTGCTGAATATGCGCAATTGCCTCCGCAAGGTCATCGACAACCTTGACATTCAGGCGCAGGCTCAGCCACTCTTTGTCATAATCTTCATCCCTGACGGGTTCATAGAATTCAGAGCGGACATGAGATCTCTTCAGAATTTCCAGAGCACGGGGATCCGCGCACATCACGACACCGTCGGCCGCGAGATATTCACACAGGTCCGGAATAGCCGCGTCTGCGATATTCTGATGGACCAGCAGGGTTTCCAGCGCGTTGCAAACTGTCGGACGCTGGACCTTTGCGTTGCGGATCACATCAAAGGATTGGAACATATCCGCGGTCTCATCCAGGAAAATGTGGCACACCCCGATACCACCGGTGATCACCGGGATCCGGCTGTTTTTCCGGCAGAACTCATGCAGTCCGGCACCGCCGCGCGGGATAAGCATATCTACATATTGGTCCATCGCCAGCAATTCGCCTACCAGAGCCCGATCCGGTGAAAGAATGCACTGCACGCAGTCTTCCGGGAATCCGGATTCATCCAAAGCGGTCTTCACTGCGGCCATCAAAGCTTCATTTGTATGAATGGTTTCCTTACCGCCCCGCAGAATTGCCGCGTTGCCGGATTTGACAAGGAGCGAAGCAGAATCAATCGTCACATTAGGGCGGGATTCATAGATCACCGCGACCACACCCAACGGTGTCCGTTCCTTATGGATCTTCAGTCCGTCTTTGTGAGACATCTCATCAAAGCATTCACCGACAGGGTCCGGAAGTTCGGCAACATGGCGCACATCCCGAATGATCCCGTCGATCCTGGCATCATTGAGCAGCAGCCGGTCCAGCATCGCGGGCGTCAGCGCTGAAGCCTCATCGTAATCTATCCGATTCGCGGCAAGTATGGAAGCACGGCTGCTGTCCAAAGAATCTGCCAGTTTCAGCAGAAATTCGTTTTTACGATTTGTCGACACATTCATTAAAAACCGGGAAGCTTCCCGTGCGGCTTTACCCATTTCCAGAATCGTTTTCATATCCGGATCCTTTCTCCGTTCAATATCAATTGAGAATCATAAAATCGTGATGAATCACCTCATCACCGTAAGTATACCCGAGAATTGTTTCAATTTGGCTTGCTTTGCACCCATTCAGCAAACGCAGATTTTCAGCGCTGTAATTCGTCACGCCGACACCGACTTCATGCTGATCCGTATCCATAATGCGGATCGTATCACCGCGGTCAAAATCACCCGTGAAAGCTTTGATCCCGGCAGGCAGCAGGCTCTTCCCGCTTTGCAGAGCTCTGGCCGCGCCTTCATCAATAATGACAGCATTGTCCCCGGCATGAAAATCAGCCAGAATGAAACGTTTCCGGCTTTCCAAAACCGTATTCACAGGTTTGAAAAGTGTACCGTATTCCTCACCCTTTGCGGCTTTTACGATAATATCCGGTTCCTGACCGTTCACGATCAGCACAGCAGTACCCATCCGCCGGGCGATATCCGCGGCATGTACTTTGGTGGCCATACCGCCTGTTCCCAACCCGCTGATACTGCCGCCGGCAGCTTCACGTACGGATTCCGGGATCTCGGGCGTATCGATTACACGAATCAGTTCGGCATTGGAATCCTTATTGGGATCAGCCGTATAAAGCCCATTCTGGTCTGTGACCAGGATCAGCAAATTCGCCCCGATCAGACCGGAAACCAGAGCAGACAGGGTATCATTATCGCCCAGTTTCATTTCATTGATCGCGACAGCATCGTTTTCATTGATGATCGGGATCACATTTTGGTCCAGCAGAGCGTTGAGCGTATTCCTCGCGTTTAAATAATGAGCACGTTCCGCAAAGTCACTGCGGGTCAATAAGATTTCCGCGGCGTTATGTCCGTACATCCGCAGGATCTTATTATAAACAGCCATCAGACGAGGCTGTCCGACAGCGAAAAGCATTTGCTTTTTCGGAATATGCTTGGAAAGATGTGGGAAATTCAATGCATCCCTGCCAACAGCCACAGCACCTGAGGAAACCAGTGTTACAGAAATACCCATGTCACATAAGGTACTGAGCTGGCGCATCAGGTCGATTAAACCCGGATAATCGATACTGTTGGATTTTCCGGTAATCGTTGAGGTTCCGATTTTGACAACAATTTTTTGATAAGGCATTGCCATATGAACAGGTTCCTGTAAAAAGACCGTTTAAAAAAGGGCGCCCTATTTGACAGAGCGCCCCGGATTGGAGTTGGTATATAAATATGCCTATCCGATTTTGTTGTTTAATGTGCGGGCAATGATTTCATCCTGCTCCGCATTTGAAGATTTCTTCTTCTTGTCATCAGAACCCTTGCGGTTCTTTGCTTTTTCCATTGCAGAGCGCCAGGCGATTTCCATCGCTGTAGGTTCTTCTTCAGTGGAGGATTCATCTGTGAAGATGAAGTTATTGACATTTTCATTCAATTCTTCGCGTTTCTTTGCGCCGCGTTTTGTGGAACGTTTTTCACGAGGTTCGCGCGGTTCGGAATTGAATTTTCCTTCCTTCAGCTGCTGGGCACGGGCACTCATCGGACGCGGAGTTGTCGGTTTTTCTTCTTCAGTTTCGGTTTCTTCCTTGGCTTCCGGTTCGGGCTGTAAGGCCTTCATGCTCAGTTTGATCTGCTTCTTGCGTTTGTTGACATCCAGAACCATAGCTTCAACTTCATCGCCTTCTTTCAGAATATCAGAAGGCTGGCGGACATAGCTGTGAGCCATTTCGCTGATGTGAACCAAACCGGGACGTTCAGCGCCGATTTCAACGAAAGCACCGAATTTTTCCAGTTTTGTTACGATTCCTTTGACAACCATATCTTTTTTGATCTCACGCCATTCGTAAGTGAGCGGTTTGATCATCGTAACTTGAACGAGTCCATCTTTTACACGCTTCACGAAAACGTCAATTTCATCACCGACGTTGAGCAGTTCCGCGGTATTATTGCAATTTTCTTTACCTTCAGGGCGAAGGATCTCAGAAATATGAAGGACTGCGGGTTTATCTTTGCCAATATCGACCAATGCGCCGGGAGCGCCAACTTTTGTGACCTTCCCTTTGAATTGTTCTTTCAGGGTAACACCAAGTGCCTGAGCTTCATCGACAACTGCCTTTTCAGCTTTTTCGACAGTTTCTTCAGCCTCATTCATGATGGCATCGACCTTGTCTTCAATTTTTTCAACTACCTGATTAACTTCTTCCATTTTTTATAACCATTCTCCAATCAAGATTTTTTCACAATCCCAAATTATACTCACTTTTTCAAAAATGTGCAATGAATATCTAAAAGTCATGAATATTTCCTGACATTTTTGTGACATTTTAATCATTTTGCCCTGTTTTTCATTAAATTCGAAGCAAAATTCATTCTTCAGCAGAGGATTCCGGCAGCTTTCCGTTCAGAAAATCGATCGCGGCATCCAATTGCGGGTCGACCTCATTTTCAAAATCTTCCATTGTGTAATCCACTTCAATATCCGGGGTTATGCCGACTCCATGGATCAGAGTCCCGTCCGGCATATACCAGCGGGCTATCGTAACACTCACCGCACCGCCGTTAGACAATGAAGGCTGGATCTGCACAGACCCTTTTCCGTATGAAGTTTTTCCGATAATCGTTGCACGGTCATTAACCAGCAGAGCACCGGTAACGATTTCCGAAGAAGACGCCGAGTTTTCGTTGATCAAAACCACCATCGGAATATCTAAAGCACGCCCGCCGCCGCGCTGCGTTTTATAGACGGTTTCCGTCCCGTCTCCCTCTTTTTCAATCAGGACAGTGGTATTCAGAGGAAGGAATTCACTCGCGGTTTCAATTGCGGTGTTCAGCCATCCGCCGCCGTTATCGCGCAAATCAAATATCAAACCTTTCGGATCGTTTTTCATCAGTTCATCCAATGCGTCACGCAGTTCCTGTGTTGTTTTGTCACCAAACTGATCCATAGAGATATAAGCGATACCGTCATCAAGCATTTTGCCTTCAACCGAAGCGGTTTCAATTCTGCGGCGGACAATATCCACATCAAAAGGTTCATCGTCTCCGCGCTGAATCGTAAGCGTCACGCTGGTACCCTCCGGGCCGCGGATATCCAAAAGAACAACACTCGGATCGATCCCTGTTACATCATTTCCGTTTAATGCGATCACCAGATCACCGGGCATCAACCCGGCTTCTTCCGCAGGACTTCCGGACATGGTAGAGTTGATTTTGACATAATCGCCTGTTACATCAACATAAGCGCCGATCCCCTGATAATTTCCGGCACTCGAATCTACTTCTTCCTGATATTCCTCCGGATCCGCGTAGCGTGTGTGCGGATCTCCCAGGGCGGAGATCATCCCGCGGATCGCACCTTCCATCATGGCATTGTCATCCAGCGGCTGATCGACGAAATACATATGCAGCAGATCCCAGCTTTCCCAGAAGGGGGTGAACAGATCTTCAACCTCCTTCGTGTCGGACGTCTTTTCACCGCCTACAGCCAACATAAAATCAGCGGTATGCGTATATTCCTCGAGATCTTCTGCCTGATTGCGAATATTGCTGATACCTTCCAAAAATAACCCGGCGCTGACACCGGTCACAAAAGTACAAATAATCAGAACTATTCCCGCAGCTATTCTTATATGTTTTAAATTCATAATTGAATCACCCTTCCGTTTGAAATTGAGGAATCGTCAGCAGATCGTGAATGCAGGGGATCCAGGCATCCGCATAAGGATCGACCGCATATTCCGTTCCTACCTGCACAGAAAAGAATCCCTCATTATGGCCCGCTGCCACATTTCGGGGCTGGTCATCCAAAAACACACAGCGGGAAACATCTTCCTCCGCAGTGATCTGAAGCGCTCTCCGAAAAGCCTTTGGCGATGGCTTTGGGGCAGGAAACACATCTACCGCATCAATAATACCATCAAAACACTCAAGGATCCCCAACGCTTTTAAAACCCGGACAGCATAAAAACGGTAACCGGTCGTAAAAACATATTTTCTTCCTGAAAGGGATAAAAGTGTTTCGTGAAGAACAGGATCAGGCTGAACAAAATCTTCCACCCGAAAATTATGGCAAAACCGCAGGGAAGCATAATAATCCGAACCGTATTCAACAGCCAGCCCCGGCAATGTACCGCCGTAACGGGTGAACAAATCATGCCGGAATGACGCGACATCTTCCTTCTTAACAGGAACGACCCGCATGATCCATTCTTCGATCAAACGATTGATATGGTCGACCATCCCGCAGCGGTTGTCATAAAGCGTCCCGTCCAGGTCAAAAAAAAAAGGCATCAAAAGGCATTCGTCAGCTCCGGTAAAAATTTGCTTCCGTATATTGCGACCTCGAATAAAGCACAATAAATAAAGTCGCCGCCAACAGACAGCTCAGCGTATTTCCAAAAGCCTGCCACATACCCCAGCTCAAAGTTTTCAGATATTCACCATGCTTAAGCAGAAATTTGAACAACGGATACAAACCTGCCCAGTAAAACAAATTTGAAACGATCTGGACCCTGTTAAAATAAATGATCTGGTCTCTTCCGAAAAATTCATTCCGCAGGTTTATTTTTTTCATTGCGAGACTAATTGAAATACAATTCAGGAAAGAACAGATTATTATTCCCCAATCAACATTGCCAATTATTTGATTGGCAAGCGTATATAGAACAATAAAATTACCCAATGCGAGCCCAAAAGCTCCAAGGAAAGGGTTTATAACAATCGAAAGAAAAACAAGAAAAGGAAAGCCGACGGAAATATCAATTTGTTTGACCGGAGTATCGGCGCCTAAGAATACTTCAAGCACAAAATATGCGCCTGCAAACAGAATTATCAATAATACATTTTTAATAAAAGTTCTCATTATCAGAGAAGCTGACCGGGCATAAGGAGTCTGTATCCTTTGCCGCGGATTGTTTGCAGAAGTTTCGGATGTTTGGGGTCTGACTCTATGGCTTCTCTGAGCCAGCGGATATGAACATCTAAAGTCCGCATATCATCCACATTTTCGGTTTTCCAGACCTCACGGTACAAATCTTCACGGGGTACGATCTCGCCCTGATTTTCTATGAGCATTTCCAGCAGCGCGGATACCCGCGGGGTCAAGGCAAATGAATTTCCGTGCGCAAAAACAATTTGGAGTTCAGGATCAAATTTTATTGAACCGGCATCCACAATACTTTCCCGCTCACTGTCGGCAAGGATCACGTTAATGCGGTTCATTAATTTATGCAGCGTAAAAGGATGCGTCAGGACAATATCAGCCTCAGAGGAAAGTTTGCTTTTGTCATAGCTCTCATCTACGATCAGGATCACATGCAGCTTCGGGAATTTTTTCTTCAGCGAGCTGATGATCTGTTTCCCGCTTGTATGAAGAGAAGCAGCGTCAAGCACCGCAATATCAGCCGGATGTTCATTCATCTTCGCAATCGCATTTACACCATTCCGCGCAAGGTCAACTTCATATCCCTTTGACTGCAGACTGAAAAAGAATGACGGGTGTTCTGTTTGTTTTCCCTCGATGAGGATGATTCGTTTTTTTGCCGGTGCCAACTTTCAACTCCATTGTTTTATTTTTTAAATTTTATTAAGAATAGGCGCCTCAATCCCCTGATTTTCGGCTAATTACAATAGTTGCAATTATCGTGCCAAAAATATGTTCCTTAAAATTTTTTAATCCTGATTTTCGAATTTACGAGGAAAATTAATTATTTAAGGTCGAAAAGATGCGGTAAGATTAAAAAAATCCACCGCATATTGCGGTGGGTTCCTCATAATTCAGACAAAACAAAGGTGCGGATTAATAAACATTCATATTGTTTTTATCAATTAAAAACCGGATCATCTGAAAGGTTCATCAAAACCGGCTTCACCGGATCCCGCATCCTTTTCCAAGCTTACTCATTCGTCATATCAATTTTCCGGATATGATCCTCCGGTTTCAGACGCAGCCCGCTGTGCGGCGGCATGATGATCATAACCAGGCCGATACCGATCACCATTTCTCCGATCATAACACCCAGCGACTGCAGATTCCCAAAAAACACCAATCCGGTCACCGGATGGGAACCGAAACCGAATACATCAGCCATTCCGGAAAATACAGCGATCAGCCATCCCGTCGCCATCAGACGAAT
Organism: uncultured Chloroflexota bacterium; assembly: GCA_902786265.1. Classification (GTDB taxonomy): domain Bacteria; phylum Chloroflexota; class Anaerolineae; order Anaerolineales; family Anaerolineaceae; genus Flexilinea. The sequence goes on along the minus strand of CADACE010000041.1, from coordinate 6,265 downwards.
ACCGAAATCAGCGGTAATTGTCGTATACCCCTTCGGCCAAAAACTCATCAGGCAAAAATATCCGCTCAAAGCGATCAAGCCGATTCCGATCAGGAAGGTCGCTGTCTGGGCAAAACCGATAACGGGGCTGCGGTCCATACCGAAAAACTCCGGTTTTGCACCCAAAACCACCATCAGAAACCCGATAAAAGTACCGAGCAGCCCGACTTCAATACGCCTTCTCGGGTAAAGAACCGGAACGATTTCTTCCTCAGTGTTTTCCACACCGTTGACATTTACTTCTTCGCTCATTTCAAAGCCCTTTCCAGAATGCGCTGCCAGTTTCCGTGGAAAATATTCGCGATATCATCTTCATGATACCCGCGTCTTTCGAGGATCCCGGCAAGCTTCTGCAGATCGGAAATATCATTCATTTCATAAGGAATTGCCGGATACCCGAAACCGCCGTCAAAATCCGTTCCGATCGCCGCGGTACGGGAATGTCCGGCCAGCTGACAGATATGGTCAATATGATCAGCAACAGTATCCAGCGTCACAACATTCCGCGGTGTATCCGCACCTTTTATCCATTTGGAGGAGAGGAAAAAATTATACAGGACCACGCCCATGACCCCGTCATGTTCGATCAGCATTTTGATCGTCTCATCATTAAAATGCCGCTCGATCGGAAAATCCTCACCTAATAAAGAATTACAGTTCACATGGGATGCCGCGGCAACCCCGTCGTAATAATCGAGAGCATCCATCGCGCTGTGGTTTTTCATGTGGGAAACATCCAGGATAAACCCCAATTCGGACATTTTCCGCAGCAATGTTTTTCCGTCGTCAGTCAGAGCGTCTTTGAAATCCCTGCTTCTTGTCCCGGCACACCAGCGGCCGCCGGCCCAGACCGGACCGATCAGCCGGATCCCGCGCTCATAATACAGTGAAAGATCATCAAAACTGCGCAGATATTCACAGCCTTCCATCAGCGTGACCAAACCTACGGGATGCTCGCTGTCAGGCTGTTCAGTCCAGCCGCGGACCACTTCATCATAGTCAGCACGGTTCAGGATACGGCGGAACTGATCCGGATGATCCCCTGCCAGCCGGTCATAAAAATCAAGCTGGGCACAGGCAGCCGTATGAAAGTTTTCATTCGTCTCATAAGTCGTTTCCCCGTTTATATTTCCGGCAGACTGGTTATCAGGCGGCTCCATGAAAACGGTCCCGAATACGATCCCGACCCGCCCCTTTTGCAGTTCCGGCCAGCCGATCGTACACTGGAATTCTTCCGGCCCGTTATAATATTTCCGGTTATCCGCGGCCGAACGCGTATAATCGAACTTTCCGTACAGGCTCTCATAAGCCAAATCTTCATGAGCATCAATGATAAAAGGTGTGTTCATAGACTTCATTATATCATTCTGTAAAGAGTTTTGTCTGACGCAGCCGGATATCGCTTTCTGTATTCTTACCGGCTTTTCCTGGCTCCTCTCACGTTCTGCAGCTCCGCGAGGTCGATTTCAGGATTTGTGTTATACATCGGCACATCGAACATCTGAACAACCGTACAGGTCTTGGCATCCACCAGACGGCTGCGGATATTCGGATCAACATCTTTGACCGGTTTCAGCAGTGTGATCACTGTCGGCTTCTTTGACTGATAACGGTAATTCAAAATCTGGTACATCTTCTCCCTTGCCCAGGGAGTCGCGTTCATGGTATCAAGATAATTCAGGATCAGCAGCGGCGCATTGCGGACCTGATCGAAGACTGTATCGTAAGTCGCCGTACTGCTGGGGCTGAAAGTTGCACGCAGATGATCCAGCAGATCCGAAGCGGTGACAAAAACCGGATTATCCATACGCTCCCTGCGGTAATTGCCGATCGCGGCAGCCAGATGGGTCTTGCCGATCCCGCTCGGGCCTGCAAGTACCAGCCATCCGGATGGATTCTGCGCAAAATCCAAAGCTTCCGTATATGCCCGTGCCAGCTCCGCGGCGGCGCGGTCACTCAAACGTTCTGAACGGCGGGAATCGAAATTATCAAAACTGCGGTCATACAGCAGATGCAGGATGGAAATATCATCATCTATCGCCGATCCGGACAGCGGATCCCGATAATCCGGGACCTGCATCGAGATATGATTCACCATGGGGTCCCGCAGACGGGACGCGATGCGGCCGTCCCAATCCCGCATATTGACATTACTGGTAACAACTGTCGGCAGCTTGTTGACATAGCGGTAATTGATGATCTGATAAAGCTTCTCTTCCGCCCAGGCTGTCGGGCTCTGTGCGCCGAGGTCATCCAGGATCAGCAGCGGAATGGTGCGGAACCGGTCAAAGCGGTCTTCATAACTGTCTGCGGTATTCCCGTATCCCATCCGCAGCTGGTCCAGCAGGTCGGGAACCGGCTGGAAGATCACATCGATCCCATGGGCAAGCGCATAATTGGCGATCGCCGCCGCCAGATGTGTTTTTCCGGTACCGAAGCGGCCTGTATACAGCAGCCAGTCCGTCGGGTTTGCCGCGAATTTCTTTGCGCATTCACGCGCGTAATTCAGTGACTCCTTCTGTTCCGCACGCAGCTGCCCGCGTCCTTCGACCGAAAATGAGTCAAATGTCATCTGTTCATAGCCGCTGAGATTCGCGGCGGCAGAACGGGCAGATTTTCCCTCGTTCTCAAATTTCCGGGTCCGGCATTGACAGGCAGCCATCGTCCCGGAACCGGGCGTCCCGTCACCTCCGCGGATGACAAAACCGGCGCCATGACAGATCGGGCAGTCCGGATCACCGAGCCCGAAACGGTTTTCAGGTTCTGAAGAAGGAGAGACCGGATTTTCCGGCGGAACAAAATCCCGGGCAATACGCTCGGTGATGCTTTTAATAGGATCCATGCTTTCCGTTCTCCTTCCAGTTTTTCAGGATCGATTCAATATAACGCCAGCTGCGCGCGTTGTTAACAACAGCTTCCTGCACAGCTTCGTTGATCCATTCATAAGGATAATCTTTTTCGCAATCCCGCAGCACATCCGCGATCATCGGCGTCAGGGGACCGATATTTTCTTCATATAATTTAAAAATTGTGGGACGGAAGAGTTCGGTCTGTACGTTCAGATGAAGGAAAGAATCCGGAATCAGTTCTCCGCTTTCCAGCTTTTCCAGCCCAGCCCTTCCGCGGGGACTGTTCAAAAAATAAACCGGCTTCTCCGCGTAAAGCGCTTTGAGCAGGGTACCCCGCTCTTCCGCGGCATTGAGACCTTCATCCAAAAGCCGTTCCGCCTCACCGGGATCTTCGGAAAGCCCCTTCATGAATTGGACCTGTTCGGAAAAATCATCCCGGAAAAGAAAGCGCGGTTCCCCTTCAAACTGGTTCAGCAGATAGAAAGAAAAAACAGTCACTTTCATCTCCGCCAGATCATCGATATCCGGCAGCAGTTCCTCAAAAAACTGTGTCGGTACTTTTTCGATCCCGCTGGTAAAACCGGAAAACACACGCATCGCTTACACTCCTACGGCTGATGCGCAGCGTTCACAAACTGCGCCTGGCTCTTGAGAAATACCAGGTCAATGCTGCCGACAGGACCGTGACGGTGTTTCTTGACCAGCAGCTTCACCGCTCCGTCAAGCTCCGGACTTTCCGCCTCTTTTCCCGCGTTCGGGTTATGCAAAAACATCACGATATCCGCATCCTGTTCCAGAGAACCGGACTCACGCAGGTCGGAAAGCATCGGTTCGGAATCTGCGCCGCGTTTTTCCACACCTCGGGAAAGCTGTGCGGCAGTCAGGACCGGCACGTTCAGCTCTTTGGCCAGCATTTTCAGCGAACGGGAAATGCTGGAAACCTCCTGCACACGGTTATCGGTGCCGCTGTCCCCGCTCATGAGCTGCAGATAGTCGATAATGATCAGGTCCAGATGATGTTCCATATGCAGCCGGCGGCACTTGGTACGCAAAGCCATCGGTGTGATAGCGGGCGTATCATCCAGGAAAATCTTCGTTTCACCGAAAATATCGATCGCTTCCACGAAAAAGGTCAGGTCCTCATTCGTGAGTTTTCCGGTCCGCAGCTTCTGCGTATTGATGCCGGTCTGCTGGGAAATCAGACGGTGGACTAACTGTTCGTTGGACATTTCCAGGGAAAACATGGCGACACGTTTTTTGGACCGCAGCGCCGCGTTTTTCAAAACCGTCAGCATAAAACCGGTTTTCCCCATACCCGGACGTCCGGCGACGATGATCAGGTCGGATTTCTGGAACCCGCCGAGCAGCCGGTCGAGATCTGTCAGGCCGGTCGGTACACCGACGATATCCTCACCCTGGTTGTATAAAATACGGATCTTATCATAGATATCGGAAAGCACATCCCCGATCGGGACCACTTCTTTCCGGTCCCGCTTTTCGGAGATCTCAAATACAGCCTGTTCCGATTCTCCCAAAACCTGGTTCAGGTCTTTTTTGGAATCGTAAGCCAGGTCGATCATTTTCTGTCCGGCTTCGATCAGGCTTCTGCGCTGACTCTTTTCCAGCACGATATTGGCATAGGATTCCGCGTGCATGGAAGAAGGCGTTTTGCTCGTCAGATTATAGAAAAAGATCTTTCCGCCGACTTCGCCCAAATGGCCCTTCGCATCCAGTTCCTCGCAGACAGTCTGGACATCGATCGCCTGTCCCTTCTCGAAAAGAGCTCCGTAGGCTTCCCAGACCCAGCGGTTGCGGTGGATATAAAAATCTTTTCCGTCGATCAGTTGTGAGACATCAAAATATTTTTCCGGGTTAATTAAGACAGCGCCCAGCACTGCCTCTTCCGCTTCCCGGCTGTGCGGAACCTGGTTGATTTCCTCCGGTGCGGAGAAATCCATCCCCATATCATCAGGAGCGAACCCGAAATCATTCATTTCCATGAGCGGCAATCCCCTGACAGTTTAAAAATTGGAAAGAAAATCGGAAAACGCGGAAAGGTCTTCGTTTTCGCCTTCATTTTCGTTGTTCTGTGCTTTCCGCTTCGTACGGACGTCCGGTTCCGGCATAATGCCGTACTGCTGCATCAGGTTATGATCTACATAGATCGGAACGTGAGCACGCAGCGCGACCGCGATCGCGTCCGACGGGCGGCAGTCAAGATAAACAGGCTGTCCGTCGGCATTTTCCAGTTCGATCACGGCATAAAACGTAGCTGCCTTCATCACGGTGATCTCAACATTTCGGACACGTCCTTCAAGCGAACGGATCGCGGAGAGGATCAGGTCATGGGGCTGAGGCCGGCTGATTTCAATTTCCTGCAGCGAAAGCACGATCGCTTCCGCCTCGAACTGTCCGACAAATAAAGGCAGGGAAAGCGCTCCGTCCTTTTCTTTCAAAAGCAGAATACGGTTCTGGCTGGTCAGACTGACCCGCAGACTTTGTACCCGGACTTCAGTTTTATCAGACATAAAAGCCTCCTCACGTTAATCGTACCGGTTTAAACCGGTCTTACTATTGTACATCAATTTTACCCGATTTCTCATTTTCAAAAAGAACTTCGCCCTTCCCGATCCGGGAACCGGACCGAAGGGCCTGTCCCCTTACCCGGGCTGTGCACTGTCGGAGATGGACAGGAAAAACGGGTAAAAGGGACATTGGCAAATGTGTACCGTCGCGCAGCAGGCGAAGCTCCTGCACCGAATCAATAGGCGCAGCCTGTTCCTTACGGTGCAGGCCAGTATCAGGTGCCGGTGTCCCGCCTCTGTTGATCTACACATCATTGGACGGGGGATGAGCGCTTTTTGAGGCCATAGCGGGAGCTCATTCCGATTACAGATAATGAACGTATATTTCGCTCTTCCTGCAATTGGGGACTGGACCGAAGGGCCTGTACCCTTCCCGGGCAGTACCCTGTCGGAGATGGACATTGGCACCTGATACAATGTGTACCGTCGCGCAGCAGGCGAAGCTCCTGCACCGAATCAATAGGCGCAGCCTGTTCCTTACGGTGCAGGCCAGTATCAGATGCCGGTGTCCCGCCTCTGTTGTTGTTCGCGGCGGTGAACAGGGATGAGCGGATTTTGAGGCCATAGCGGGAGTTCATTCCGATTACAGGAAATGAGCGTTTACTTTTTGCGCTCTTCCTGCGATCGGGGACTGGACCGAAGGGCCTGTACCCTTACCCGGGCAGTGCACTGTCGGAAATGGACAGAAAAAACGGGAAAAAGGGACATTGGCACCTGATACAATGTGTCCCGTCGCGCAGCAGGCGAAGCTCCTGCACCGAATCAATAGGCGCAGCCTGTTCCTTACGGTGC
>CADACE010000040.1 GCA_902786265.1 uncultured Chloroflexota bacterium | reverse complement strand
TTTATGATTTCCATGTTCATGCTTTCCATGCTGTACGATCCTCCTTTCTGTTCTAAAGTTTCTAAGATTGTAGTACTGTTCTGTAATTATGTCAAGTATAATTTATAAAATTTCTATATTAAATGTGACAAATATCATTGTTTTTCTCTATTTGTTCAGGAAATAGTACACGAGGTATGCTCCGGAACCTCCGCTGACAGATACAGACCGCGGCCGGAGTTATATCCGGAGCAGAAGCTTCGCAGCCTTGAAACCTTTGCAGCAGCGCGCTTAAACAGAACAGCTGTTTTTAATTCGATGGCGCAGATCAAATAATCCCCGGTGATTTAAGTCATATTTTTAACGGGAAAATCTACTTAAATCCGCAATTTTTTTTATGATTATCATGGTTTTATTTGACCGAAAAAATGTGGTCGGATTTCGGCAATTTTTCAAACAGGAAAGGTATTATTATGGCTGAATGGTGGGTGGGTGTCTCAAAGACATTCTACAAATGTTTTATACGTGATAACCGCTATATGCTGCTTGTCACCGGGCTGCAGAATACGATCCGTATCTCGCTGGCGGCGGCCTGTCTTGGTATCATTATCGGTTTTTTGCTGGCTGTCTGCAGTCTGTCTAAAAATAAGTTTCTCAATGGGATCCATCGGGTATATACAGATATCATCCGGGGAACACCGTCCGTTACGCAGCTGATGATCATTTATTTCGTGGTCTTTGCTACGGTCAACTGGCCGAAGTGGCTGATCGCTTCCATCGCTTTTGGCATCAATTCCGGCGCTTATGTCTCCGAGATCATCCGCGGCGGGATCCTTTCCGTTGATATCGGTCAGACAGAAGCCGGCCGATCGCTGGGGCTCAACGCTCAGCAGACCATGTTCGAGATCGTCGTCCCTCAGGCATTGAAAAATATCTTCCCGTCATTGGGTAACGAATTCATCACGCTGATAAAGGAAACGGCTATCGTCGGGTATATCGGCCTGGTGGATATTCAGAAAGCCGGTGACTTCATCAAAAGTGCGACCTATGAGGCTTTTATGCCTTTGATCGGGACGGCTATCATTTATTTCGTACTCATCAAACTGCTGACCTTCGGTTTGGGTAAAGCGGAAGCCAGCCTGCGTAAGTCCGATATCCGCTGAAGGAGGTACATATGATCGAAGTCAAAGGTTTACAAAAGCATTTCGGAGGGCTGCATGTCCTCAACGGGATCGATGAAGTGATCCACGACGGTGAAGTCGTGGTGGTGATCGGCCCCTCCGGTTCCGGGAAAAGTACTTTCCTGCGCTGTCTGACACTGCTCGAAGAACCGACTGAAGGTCAGGTTATCATCGACGGGCAGCAGATCAACGCGCCGGGCGTGGATATCAACAAAGTCCGCCAGAATATCGGTATGGTATTCCAGCATTTCAATCTCTTCCCTCATCTGACTGTGCGGAAAAACATCACGCTTGCTCCGGTAAAACTGAAAAAAATGACTCCGGAACAGGCAGACGCCAAAGCCATGGAGCTGCTGACCAAGGTCGGCCTCGCGGACAAAGCGGATGTATATCCTGCTCAGATCTCCGGCGGACAGAAGCAGCGTGTCGCTATTGCGCGTGCGCTGGCTATGGAGCCGAAGTACATGCTCTTCGATGAACCAACATCCGCGCTGGACCCGGAAATGGTCGGTGAGGTGCTGGATGTTATGAAACGCCTTGCACTGTCCGGTATGACGATGGTAGTTGTAACGCATGAAATGGGTTTTGCCCGTGAAGTCGGTGACCGTATCCTCTTTATCGACGAGGGGGTCGTGATGGAGCAGAACAATCCGAAGGATTTCTTTGCCAATCCGCAGAATGTACGGACAAGGTCATTCTTGAGCAAGGTGCTTTGATTTTGAATATTATGACGAAAATCAGAAATATTGTTTTTACGCTGCTTCTACTGTGTGTTTTGGCGCCTTTTTCTGCTGTAAACGGGCAGGGTTTGCATTGGGTAGAAATGAGACGGGATCTTGGACCGGCTGCAAAACTTGTCGGAGATATTCAGCTTCTGCTTGTTTTTGTCAGCACTCCGGAACATCCATGGTCAAAGGATGAGATCCTAAACTTTTTCCATGTCGTCCAAACTTCTGAAGATTTTATTCTGGATGAAGCAGACAGGTATGGTGTCCCGCTGTCTTTATCAGCCCAATATTTTGAAGCGTCCATCCCTTACGAATTCGACGGCAGTGATTTGAGCAATATTGATCTGTCCTGGTATTGGTATCTGGTGAAAATTTATTTTCACAAAGACGGTATGGTTTCCATGCATGAAGCATATGAGGAACAGTTTGGAAAGGATAACACACCTTTTCTTTTCGTCTTCAATACTCCTTACCGGAACATCACGTATTCAGCGGATCTGTTATTCCCGAATTGGCTGGAAGAATTCTCGATTTATTATGGACAGCAGGAGCTGCGTGATAATATGATCGTCCATGAACTGATGCATCAATACGGCGCAGTGGATTTGTATGATTTGAACAGCGAAGGCGTCGAGGAAATATCAGTACAAATCTTCCCGGATAGTGTTATGCTGAAGCAAAAAGGAACAGAAATCGATGAACTGACAGCTTATCTTATCGGTTGGATCGATGATCCGTCTGAGTTATCTGATGATACGTTATTTTTTCTGACCCTGACGGATGGTCTCAGAAAATCGCTGGAAACGGATGAGTATGATTACAGTGATATTTATGAATATCCGGACAATTATAATACCTACGACATTTATGATGATTACACAGACTTTTTGAACAGCGAATACAGTGATATTCTTTCCGGTTCCGGTGATTTTGCTGTGTATGACTTATATTGAATTACAGGATGATTACCATTGTTCCTGATGAACAATGGTAATCATATGACAAATGTCACATCTTTTTTGTGATTTTTAAAAATTGTATTAAAACTATAACAGGTTATTCAAACGGGTTCGCCCGTTCTTAATAAATGAAAGGAATTATGATGAAAAAATTATTGGTTGTTTCTATGCTTGTTCTGGCTCTGGTTCTGACCGCTGCCGCGTCCGCTCAGGATGTTATTACCTTCGGTACCAATGCTGAATTCCCTCCGTTTGAATTCGTTACCGCCCAGGGCGTGATCGATGAATTTGACGGTATTGACATGGTCATCGCGAAGACCGTTGCCGAAGAAAACGGCAAGACCGCGAAGATCTCCAACATGGAATTCGACTCACTGCTCATCGCTCTGCAGAGCGGCCAGATCGATGCCGTTATCGCCGGCATGACCATCACCGATGAACGTAAGGAAGCTGTCAACTTCACTACCCCGTATTACACCGCTACCCAGGTAATGATCGTCAAGGAAGGTTCCGATGTCAAGAGCGCTGCTGACCTGCAGGGTAAGAAGATCGTTGTCGTCCAGGGTTACACCGGTGAAACCGCGATCCAGGGTATGGGATTCACTCCCAACGACTATGTTGCTCTGAAGAAAGGTTCCGAAGCTATCATCGAACTGCTCAACGGCAAAGCTGACGTGTTCGTGATCGATTCCGCTACCGCTGCCAACTACGTCGCTGACAATGACAACCTGGTCATCATTGAAGACGCCGAAGCTTTTGGCGCGGAAGAATATGGTATCGCTGTCAAGAAAGGTAACGATGAACTGCTTGACATGCTGAACAAGTCCATCGAAAAGATGCTTGAAGACGGTACTATCGGTGAAATCACCATCAAATATACTGAAAACAGCGAAAACTAACAAAACTTTCTCCTTTTTGAAAAAAGCGGGTGCCCGGAATGGCGCCCGCTTTTTTATCATAATTTTGCTTTCTTGAAATCTTTCTGTTCCATTTGCTTTATATAATTGCATCCATGAGTATTCATTTTATTTTTATGATTCTTGGTGATTTTCTCGTCATTGTGCTGACGGGGTTTTATGCGGGTGTCGGGATCTGGGAATCCGGGACAGTGCAGCATATTTTGGGTATGATCGTACCCTCTATGGTGGTATGGATGATCGCTTCACTGATTTTCCGGCTGTATGCCGGTCTGCCGAAGTCGATCGGAGCGGTGCGATGGAAGGAACTGACAGCCTTTGTGGATGATCTGACAAAAATACAGAGACCCCGGCAGCTTTTCTTTGTCTGGCTGATCACCTGTGTTTTCCAGACCTTCTGGATATCCTTTTACTGGCGCGGGATCCTTCATTCACAAAGTTATTTTTACCGGTTTTCACTTGGGACCGCGATCTGGTATTTCAGTTCCTATGCGATGTTCTTTTTGCTCTGGCGCATTTTGTGGACGAATTTTAACATTTTGATATCGCTTGCGCGGTCATACAGTTGGATACGGGGCATCGGGATCGTAGTGCAGGTTTTGATTCTGCTTTATGCTGCAGCGATATTCGTCATTTGCCTGCATTATCAGCCGCGCAAATTTACGGTCGATTCGGTTCCTGCTGATGCTCCGCGAACTGCGCTTGTGTTTGGCGCGGGGATTTATCGTAACGGACAGCCTTCTGCTGTCCTGGTCGACCGGGTAAATACAGCGATCGAACTCTATGAACGCGGTTTGATCGATGAAATGATCATGAGCGGGGATAATTCCGACAGCAGCCGGAACGAGGTGGATCATATGGTACGGATGGCGCAGGAAGCCGGTGTTCCGGAGTCCGCAATCATCCGGGATGATCATGGCATCCATACCGCGGAAAGCATTTACAACGCAAAGAATATTTCCGGAAAAGACAAAGTTATTTTTGTCTCACAGGATTTTCACAATGTCCGCATTCTCATGACCGGGGAAAAATACGACCTCGGCGGTATCGCGGTCGCTGCTGACCGCCGCATCTATAACATCAGCTCCTGGATGACCTGGTACCTGCTGGACTGGCTGCGTTTGCCGATCTATTGGGTGCATTACTAAAATAAAAAAGAGTCACGGGAACCCGTCCCCGTGACTCACTTATTCTTATCGGCTACTTTTGCTTCTTTTTATTGTTCGCATAGTTGAAAATCATCATAGCGAGGATAGTGGAGATATAAGGGATGCACTGAAGGAGCTGCTGCTTGAGCGCGGAATTCTGCAGCACCTGTGCCAGAGCGGTGGTGAAGCCGAAGAGTGCGGATGATGCCAGCGCGCCGAGAGGGTGCCCAAAACACAGGTTGTTCGCCGCAATGGCTACATAACCGCGGGCAGCGGAAATGTTCTGCATGAACATGGTGACCGATCCGAGTGAAAGCAGACATCCTGCCAGCCCGATCATGGAACCGGATAATGTGGTAGCGATGATCTGATAGCGCGGCACACGGATGCCGAGTGAACTTGCAGCTTCCGGATTGATGCCGATACAGCGGATGCGGAAGCCGATGACGGTGCGGTACATGATGATGAACATGACAACAGCAAGTACAAATGCCAGATAGTCCACTACGGTCAGATTGCCGAACATCGTCCCGATCACCGGGATATCTTTGATGCCGGGAATCGCGATTTTTGTCAGACCTTTCATGCTGGTGTCGCTCACGGTCCCTTTGGTATGGAAGATCATCTGCAGCAGGAAAGTCGTCAGCCCCTGCGCGAATTTATTGATCGCCATACCGACGATCATCGGTTCTCCGTTCAATCTGACGATAAAGAAAGCGATCACAAAGGTAACGATCATGCCGGTGATCATCCCGACAAAGACCGCCATAAAGATGTTGCGGGTAAAATACTGCGTCAGGAAGGCGAAGAAAGCACTCATAAGAAGGGTCCCTTCCAGACCGATATTGAACACCCGTGCTTTGGAACAGACACCCGCGCAAAGGGTGACCAGCAGGAGCGGCGTCATATACCGCAGGGTGGAATTGAAAACAGAGGCGAGATAATTGATGGAAATGTTCATCAGGCTTCAGCCTCCTTTCCGTTTTCAATTTCAGCTTCGTTTTTCAGTCTGTCTTCCTTACTGACTTTTCGGCGGATCACGATGAGATGCAGGAGCTTGACAGACATCAGCAGCATGATGATTCCTTCCAGCATGTTGACGGTTTCTACCGGGATCCCCGCGGAGCGCTGCATGGCGCTGCCGCCGGTAGACAGCCCCGCAAGCAGGATACAGGCGAGCACCGTCCCGAACGGGTCAAAGTTGGCCAGCAGCGCGCCGACCATCCCGGACCAGGCATAGCCGGTGGAAAAGATCATCTGGTCGATATAGCGGTATTTGGAGCCATAGACCTCAAATGCGCCGCCCAGCCCCGCTGCGATCCCGGAAAGGATCATCACCAGGTAAAGCATGCCGCGGGCATTGATGCCGCCGTAAAGCGCAAAGCGGCTGTTGAGCCCGTTCATCTTTGACTGATAACCGAATTTTGTCTTCTTGAGCAGAATATAAACCAGTACAGCAGAAAGCAGAGCGAAGAAAAAGCCCCAGTGTACGTTGAAGTCTTTGAAATACTGTCCCAATGCTGTCTCTTTAAGACCATCACTCTGGAACAGTCCGTTTACCTTCCCGAACCGGGCTTCTTCGATAAGTTTTCCTGTCTGAATGGAATTGATATCCCGTGATTGTGGATCTTTCACTTTATAGGTTGTGAGGTAACTGGCGATATAGTTGGCGATGTAGTTGAGCATCAGAGTGGAGATAATAAATGTCACGCTGAACTTTTCCCACAGCCAGCCGGATAAAACACTGTACAGCGCACCAATAATGGCTGCGCCTGCCAGGCCGACCAGTATTTTCGCGATCCCGGGCCCGGGCATATAGTAGGCGATCAGCGCGGAAACCAACGCGCCGAATATCATCTGTCCTTCACCGCCCATGGATTCATAACCGGAGCGCCAGGCAATACAGACAGCCAGCCCTCCCATAATGATCGCTGTGGAGCGCTGGAGTGTTGCGGATAAATAGTACCCATCCCCAAAAGCACCCTTGAACATGATGGCGTAGGAGCTCAGAATGTTCTTCCCTGAAAGGCCGATAATGATCGCGCCGACAGAAAGGCTGAGCAGAACCGCGACCAATGGCTGGCCAAGCGCATCCAAGAATTTACTGCCGAATTTTTTCAGTTTCGTCACGTCGGCCTCCCAGCATCAAAATTCCCAATGTTTTTTCATCAACAGCGCCGCGCTTGAATTCACCGGCGATCTTCCCCTCAAAAAGCACATATATACGGTCGGAAAGCGTCATGATCTCACTGAGTTCCGAGGAAACCAGCAGCACGCCGCAGCCCTTTTCCCGCTTTTCCAGGATCTGGTCATGGATGAATTCCATGGCGCCGATGTCGATCCCGCGTGTCGGTTCACAGCAGATCAATACCGGAGTATCCATCATGATTTCCCTGGCGGTGATGAGCTTCTGCGCGTTTCCTCCGGAAAGCTCACGGATCTTCTGATCTGTGTCATTCGCCTTGACGTCAAAGCGTTTGATGAGTTTTTCTGTGTATTCCTTTATCGCGTCATGTTTCAAAAACCCGTATCTGTTGAACTCCGCACGGTTTTCCTTAGCCATCAGCACATTTTCGGAAAGTGCCCCTTCCGCTGCACTGCCCCAAAGGTATCGGTCTTCGCTGATATAAGCCATTCCGGAATCCCGATGTGTTTTCACACTTGCGTTGGTCACTTCTTTCCCGAGCAGGAATACCTGTCCTTCGGTTGGCCTTTCCAATCCTGTCAGGCATAGTTCCAGTTCCGTCTGACCGTTCCCCGATACACCCGCGATCCCGACGACTTCTCCTGCGTTCACATGAAGGTCGACATCTTTGAGAATATCGCGATGTTCACGGTGGAGCGAGAGTTTCTTTGTTTCCAGAAGCACTTCTCCCGGCTGCGGGGCTGCCACGTCCCGCAGCGCCGGATGATGTCCGACCATCAGGAAAGCCAGTTCATCGGTATTGGTCTCCCCGCGCAGACGTTCTGCAACGACTTTGCCCGCCCGCATTACGTAGATACGGTCCGCAACAGCCATGACTTCCTGCAGCTTGTGCGTGATCAGCACGATGCTTTTTCCCGATGCAGCCAGGGATTTGATGGTTTCCAGCAGGCTATCCACCTCCAGAGGCGTCAGAACGGCGCTGGGTTCATCGAAAATTATGATTTCAGCGCTTTGATACAGGATCTTGAGAATTTCAACACGCTGCCGCAGGCCGACCGGACAGTCTTCGATTTTCGCTTCCGGATCGATTTTCAGCCCGTATTTTTCGGAAAGCTCTTTTACGGTTTCGACCGTGCGTTTGCGGTCCATAAAAAGACCTTTGCGGATCTCGTTTTTGAATACGATGTTTTCCGCAACCGTCATATTTTCAAAAAGCATGAAATGCTGCTGGACCATGCCGATACCCTTGGCCATGGCATCGGAGGGGGTGTGAAAACGGACTTTTTCACCTTTGACATATATTTCGCCATCGGTGGGCTGTTCAAGTCCGTAAAGGATCTTCATGATCGTGGACTTGCCGGCTCCATTCTCCCCAACCAGGCAGAGGATCTCTCCCTGATTCAGATGAATGGAAACGTCATTGTTCGCCAGCAGCGTGCCGTAGAGCTTGTCAATATGCTGCATTTCAAAGATTTTTTCGGTCATGGGGCTCCGTTTCAGGTGTCGGGTATCAGGTTTCAGGTGTCAGTCAGCAAGTTTGTCTGAAAATATCTGCAAACGGCCAACACTCAACTGCAAAGACAACGGCGGGATCACTCCCGCCGTTATCTTTGTTTTTATACATTACTGGGCGATGTTGAACTGATAGGTGGATTCATCCGGCAGTTCGAGAACGAGCTCGCCGTCGATGATCTTCTGAACATTTTCTTTGCAGAAGTCCAGGACTTCGTCGGTCAGAATTTCCGTGTTCCGATAAGCGCCGTCATTGGTGACCCAGGTCGCGCCGATCGCGCCGTCAGCCAGTTTCAGCTCGGTCAGTCCGCCTTCAAGGGTGCCGTCGAAGAATTTGTCGAGGATCAGTCCCATGGTGACACCGGTGTTCTTCAGCTGGGAAGAAAGGATGTACGGATTGTCTTCGCGGGTCTCATCAGCATCCTGTCCGATGGAGTAGATATATTTGCCCTCATTGGCCAGTTCGAGTGCGGCCTGGAAAATACCGTTGTTGCAGGCTGCGGCACCGCCGAAGATATAGGTAGCGCCCATGGCCTGCATCTGCAGGGCAAATTCGTGAGCGTTGGTGGGGTCGGTATAGCTGTTGGTCCAGTTGAAGGTGAATTTTGCATCCGGGTTGGAGACTTTGACGCCTTCCATGAAGCCCCAGCGATATTTCCAGGAACCGGAACCGTCGAAGCAGCCGATGTAACCGTAAATGTCTTCATCCGGGAAGGCTTTGCCGGCCATCAGACCCATGACGTAGGCAGCCTGTTCTTCGTTGTAGGAGAAGGAAGCGACGTTTTCGCTGCCGGCATCGGTGTCGATCACGGCGAATTTCGCACCGTCAGCGGTGGCATTTTCTGCAGCAAATTCGGCAGCCTGCCAGCCGACGCCGACGATGAGGTCATAGCCTTCATGGGCAGCGGCTTCATAATTGTTTTTCCATTCATCGGTGTCCGCGCATTCCATGATGGAATATTCGTAGCCCAGTTCACCGGCTTTCTGCTCGACCATGTCAACGACCTGGGTAAGGAACAGGTTGGTGCCGACGGTATCGCAGATCACAGCGATGCGTTTGGCATCAGCAGCAGATGCGGTGCCAATGCAGGATAATGCAAATACGAACGCCAAAACGAGAACAACAAATTTTTTCATTCTATCCTCCATGAGTTTTTGGGATCATTTCCCCTATAATCAGCCGGTGTTTTTCCGGTTTAATACACTTATATAGTAGCCGAAAACTCTCTTTTCGTCAAGAATTTGAAAAGGTAAAAAAACACAAAGGTAAAAATAAATCCACCGCAATGGACAGTGGATTCAATATAAATCTGAATATTTTATTGCGAGCCGTCATTTACCAGGCATGTTCCCCGGTTCCCATCAAACTGTCTATATCTTCATAAGCATTTTCAATGCGTTCGGTATGATAACCCCAATAGTTGTTATAAATCTTTTCCGTAATGCCAAGCCGGTCCCATTCTTTCAGTATATCACCTGTCTTTTTGTTTTTATAGAAAGCGTAATGTTCAAGCAGATACATGAAAAATTTCATTTCTTCAGACATATTATTTATCACCTGATAAAATTCGTGAAAGTCTTCGATTCCTTTTGCGGCAGGCCGTTTTTGTCTTTTTCCGCCGCAATGGCTTTGATCAGGTAGCTCATATTGCGGGCGAGCGTGCGCATCATCTGCAGCCCTTCAATATCCTGTGCGCCTTCTCCCGGAGCTGCCCCATGGATGCCGTTCCAGTATTGGCCGGAAGCAACGGGCATACCGGAGATGGTGAAGAATTTGTTCATCTCATCAAAGGCGGCGGTGAGCCCGCCTCTTCGGGCGGAGGCAACAGCCGCTCCGACTTTAATCGTCTTGTCAAACCGGCCGCTGTAAAACATACGCTGCAGGGCAGCGATCAGTGTCGCGTTCGCGGAGCCGTAATATACCGGAGCGCCGACCACCAGACCATCGCTTTGTTCAAATTTGGAGCTGAGTTCGTTGACGATATCATTAAACACACACCGGCCTGTTTTGGAACAGCTGCCGCAGGCAATACAGCCGCGGATATCCATATTTCCGATGTGGACGATTTCCGTTTCAATGCCTTCCTCACGAAAAACCTTTTCCATCTCCGCTAAGGCCAGTGCGGTGTTCCCGTTTTGCCGCGGGCTGCCGTTGATCATCAATACTTTCATAATGGATCCTCCGAAATTCCTAATATTTTTTCAGCCGCTTTTGTCACTTCCAGAATCGAATCAGTCTCCGGATTTGGCCAGGGCTCGGAAATCGCGAAGAAAACATTGTAATTCGGGTAATCAGTCGGATATCCGTGTGTGGCTTTTTCAACGTTGGCGGCTTTAAAATAATATCCCGGTTTGGCACAGATTCCGAAATCAGCTTTTCCTGTGTAACCGGATTCTGTCATTTCCCCGTCTGTCAGCAGGCGTTCGACGGCCGTATCAGCAAGTACCGCGTCTTTGACCAGCTCAATTTGTTCCCGGTCCAGCTCTTTATTGAAGAAGAAAGCGCTTCCGTCCGCGTTCTGGAAAACTGCCCGTTCATTGCTGACCGTTCCGTTCTCGTGGTAATCGAGAAATCCAAACATTTCCAGAATACGGTTCGGATCAACAGCGGTGTGGACGTTCAGCTGGGCATGGTCGGAAAAGACGATCACAGCGGTCTCCCCGTTATAAACACCGGAAGCTTCCGCAAGTTCGCCAAGAAACCCGTCCATTTCCCGCAGAGCGGATAATGTTTCCTCAGACCCCCGTCCGTGTTCATGGCAAAGCGAATCATAAGCGGTAAGGTGCATCAGCATCAGGTCGGGATGACCGATTTTGATGATGTCTGTCATGTTTGCGGCAGCGTATCGGTCGCGTTCGGGCTGTTCGATCCCGCGCAGCAGCTTGCGGTGACGGAGATAGGAATATAACTGGATAAACTTGGAACCGGTCCTCAGATTGGCTGAAACCTGGCTTTCATTTTCCCTTGTCATGATTTCAGGAACATTCCATCTGATATTTTTCGCATAGGCTGTGACCGGCCACATCACTGCCCCGGTTTTCAGGCCCTTTTTCGCGGCTTTATCCCATAAGGGCACAGCTTTCAATAGCCGGCTGTCATAATTCCACCAGGGGCGCGGGTTTTGAGGCTGAAGCATTACATTACAGATAATACCGTGTTCCCCGGGAACGACACCGGTGGCAATTGAGGCATGAACAGGATATGTATTGGAAATAAAGACCGTCTTCAGGTCAGGAAAAATACTGCCGCGGGAAAAGATACGTTTGAAATTCGGCATTTCACGCAGATGAGTCAATTCATCTGACCCGACCGCGTCAAAACTTACCAGCAGCAATTTTTTTCCCATATTCCTCCTGTCTTAATGCCATTTTACCATAATAAAAACGGTTCCCGTCGAATTAACCTCCGGAAACCGTCTCTTTCGTTTGATATTGTATTATGGTCAGCCGGAAATCAGTTTACGGTTTCCGGCTGATGCAGCTTATTTCTTATCCTTCGGATAAATGACAACCTTGCGGTTCGGTTCTTCACCGATGCTTTCCGTCATGATCTGGTTGTTATCGCGCAGTGCCAGATGGATGATGCGGCGTTCAGTCGCGGACATCGGTTCCAGAGAGATACGGCGGCCTGTTTTACTGACCTGCTCTGCCATCCGTGCAGCCATCTGACGAAGCTGGCGTTCTCTTCGTTCACGGTAGCCCTGTACATCGATGATGAGCGGGACCCAGTGACCGACTTCCCGGCCTACGATCAGGCTGGTGATGTACTGCAGGGAGTGCAGCACTTCAGAGTGGCGGCCGATCAGGAAGGAAAGATCATCACCCAAAATGTCGATCATGATCACGCGGGAGTCAACTTCATCAGCTGCTTCCCCGATCTTGCTCTGGATCGTGGCTTTTACGTGCATTTTTTCCAGTAGATCACGGACGACATTGGACGCGACCTGCATCGTCTCTTCATTGACGACCGGGTCATCTTCTCCCTCGGGCAGATCGTCGGGTTTTTCAATGGTTATTTCCACTTTCGGTGCGGGAGCACGCTTTTCCTGAGCAGGAGCGGCTTTCGGTTCTTTTTTCTCAGCAGGTTTTTGACCGCCGTTTTTTTGTTCCTTCCGGGGTGCTGCCGGTTTATCCGCTTTTTCTGTCGTGACAGGCTGTTTCGGCGCTTCCGGAACAACAGGTTCGCTTTCAACCGCTTTCGGTTCTTCCGCGGCCGGTTTTTCCTCTGCAGGTGCCGGGACGGGGGTTTCGTCTTTCTGGATCGCGGCACGCAGGCTGGATTCTTTGATGGTCATGCGGACACGTGCCTGGCGCGCACCCAGACCAAAGATCCCGCGGGAGCCATTATCCAGAATTTCAATATCAACTTCTTCACGGGTCACATTCAGTGACTGAAGACCTTTATTGATAGCTTCTTCCGCATTTGCGGCAATATATTCTAAAGATGTTGATGTCATTGCACTTCCAATTATTGATTTTGATTTTTCTTCGGTTTTTTATGATTTTTGAACTCACGGTAATCGATTTTCTGGGTGAAAATCCCATCGTCGTCATTTGATTTGGCCGAGGCTTTCGGTTTTGCGCTTTCGCTCTTTTCAGCAGGTGCGGAGGAAGATTCGCTCTTCGTCTCGGTGCTTGCGGCGGGAGCCGGGCGGCGTTTGACGGCGGTTTTCGGAGCGGGCTTTTTCTTTTCCCAGAACTTCAGATTTTCCGGATGCAGTGTTCCGAGTGCTGCGTACTGGCAGATGGTGAAGATGTTGGACACCAGGAAGTACAGCGCCAGACCGGAGGCAAGAGAGTATGCCATGAAACCCATCAGGAGCGGCATATAGATGTTCATCATACCGGTCATCATCGCTGCACTGCCGCCGCCTTCACCCTGGGGTGTCGGAGGCTGAGTGAGTTTCGTCTGCAGGACGGTGGTCAGCACGACAAGGATCGCCAGAACAGGGATACCGATGTTGCCGATGTTAAGACGTTCCGGCATACCAAGGTTCATCCACAGGAAATTCGGGTTGATCGGGAAGACATCGGAAATATTGATCCAGCCGGGGATCACACGCTTGGTAAGTTCCAGCAAGCCCATCGGAGTGGAAACGATCGCCGCGATGACAGCCTGGTAAAGCGCGAAAATGATCGGCAGCTGAATGAACGTCGGCAGACAGGAAGCTGTCGGGTTGATGCCCTTCTTCTGGTACAGCTTCATCTGTTCCTGGGCGAGACGTTCTCTGTCGTTCTTATATTTTTCCTGCATGGCCAGGTATTCCGGATCGGAATTCAGTTCAGCCATCAGTTTGGAACTCTTGATCTGCGCCTGCATCAGCGGATGGGTCAGCAGTTTGATGAGAACCGTGAAGATGATGATCGCGACGCCGAAGTTACCGACAAGCTTATAGATGAACAGCAGTAAATTCAGAAAGAGGTTAACGAATGAAGTCCACATTTATTTTTCCTCCTTACTTCGCTTCTGCCGCGGTGGGTTCCGCTGTGTTTTCAGCTGCAGGTTCAGCTGTTTTTTCTGCTGCTGCTGGGGCATTTCCGGTGCTGCGGGTATACATCCAGTCTTCCTTGAGGTCTTGCGTATAGACTTTGATCTGACCGTCATCCGAAACAGGGACAATCACAATACTGCCGTTCGAAAGAATTTCCGGATTGGTGTAGACAGATTGTCCCATTGAACGCTGTCCAATGGATTTTCCTTCAATATCATAGGTCATCACGGAACCGTCTTCGTCGATCAGCACGAACGTTTTATCATCCAGCGCGGCAAGCGCGGCAATAAAACCGTTCTTATTCGCAGTGAGTTTCTCGGTTTTCCATTTAACCTCGCCTGTGGCAATATCAACGCCGTAAACTGCTCCGTTCATATCTGCTGCGATCAGTTTGTCACCCATCAGGAGCGGAGCTGCCCAGATTTCGTCGTCAGCTTTGAGGATCGTCCGGATTTCGTTCGTGGCAAGGTCCATTTCATTAACTTCCTTTGAAAGGGTTGAAAAATAGAGTTTGCCGTCGGAAAGGACCGGATGGCTCATCACGGCGCCGATTTCAAAAGACTGTTTCAACTCGCCGGTCGCGGCATCCAGAAGGTTCATCTTCTTGTCCATAGAGACGACATAAAGCGTTCCGTCATTGTAATCGGGCGTGACCCAGATCTCGCTGGAGAGAGTCGTCTGCCAGTCCGGAGTTAGGGCTTCTCCCGAAACATTGATCGTATAGCAGCTGACTGTTCCGCCGCTGGAAAGAGCATAAACTTTGTCTCCGACGATGATCGGGGAGGAAATGATCTTGTTCTTATTATTGCCGACTTCTGCGGAAGCAGCCAGTGTACCATCATCCTTGTTGAGAATGTGGAGCTGGTTTGAATAAGTTCCGGCAATAACGTATGCGTCATTGACAGCAGGAGCCGCGAAAAATGACAAACGATTGTTGGCCGATTCGGGATAGTTCCAGAGTTTTTGACCGTTCTTAACTGCTTCAACAAAGCTGCCGTTAGAAATATAGACGACATCATCATCGACAGTCATTCCGGGCCAGCTGGAACCGCCGGTTAAGGCATTGCTTCGTGTGCAGGCACTGACAGCCATTACGCACAGAAAAACAAGAGCCAGGGCAAATAATTTGTTTTGTTTCATAAATTTCCTTACACTTGTGGATTTCACGGAACCGGATCAAATCCACCGGGGTTGAAGGGATTGCATCGCAGGATACGCCATATGGCCATCGGGACGCCGCGTACGGCACCGTATTTATAAATGGCCTGATAAGCGTAGTGAGAACAGCTTGGGTAAAAACGACAGGTGTTTTCCGGCAGCATTTTGGAAAATGTCATTTGATAACCGCGGATCATTCCCAGACAAATAAATTTCGGAATGTTCAGCAGTTTAAATGGCAAATCCCGAAGACGCGGTTCGGGTGGTAACGCCGGATATTCTTCTTCCGGCTCTCTGTTGTTTCCTTCGGTCTGACCGACAGTGCCCACGAAGCAATGAATTAACTCACTCCTGAGTGATCTCGCGGAAAATTCCCGCTTTCTTCAATTGTTCAGCAAGAATTACGGTAATTTCGGGCGTGTCGTAATCCAGAATTGCCTGCCTGGCAATCAGCAGGATCATGCAGTCAGGCTGAATATTTTCATGCAATTCATCTGCCGCAGAGCGAAGGACACGTTTGGCACGGTTCCTCTCGACTGCTCCGCCGACTGCTTTTGAAGCGATCACCCCGACAGGTGCGTTTTCTGTGTTTTTGTCTCTGTGATATATCAACACAAAAAGCGGGTGCGCAACGGATTTTCCGTACCGCCTTACTCTTTGAATATCAGGAGCATGACTCAGACGGTTTTTCCTTACCATTGCGGCACTCGCTGTAAATAACCGAATTTGCTAAATCAACGAAAAAAACGAATTACCAGCGAAGACGTTTCAGGCTGTTGTTCGCGGTAACGGTCAACTTATAACGACCGCGGGCGCGGCGGCGCTTTAAAACATTCCGACCGTCAGCAGTAGACATGCGTTCCCGGAAACCGTGAACACGAACACGACGTCGAACTTTCGGTTGATAAGTGCGTTTGGTAGCCATTTTTAATCTTTTTCCTTTCAGTTTCCTGACCGGCTGCAATCCGGTTTTTTCACGGAAAACTGCTTGCTTGGGTTCCGTCTGCCGCCGCTTCCAATCTTTCGACCTGCTTCCAAAAAACATTTCGAAAAACCGTTATCACGGCGCATCAATCAAGTAACTTCCCGTTATTTATAATTTCCAACCGCTGAATTATAATGCAACTCTTGGTATGGTCAAAGGAATTCTTAAAAAATTGTGACGTTTTTCTCTGATCTCTTATTTGTGCTTCGGAATGACCTGTTTCAGATGATGTATGCTTTGGCAGCACCGAGGCTTTTGGCAAGCTCCACATATTTCATCGCGTAGTCTTCATCCGTCGTAAAATCCCCAAGTTCGGGGAGGTATTTCTCTCGAACCCCGAAGGGGCGGTAGCGGATGATCTTATAAAAGCAGCGGTCACCGATCACTTCGCTGACATAACGGACAGCCGCTTCATTTTCATCATCACGCCCGGGAAAGATCAATGTCCGGACTTCATAGAGCTTGCCCTGTTCCAGCAGATAGTGCAGGTTCTTCAGCACGATCTCACGGTCGTGACCGATCAGGTGCCGGTGCCATTCCTCCGGATAAGCTTTGACGTCCAGCATCACGCCGTCGCAGACCGAAAGCACCCGCGGGTCGGATTCAAAATCGAAAGATCCGTTGGAGTCGATCAGGCAGGTTTTACCCAGTTTCTGTACTTCAGTGAAGAGCTCGATCAGGAATTCATTCTGCTGTGTGCACTCCCCGCCGGAGGTGGTGATGCCGGCGATATAGGGGAGTGTGCGGCGTATTTCCTTCATCACATCCGCAACGCTCATCATGGTGATCTTCGGGGAGGAACAGTGCGGGCAGACCTTAATGCAGGTATCGCACTGTACGCATTTCCCTTTGTCCCATACAACACTGCCGCTGTCATCAAATGACAGCGCATGAACCGGGCAGTTTTTTACGCAGACGCCGCAGTTCACGCACATATTGATCGTTTCGGGATTATGACAGAAAAGACAGTTGAAAGGGCATCCCTGAAAAAAGATGGCGGTCCGGTTGGACGGACCGTCAACATTTGAAAAGGGAATGATCTTATTAACAGGCGCGGTTAATGTCATCTTGTTTCTGTACCCTGCGGTCGAGAGCGTGTCCGCCGTCCTGGGCGCCTTTGCCGAAGACGGTGACGTTGTTGAGGGACTGCTGCCGTTTGTTCAGTTTTTCGATCTCTGATTTTTTAACCAGATACCCCGTGACGCGGACCACGTCATTGTTTTCCAGATAACCGGAAAAATAGCGCAGACCGTTGGCGAGGGATCCCTTGATGATGGGCAGGATCGCTTCCGGGGTCTTGAGGTAGGTCTCTTCAAATTTGAAGATATCGCCGGTGCCGGTCGGGAAGTATTTGTGGAATTTTTCATTGACTTCCAGCTGGTCGAGTATCGAGGGCTCCGCCCCGATCGGAATGCGGGTCCCGGGGGCGTCATCCATACCGTCGGTATCGATACCCACCTGGGCATGCAGGCGGTAACGATGACCGAATGCTTCGCAGTAAGGCGCTTCATGTTCCGCGACGCGTTTTTCGATGGCGTCCATGATGCGCAGACCGAGATTGGTGGCTTCCTCATTCATCCCGAAGCCTTTCTTATTATCCCTGATACCGAGCAGATTGTTGCAGCATTCCGCCAGTCCGACCAGACCGAACATACCGGTGAAGTTCTCCTGCTTCACAAAGCCTTCGGTCACGAGGAAGTTGTGCTTGAAGAATGAGGACTCTTCCACAAGGAATTTGACGCGTTTGTCCATATATTCCAACTGCAGGTCGATATATTTCGGCAGCTCGTGTTCGAAGAAGTCATCGATGGATCTCGCGTCGAGGGAGCATTCATACAGGCGCAGACGCGGCAGGGTGAATCCGCCGCCGCCGATCTTCAGCCCGTTATAGCAGGAGGCGATAGCATAGCGTTCGCCCCATTCGCTGACGAACATGCGGTGATTGGCGAAGGATGGTTTGGCGGTGCGGAGCATGCATTTCACGCAGGCCATGGCGAAATCATCGGAGGTCCTTTCCGGATCATATTTCAGCGTGATGTTCGGGATCGCCAGCTGCATCTCCTCGGTCAGTTCCAGCAGCAGACGTCCTGTGACGCTGTCTTCCGGACCGATATTGGCGTGAACAAAGGAATCTGTGAGCGTTTTATCGATCTGTTTGAGGAAAAGCCCCAGCACTTTTTTCGCGTAGGAACGGTCTTCTTTGATAACGAAGGGCTCCAGCAAAGTGTCCAGGTTGCCGAGATACACCGGGAAGGTGGTGATGGAAGGCACGTGGGTATAGAAGATCTCCAGCACGTTGACCGCTTCCAACAGGTCTTTCGGCGGTTCCAGTTCCAGAAATTCGCAGCCCTTTTGGAAGAGCAGCTCGTAGTCGGGACAGATATAGCGGGGACGATAGGGCATTCCGCCTTCGTTCAGGTCGCAGAGTGCGCCTTTGGCTTTTCCCGCGTAATACTCATCGCTGTAAACAATAGTGTGGTCGGTGGCTTCGCCCAGTCTCGCCAGGGCGATCAGTTCCTGATGGTAGGTCAGGGTTTCATCTTTGATGATATTTAATGCTTCGCTCATGGAAAGATCCTTTCCTGTTTAATTCCTTGATATTCTGATTTTACCATGAATTCAAAAAAGAGGAGACGCCGCATGGCTGCAGCGTCCCGGTATGTACTTTCCCCTGAATAATCAGGAGCCTGTTCATTGCTCTATGCCGAGAAATTCGTAATCCTCGTCTTCAACAGCTTTTCGGACAGCAGCTTCGTCGATCGGTCCGGTGAGTGTGACCGTGGCAGTTCCTGCTTCGTGACTGGCTTCGGCTGTATCAATAAAAGGAAGCGCTTCGAGTGCTGTTTTGATGGCATGTTCGCAGTGTTCGCACATCATGCCCTCGATTTTAACCACAGCTGTTTTCTTCTCTGAAGCATTTTTGACAGGAAGCTCGATGGGGCAGGCTGCCGGAGGTTCGGGCCTGGCTGCTTCCACGCTGATGTGTTTTTTGTTCCGCATCGGTTTGTCATGAGAACTGTCATGCAGCTTGAACAGGTTCAGCCGCAGGGCATTCATGCAGACGGTGAAGCTGGAAAGGCTCATGGCTGCCGCGCCGATCATCGGGTTCATCTTCCAGGGGAAAAGTCCCGCGGCGACCGGAATGCAGATGGCATTATAGAAGAAAGCCCAGAAGAGGTTTTCGTATATGTTTTTCAATACAGCCCGGCTGAGGCGGACAGCTGCGGAAACATCGGTCAGCCGGCTGTTCATCAGGACAATATCCGCGCTGTCGATGGCAACATCCGTCCCGGCACCGATGGCGATGCCGATATCAGCCCGGGTGAGCGCCGGTGCGTCGTTGATTCCATCCCCGACCATGGCGACTTTGCCCTGTTCCTGCAGCTTGCGGATCACAGCTTCCTTCCCGTTAGGCAGAACACCGGCGATGACATGATCAATGCCTGCCTGCGCCGCGATCGCTTTGGCTGTCTTTTCGTTATCCCCTGTCAGCATGACTGTCGTCAGCCCCAGATTCTTCATTTCGCTGACAGCCTGCTGCGAATCTTCCTTGATCACATCCGCTACCGCGATGATGCCCAGAAGCTTTCCGTCTTCTTCAAAGAAGAGCGGTGTTTTCCCTTCTCCGGAAAGCTTTTCAGACTGATTTTCGACCTGCGGATCAAGCGGAATCAGCGAGGCGATAAATGATCGGCTCCCGGCGTGAAGGGTGCGGTTTCCCAGTTTCCCTTCCAGACCGTTCCCGGGCAGGGCGTGAAAATCGCTCAGACCGGATGCCGCCGTAAGCCCCCGCTGTTCTGCTTCCGCTACGACTGCACGGGCGAGCGGGTGTTCGCTTTTTTGTTCAAGGGCATAGGCCTTTTGCAGCAGACTGTTGTCAAAGGCGATGACGTCGGTGACTTTCGGTTCACCTTTCGTGATGGTGCCGGTCTTATCCATGACGATAATATCGACCCGTCCGACGGATTCCAGTGATTCACTGGTCTTGTACAAAATGCCGTTTTTCGCTCCGAGCCCGTTGCCGACCATGATAGCGACCGGTGTGGCGAGACCCAGTGCGCAGGGACAGGAGATCACGAGTACCGAAATCCCGCGGGCAAGCGCAAAACTGAGGCTCTGTCCCGCGATCAGCCAGCCGATGATGACGATCACCGCGATGCTGATGACGGCGGGAACAAAGACCGCGGAGACTTTGTCCGCGATGCGGGCGATGGGTGCCTTGGTAGCCGCGGCGTCGGAGACCATCTGGATGATCTGTGCCAGGGTCGTATCTTCCCCGACACGCGTCGCCTGACAGCGGATAAACCCGGACTGATTGGTGGTGGCCGCGGAAACATGGTCGCCGGTCGTTTTGTCTACGGGGATCGATTCGCCCGTCAGTGCGGATTCGTTGACTGCGGTAGAGCCTTCCAGCACGATACCATCGACCGGAATGTTTTCTCCGGGTTTTACCACAAAGATATCGCCGGTCTGCACTTCTTCGATACCTACTTCCGTTTCTTTCCCGTCGCGAAGCAGGACCGCGGTTTTCGGCGCGAGTTTCATCAGGCTCTTGAGGGCGTCGGTGGTACGTCCTTTGGACATGGCTTCCAGCATTTTTCCGACGGTGATGAGCGCCGGGATCATGGCCGCGGTTTCATAATAGAGCTGATTGTGATAGATGTCCATCAGTTCCATGTTATCCGCTCCGTTTGTGACCATGCCGCACATTTCGTAGAAGACGAAAGTTGACCAGGCGAAAGCGACCGATGAACCGAGCGCGACCAGGGTATCCATATTTGGAGCACCGTGGAACAGTGAACTGAAGCCGCTGGTAAAGAATTTGCGGTTGATGAACATCACAATGGCAGCAAGGATCATCTGTGTCAATGTCAGACCCAGATGGTTGTGACGGAAATATGACGGCAGCGGCCATCCCCACATGTTGAATCCCATGGTGATATACATCAAAATCAGAAGAAATCCGGCGGAGAGGATCAGACGCCGTTTCAGTTTCGGAGTCTCGTGATCCCTGAGTGCCTCCTCTTCTTCGGCAAGGTGATTTGTGCGGGATGCTTTTTGCCCCGCGCCTTTCAGGCTTGCTCCGTATCCGGCGGCTTCCACCGCGTGAATAATATCAGCCGGTGCGGCAGATCCTTCCACCCCCATGGAATTGGTCAGCAGACTGACCGAAACGGAGTTTACTCCCGGTACTTTTAAAACAGCTTTTTCGACACGCGCCTGACAGGCCGCGCAGCTCATTCCGGTTACAAGATATTGTTCCATATATGATCCTATTTATATAATTGATTTCTGAAAGATAAACGCTATTTCATTAATCTCTGCATCAGATTGACAAATTCGTCGATGGCTTCGTCTTTCCCATCCCGTATATCTTCCGATACACAGCTGCGGATATGACCCGCGAGCAATTCCTTGTTGAAACTTGCCAGCGCGCTGGTGACAGCGGAAACCTGGATCATGATATCCGGGCAATAAGCATTTTCTTCCACCATCTTCTGTATCCCGCGGATCTGTCCCTCCGCAAGACGCAGCCTGCGGATCAGATTCTTCCGTTCTTCTTCGCTGCGGTATTTCTTTCTGGCGCTGCAGCATAAACATTCTGTATCATTTTCCATCTGGTCACTCCTTAAATACCCCTATAGGGTATATCGCTATTATATACCCTATAGGGGTATATTCCGGGAATTCTAATTCGAAATTGTGACCGTCAGTTCTGAATATTTATATTATTATGGTATGATTACAAAGACAGTTTATCTGCCGAAATTTGTATAACATGGTTTGTACAGCAGAAAAAATTAGCACGAAATGAATATTAAAGTAAAAATTTCCAGAAATATTTTAAAAATTGTTTCTTTACTGACCCTGGTCATACCATTGTTGATTTTTAATTTATTCTTTCTCAAATGGTATATAGGTCTCCCGTTATGCGGCTGTCTTATCACCGCGTTATGGCTTTATATCAGCAATCAATTACATTGCGCATCAATCAATACGATTTTTGGGAAAAAGGATAATGATTATGTTATTACGCTTCCCGGTCTGGTTTGCTGTATCGCCGTTGCTGCTGCCTGGTCTTATTTAGCAGGAATTGGAGGCAGATTTACACAAAGCAACGATTTCCACGGAAGGAATGCGATATTTCATGATTTAGTGAACCATTCATGGCCTGTTTATATTGGAGACGGGCAGGTCGCTTTGACTTATTATATCGGATATTGGATGATCCCGGGGCTGATGGCTAAAGGATGGGCTTTGCTGTTCGGACCAGAGTTGATGTGGAAATTTGCGAATGCGGTTTTGCTGCTGCAAACGATTTGGTATTTGATCTTGACTTTTTTACTCTTTCTGTCTCTCCTGGACAGAAATTCACATGTTATCCTTTTGTTGCTGTTGTTTGTTTTGTTCTCAGGTATGGATGGATTGATGTGTTTTTTGAAGGACAAATGGTCGACTCATCTTGAATTTTGGGCAGATGACTGGCAGTATTCTTCCAACACTACATGTATGTTCTGGGTATTTAATCAGGCGGTTCCTGCCTGGTTGGCAACGCTGCTGTTTGTGTATTCAATAGATGATTACTATGCATACGCGCTTTTAGGTGCAGCTGTTTCCCTGCATGCGCCTTTCCCATTAATTGGGATTTTTATATTTTGTGCCTCTTTTTTCATTCTCCGTTTATTCCTGTGTAAAGGAAAGAAACAGCGTTTTATCCATCTTAAAAGTATATTTTCATGGTGCAATATACTTTCTTTAATTGCAGTGATTCCGGCCTTGTTGTATCTTGTATCGAACAATTCCGTTTCAAATGAATCTCTGCATATTGACTTATATCCGAATAAATATTCACGATTTGAGTTTTTCCTGGCGATCCTTGTTTTCGAATTAATTGAATGGGGCATGTATGCGTTGATGATCCTGCCTCGATATTGGAAACAACCTGCTTATGTCATTTCATGTATTTCGCTGATGTTTATACCGCTGTTTAAAGCAGGTGGATATTACAACGATTTCCCGATGAGAGCATCGATTCCGGCGCTTTTGATTATGATGTTATATTGTGCACATTCTTTTATAAATTGGGAATCAGACCGTCATAAGGCGCTTATTTTGTTGCTTGCAGCCTTCCTGGCGATTGGGACCTTTACTCCTTTGACCGAATTCAAAAGAGGTTTTGATGAGTATACGGAAAATGAATACAGACCCGTGATCCGGGATGATTATAAAACGGTTGTGAGTGAACTGGCAAGTACCAATAATTTTATTTGTGATGATCTCGAAGAATCTTGTTTTTTCAAATATTTTGCATACACTTATCATCCATAAATATGCAATTTTATCATCCGTTTGTCAATCAGACCGAAAAGGCTGTCCCTGTTACAGGGACAGCCTCGTAATTATTTGAAAGAATGTATGGTATTTTTTATTTTGATAACATTCCGGCGATATCTTCCTGCGTAACACCGATCGTGTCCAGCAGGCTCTGAACAGCTTCATTCAAAGAGTCAATGTCTTCTTCTGTCGCGCCATTTTCAACCAGAAAACTTTCAATGGCACTGAGCATTTCCGAAAGGCCATTTTCTTCGTCGGTGCCGCCGAGTTTTTCCTTCAGCTGATCGATTTCATCGTCGGTGAGTCCAAGCCCCAGCAGATAGTCTTCAGTGGCTTTCTGAAGATCAACAGCGGTCAGGTCTTCAATGCCGAAGGCTGCGGACATATTGCGGACGATGATCTCACGGATGGTCTCAAGGACTTCCGGCTGGATCTCAGTTTGTTTGCCGTCCTGAACATCATAATAGTTGGTGTAAGTCTTCACGTAATCAGCCCGGATCTCGTCCAGAGAAGCGCCCATCAGAGCTTCCAGAACAGCAGAGGTAAGACCGGCGCGGTCTTTCCCTTCAGCACAGTGGACGAGGTAAGGACCCTCGTTAGCGATGATGAATCTCAGACCTTCTGCCAGACCGTTCCGGAACTCAGGGGATGTGAAAGTCACCGGCAGAGCCAGATAAATTACGTTCTGTTTGCTGTAATAAGTGTCATCGAATCCCTCATATGCTTTCGCGACAGCTTCGGAGTCGGAAAGGTTGATGAACGTCTTGACTCCGGCTTCTTCAGCGGCTTTGTCGGCATATTTATCACGGTTGATATCGTTGGATATCGGACTGGAGGAGCGGTAGAGAGTTGCCGGTGCCATACCGGTAGTGGTGACTTCACGGAAGTTGGCGAATTCGGCATCGGTAAGATCCGGATAGTCTTCTCTTATGTCTGTGCGGATCAGTTTACCCAGTGCCAGACGGTCTACATAGCCGCCCTTTTCCTTCATTTCGATCGTGACATTGATTGGGAATTCAACGCCTTCTTTTACCTGAAAACGGTAATCGGAGCCTTCCGGGGCATTTTCAATAATACCCAGTTCAATACCCAGTTGACCATAATTGATGGCAAGGCAGAGCTGCGGTTTCCCGGCAACGGTACGGAGCAGCTTTTCGCCAAGGAACACGTCGTCGTAGTTGGAACAGACCGGAACTTCATAGGTGTTGTATCCTTCAACAGTAACGGTGACGATGTCGCCCAGGTCAAAGGATTCCAGCATCACATCGGCAGCAAGGTCAAGATCGGGATTCCCGTATTTCAGCATATCGGAACCATCCGGCAGGATCGTCGTTTCAATCTTCTGTGCCGATACTGTCAGAACGCAGGCCATGACAGCCAGAACAACAAATAACAAACTGAATTTCTTCATATATTCCTCCATATGAGTCTGAAAATATTATAACATTTTCCGGAATTTGAAGCATAATAAACAGCGGGGTAGTTATCCGGATATGATCCGGCAGCGTCAGATCCCGCTGCTGTGTTGAAAGCAGAGCTGTGTAGGATAATTTTTATCCCACACCCTTTTCATAATAGCTTCGTGCCCAAAAGGACAGGTCTATCATACCGGCGGATCCGTCATCTCCCATTTTATAAGCGAGTATAGCAATTGTGGGACCCTGCGCGGCCATAAGGTAATGGTCATAAAGCTTTATAACAGGTGTAAACGCGTCGCTATAATAAGGTTTTGCTTCTGCCAACCCATACGCGTCACGTATTTTTTCCATCGTCGGGATGATCATTGAATTGTCTTTGACAGTTTGTGTATATTCAACGGATTTAAGAAGCCCGGTCTCACCATCGATCATGAAGGTATATCCGTGACTTGCCGTGTCATCCTCATAACCTCCGATATATACTGTTTCCGGGACGTCAAGCGGCAATTTTCCGATGGAAAAGCTGCTGTCCGCTAAATTGATATTCATGAGGATGACGGCAATCTCTAAGTCGGTGTGATCCCATGTGAAATAATTTCCGATATTATAGGGAGATATTGTTTCGATCGTTTGTGCAGAGGCTGCGCCGATACCAAACAGTAAAACGATAAACATCAGGATCAGTGTTTTTTTCATTATGTACCTCCTTTTCCGTCCGATGATTTCATTATACATGATTTGTTTTTATCAAAGTTTATGTGTTTTTAGTTTTAGTCGTTTGTCATATGAACGGATGATAAATATCAGGAAAAATCATGCTAAAATTTAAAAATTCAACAGGTTTATGGGAGGTGCTGTTATGGGAAGACGGATTTTCTTTTTGATCCTGATGTCTGTTCTGCTTTTTTCTGTTTTGCCTGTATTTGCTGACCGGGAACCGATCTGGCCGACTGTCAATAAACAAAATGACAAGACAGATGAATCTGCCGGCTACGCCCTGTCTGCTCCTGCTGCTGTAACAGGAGCAACATCCATTTCGACGACAACATCTGCGGCAACATCTACGGGCACAACTTCGACCGCATCTTCGACTGCATCTTCTGCGGAAGAACCTATCTGGACGAATTTCAACAATGATCCGGTCAAAAGTCATCCGGACAAATACCAGGTTCTCGACCTTGATATCAGCTCTGAGCCTGTACTGATACAGCGGATACGGACGCATCACTGGAATAACGGTAACGGCGCGCAGCCGGGGACGATCAGTGTTTATGAGGACAGCGTCAAAATCGGCACCTGGCCGGCTGTCGGCAGGAGTGCTTACGGTGTGCCCAATGTATATTGGGAGGCGTTAGTGGATTTTATCGCCTGGCCGGGACATTCTTACTATTTTGCGGTTTCTGACGTAGACAGCATGAGTTATAACGAAGCTTCCGGAAACTGCGGTATGTTTGAATTCTACGGTATTGATCCTGCACCAGCGGGGTATGTCCCTTCTGTCTCAGGAAATGTTTCACAATCCGGGTCGGGGAACAGCAGCCGGAACCAGCCTGCCAAAAGCGGTTACACGGTTACCTATGTCGGTGGATCGTGTCTCGCAAAGGTTCCCACGGATAACAAAACCTACCGGGGAGGTGAAACGGTCACGGTTTTGTTTGAACCGGTTGAATATATGCAGGGACAGATATTCAACGGCTGGGATATAAATAATGACGGCGTGGCGGATTTTGGGTATTACTATAACACTTTTACCATGCCGGAT
Source organism: uncultured Chloroflexota bacterium (assembly GCA_902786265.1). Classification (GTDB taxonomy): domain Bacteria; phylum Chloroflexota; class Anaerolineae; order Anaerolineales; family Anaerolineaceae; genus Flexilinea. The sequence goes on along the minus strand of CADACE010000040.1, from coordinate 12,916 downwards.
ACGGATGTCGAGTTAAAAGCGATCTGTTATGGGCAATATCAGAATAACAACCAGTTCGGCGTGACGACCGGTAATGTCGGGCAGAACAATAATAACAACTATGGCATTTATGATCCCAATACAAACTGGTGGTTTACTCCGGATGCTTATTATGAATTTTATTACGGCGGTGTAGGGTAAATTATTACAACAGCGTCCGGTGTTTATTTTAAAATATTGAAAGATCTTCTGTATCTGTACAGAACAAAGCGTCAGGGGACAGCCGTCCGGTGCCGTGAAGCAGGCACGGGCGGCTGCCCTCTGTTTTTCCCCCTATCGGAAGTGAGATGGCGGATAGCCGGTGAGCTGCCTGCACAAACGGGAAAAATAATTGAGATCATGAATGCCGATCGAACAGGCGGCATCATAGATGGAGGCTCCCTGGTGCTGGATCAGGTCCACTGCATGGTTGATCCGGATCTGGTTCAGGAACTGCCGCGGGGGCATACCGGTAACCTCCCGGAATATGCTGCGGAAATATCCTGCGGAGAGATTATGCCCGGCGGCTACTTCGGTCATATCCCAATCCTGATCCAGGCCTTTTTCAAATGCTGCCAAAGTATCATGGACGATTTTTTCTTTCCAGTCACCGGAACCGTTTTTCAGAAAAAAACGCTGGTCACGGATCCTTTTGATCCTTGCCAGCAGCAGGCAGAGAAGTACCCGCTTCATGCGCTCGCTGTCGGGAAAAGAACTGATCTGCTCTTTTAAAATCAGTTCAAGTATATCTGCGGTTTCAGCGGATTCTTCCGGATTCAGATGCAGGATTCCCTGCCTGTCGATCCTGAAATAATCGCCGGACCCGCCGATGTTTTCTTTCAGCCGGTCATAAGTCAGGGATTGCACATCTTCCATCCATTCGCCGGAAAGTGTGTCCGCGAAAAACTGGCAGTTGTAATAAAGCACATCCTCGGTGAATTGCAGCATATGGGGACGATGGGGCGGGATCATGAACAGATCTCCCGGGAGCAGTGTCGTTTCATCCTGCTGATAAACATGACGGCAGCTGTTCCGCATGATCAGGACGATCTCATAGAATTCATGAGCGTGATCCGGAACCATGCCATCCGCGCGCATATTGGGCATGTGCATGCGGTCTTCATGCCGCTGAACGCAGATTCGGGAGCCGTTTGTTAATGGAAAATCCAGATATAATCCTGCCATAATTGATCACCAGCCTTTCATTGTTTATTATATACGTTTTGTGCTATTCGTCATGCGTTTCATTCTACCGCCGTGCATGCTCCGGTTATAAAATTTATTTATAAAAATGTTCAGCGGGATTCACGAAATTCCCGGTTTGACCGGAACGGGTCTGAAAGGAGTATACAATGCTGCGTGTAGGCGTAATCGGATGCGGTGCGATGGGCAGGAGCCATATCGACAGGATCACAAACAAAACCCCCGGTGCGGTAGTGGCTGCCGTATCCGACGTTTTTGAAGAAAGCGCGCGAAAGGCTGCCGAAATCGCGGGAAACAGCTGTAAGGTTTATACAAGCGGCAAAGATTTGATCAACGATCCGGACATTGACGCGGTCGTGATCGTATCCCCGGGCTTCGCCCATAAGGATGACCTTCTCGAAGCGATCAAAGCCGGAAAGCGTGTCTTCTGCGAAAAACCGCTCTGCACGACAGCAGAGGACTGCAGAACTGTCATGGAGGCAGAAGCCGCTTCAGGAAAACATCTGATCCAGCTTGGGTTTATGCGCCGCTTCCATAAAGGTTATATTCAAATCAAAGATGCAATCAGTACCGGTGACTACGGTGAACCTTTGATCATCCATTGTACGCACCGTAATCCCGCTGTACCGGAAAGCTACATCAGCCCATGACCGTGCATGACACCGCGATCCATGAGATCGACCTGTTCCACTGGATGGTCAATGATGATTTTGACACGGTCCAGGTCATAACTCCTAAACAGACAAGCCTCATCCATGACAAATGCCGCGACCCTCATATCATGATCATGAAGACCAAAACCGGTGTGACAGTTGACCTGGAGGTTTTCGTGAATTGTCTGTTCGGTTATGACATCAACTGTGAGGTCGTCTGTGAAAAGGGTGCGCTGGCAATGGGAAAACCCATGACACCGGTCATCAAAACCGCCGGGATCCAGTCATCCGCCGTGACCATGGAATGCTATGACCTCTTCAAAGAAGCCTACGATGAAGAGCTACGGAGCTGGGTGGATAACGCGCCTGCCGGGATCATCGAGGGTCCGAATACCTGGGATGGTTATCTGGCAGCTGTCACCGCAGACGCGCTGATCAAAGCGCAGAAAACGGGTGAGATCGTAAAAGTTGAAAGTGTTGAAAAACCTGATTTTTACAAATAAATACAGACAGAAAATACATAAAAATTACAAATATAATCTGTTTTTTAGACTTTTTACTATAGACAAACAAAAATGAATACAGTAAAATTACAATTACGGATGTATTAGTGATTGTGTCTCAATATAAAAAAATCATGAGTCAGGAGGATCTCAATGAAAATAGCGTTTGATGTCGATGTTCTGGCAAAACAGATGAGCATCACGGATATGGTTCACAAAGTCGCGGACTGGGGTTATAAGTATATCGAGCAGTCGCCGCACCCGCGAATTAATCCTTTTTACAAGCACCCGCTGTTCTCTAAGGAATGCGAAGCGGAATACCGCAAAGCTCTGAAGGAAACCGGCGTACAGATTTCTTCCTTTATCGTGGTGTACCGCTGGTCCGGCCCTACGGAAGAGCAGCGTCAGCACGCGGTTGCCAACTGGAAGCGAATGATCCAGATCGCGGTCGATATGGGCGTCCCGGTCATTAACACGGAATTCTCCGGTGATCCCAACCAGCAGGAAATCTGCAACGGTATGTTTTTCCGCTCCATGGAAGAATTGCTCCCGATCATTGAGCGTGAAGGTTTGCGTGTAGAGGTACAGTCACATCCCTATGATTTCTGCGAACTGAATGACGAAGCCTGCGATATCGTAAAGTCTTTCCGGTCCCCGAACCTGGGCTATGTGTACAGCGCGTCCCATGGCTTTTTCTATGACCAGGGTAAAGGCGACGTACGTCACATGCTGAAGTACGCGGGTGATGAACTGACCCATGTTCTCTTCGCTGATACATGGAACCAGACGAAGGACTGCCGCTACATCCTCAATCCGCCGTGGCTTAACGGACGCGGACGGGCTGATGTGACGATCCACCAGCACACCGCTATGGGTGAAGGCGAAGTCGACTTCGACGGAATTTTTGAGACCCTGCGGGAGATGGATTTCGCGAATAAACAATTGAAACCGAATGCGCCGAAAGTCGGCGGTGACAATATCGCGTGCGTGTCTTATTTCGGTTTCCCGGAAAAGATGGATAAACAGGCTCCGGAAGCCAGAGAGCGTATCGAACGCGAGCTGCTGGGGTAATAAGCATAAGAACATATTCGGGTGTACCGTCTGTATCTTTCCGGTACACCCGTAATTATCATTTACAGAAAGGGGGATGAATGGAATATATTCTGGAAATGCAGAATATCAGCAAAACCTTCCCGGGCGTCAAAGCGCTGGATAACGTTCAGCTGCAGGTGCGGCCCGGTGAGGTACACGCGCTGATGGGCGAAAATGGTGCCGGAAAATCTACGCTGATGAAAATTCTGATGGGTATTTATACCATGGATGAAGGCGGTTCCATTACGTTCAACGGACAGCCCTACCATGTACATAATCCCAAAGAAGCCATGGATACGGGCATCGCCATGATCCATCAGGAGCTTAACCCGATCCTGGATATGACGGTATACGAAAACATTTTTGTCGGCCGTGAAATCAGTAAAAACGGCATCGTGGACAAAAAAGCGGAAATTCGGGAAGCGCAGCGGCTGATCGAGGAATGCGGTCTGCATGTTTCTCCTACGGAAACGCTTAGGCACCTGACAGTAGCGCAGTGCCAGCTGATTGAGATCATCAAAGCCATCAGCGTAAATGCGAAGGTCATCATTATGGATGAACCGACAGCTGCCATTACCGACAGAGAAGTAGAGCTTCTGTTCGGACATATCCGGCGGCTCAGGGATAGCGGAGTCGCTATCATCTACATTTCCCATCGCATGGACGAGATCTTCGCGATTTGTGATTCCATTACCGTATATCGGGATGGGCAGTATATCGGCAGCGGGAAAACCAGTGAGCTGAATGAAGCCGCGCTGATCAAGATGATGGTCGGACGTGAAATTACCGATGTTTTTCCAAAGCTGGAAGCGCAGATCGGTGATACTGTCTTTGAAGCCCGGCATATCACACGAGAGGACAAAAAAGTCCGTGATGTCAGCCTCTCCGTCCGTAAGGGCGAGATCCTCGGTATCGGCGGTCTGGTCGGTGCCGGACGCAGTGAGCTGGTAGAGGGTATCTTCGGTATGCACAAGCTGAGCGAAGGCGAGATCTTCGTGAAGGGCAGGCAGGTGCACGTCCATTCTCCGGCTGATATTATTAAAGAGGGTGTTGCTCTGGTCACTGAAGACCGGAAAGTTACCGGCCTGAACCTGAGCGGTACCGTCAATGATAACATCACCATGGTAGCTATCAAAAAGGCTCTGTCCAACGGTCTGTACAGCAGTGCCATAGCCAGAAAACTCTCTGCGGAATATATCGATAAACTCAAAATCAAAACGCCTTCCGGCGATCAGATCGTAGGCAACCTCTCCGGCGGAAACCAGCAGAAGGTTGTCATATCCAAATGGCTGCTGAATGACCCGGATGTCATCATCATGGATGAGCCGACCCGCGGCATCGATGTCGGCGCCAAACGCGATATATATCTGCTGATCGGGGACCTTGTTCAGCATGGAAAAGCTGTGATCCTTATATCGTCGGAAATCCCCGAATTGATGGGCGTCTGTGACCGGATAGCTGTTATGGCTGAGGGTCATTTTGCCGGTGAGATCAGCCGTGAACAGTTCTCTCAGGAAACGATCATGCGGCTCGCTTCTGACATTGCAGTTTAATGGGAGAGGAGAAAATATGGGAAACAAAAGAAAAATCAGCTCGCTGATCAGCGAATATTTCATCTTTATCATCTTTATCGTGCTTGTTGCCATTCTGGCAATTATGAAGCCCAGCTTCATCGGACCACGGAATCTGACCAATATTATGAAGCAGGCGTCCATTAACGGCATCCTCGCATTCGGCATGATGTTTGTTATCATCTCCGGTGCGTTTGATATGTCTGTGGGCTCCACGCTTGCGTTCTCCGGTATCCTGGCTGCTCTGTTGGGAAAGGGACAGGTTCCGCTGATCGTTCCCATGTTTGTCGCGATGCTTGCCGGACTGTGTGTCGGTATTATCAACGGTGTCGGTATCGCATATGGTGATCTTCCGCCATTCATTATGACACTGGGCACACAGACTGCGGTCCGCGGTCTGGCGCTGCTGGCCTGCGGCGGCAATCCGGTCACCGGGCTCAGCGAAAACTACAGGGCTCTGGCAGCCGGGAAGATCCTGGGCATTCCCACTATTGCCGTATTCACGATCGTTGTCATCATCATCTGTTCCTTTGTGGCTAACAAGACGGTCTATGGCCGGCGGGTCTATTCCTGCGGCGGCAATCTGCAGGCGGCGAATGTTTCCGGTATCAACACCAACTTTATCCGTGTATCCACATTCGCAATCGCCGGGCTTCTCGCAGGGCTGTGCGGCTTCCTGATGACTTCCCGTGTCACCATCGGTCAGCCGACCGCCGGTGAAAGCTACGAAATGGATGCCATTACCGCCTGTGTCGTTGGCGGCGTCTCCATGTCCGGCGGCGTTGGGAAACCGCTGGGTGTTGTTATCGGCACGCTTCTGATCACCGTCATTGCAAACGGCCTCGATATCCTGGGTGTCTCCGCATACTGGCAGAAGATCATCAAGGGTATCATCATTGTCGCGGCCGTACTCATCGATGTCAAGAGAAAGCGCAGCAAAGCCTGATTTGACCGGTTCTGCGGCCTTTCTTTTACATAAAACAAATCATTTTATAAGGAGAAAGTTATATGAAAAAAATCTCACTCGTGTTGTCAGTCATTATCGTATTGGCCTTACTGACCTGCGCTGCTTCCGCAGAACAGTACAAGATGGAAAACGGTGTTCTTCGCGCAGGTGAAGGTGCCGGTAAAGGTTACAAGATCCTTCTGCTCCAGCAGCACAGAAACAATGCTTTCCAGAATGGCGTTTACAACGCGGCCGTCGCGGCAGCTGAAGAACTCGGCTGTGATCTGACCATCCTGAGCTCCGAATCCGACGCTGCCACCCAGATCAGCCAGATCGAACAGGCTATCGGCGAATATGACGCTGTCCTGTATGAACCGGTGAACCCCGATGCGCTGGGCGCTGTCTCCCAGGAAGCTGCCAATGAAGGCATGATCGTCATCAACATCATCTCTGCCTGCACCGATTGGGAAAGCTACGGCATCGCAGCGGTTTCCTACGGCGACAACGTGACTGCCGGTGAATCCGAAATGCAGGCTGTTGCCGACCTGCTGGGCGGCAAGGGCAACATCGCCATCCTGACCGGTCCTTCCGGTGACTCCGGCGGTCTGCAGCGTCTGGAAGGCTACAACAACATTCTGGCCAACTATCCTGACATTAAACAGGTCGTAGAACCCGCCGACTGCGGTTGGGACACTGCCAGTGCCCAGACCACTGTTGAATCCTGGCTGAGCGCCTACGAATTCGACGCCATCGTTGCGGAAAATGACGGTATGGCTATCGGCGCCGGCAACGCTGCCGGTCCGAACAGCGGCATCATCATCACCGGTGTTGACGGCACTCCCGACGGCTTCGAAGCCATTAAAGACGGCCGCATTACCGGTACCGTCTCCCAGAATGGCGGCGAAATGGCTGCCAACGGCCTGAACGCGGCTGTCTTGCTGCTGAAGGGTGAAGAACTGGAAACCAATATCCTGATCACCACCAACACCTGGATTGACGCTAACAATATCGCTGATTTCGAATAATCAGTAACCAAAAATACGCCGTTCGTGAATTTCGCGGACGGCGTATTTTTTTTAATCGGGTCTCGGGATTTTTTATCCCTTTTGGATCACTACATTTGTGTAGTTGTACGGGATTTCGATTCCGTTTGCTGCGAGGGCTTCAAAAACGGTTGTATTGATGTCGTCTTTGACCGTCTCCGTCGGGATATTATGATTATAGTAAACTGTTACGGACATAATGAGCGAGCTGTCATCCAGTTCGATAAAATAGACCGGTGCGTATTCAACTTTTCCGTCAGCGGTACGTTTTCCGGGAATGGTATACGGTGAATCTTTAATTACCTGCCCGATCACCTGCTTCGCCTGACGGATGTTGGAACGGTAGCTGATCGGGAACCTGAAAAGGATCGATCTGGGTATTTCATCGTAAGAATAATTGACAACCGAATATTCATTCATTTTGCTGTTCGGGACCACGACTCTGAGGGTATCAATACGTTTCAGTACAACGTGGCGCATCGTGATGTTTTCCACGATCCCGGTTGTACCGTTATCCATTTCGATGCGGTCGCCGATATCAAAAGGCTTGTAGATGCTGATCTGCAGCCCGGCAAGGATATCTTTGATCACGTCCTGGGCGGCAAAACCGATAATGGCCGTCAGAACCGCGGCACTGCCGAAGATGGATTGGCGGAGACTGTCCCAGTTGAACGGAAGAATAACGAAAAACATGGTGATCAGGAACGCTGTGATATGTTCCAGAAATTCCACAGTCATGGAACGGCCGCGTTTTTCATTGATTTTTTTGAAAACCCTGCGGTTCATTTTCTGGAAAAATTTCCAGCCGAAATAACACAGTGTGAAAAGGATCGCGTATAAAAACAGCATAACCAAAACCGCTGATATGTCCGCTAAAAAGTCGCTTATATTGAATTTATTCTGAATTAAATCTGATATCTTATCCATTTTTCTGCTGTTCCTTTTGTCTGTATTGTTTCATTATGACGAGTAAAAATTATTTATGGAAACACTGATTATCAGCGTTCGTCCGCCGGCGCGTGAGAACAATCATTTTACAAATAATAACACATATTTGTGCGTTCATAAAATAATATTATAGAGCATAAAACAACAGAAAACAGATCGTTCCTTGAAATTCATCATACAACAATACAGAAGAGTACAATATTGTCATAACATTTATGACCTGAATTTATTTTTTTATTATCTCAAAACTAAGTTATAATTTGATCATGAAAAAAGAGCGGTAAAAAAGATTCACAAATATATCCGGAAAATAAAAATTGAACAAAATGATGTGCCTATGAAGTCTTATCATTCCGTTTTTTACGCTATGGTTTTGATTGAAATTTTCAATTTTGCCGGTTCCGGATCGTGTTTTTAATCGATAAACAATCGATTTGGTTGTGTCAGCTTTTGGTTACCTTATTTATTGTGCCATTTTTTTCGATTCCGGGAATAATTGATCATGTTCAGAAGAACAAATAATGATTCAAAAAACAATCCGCCCGCTGCGAAGGATGAAAACGTCCGGAAAGAATCGCAGCGGGAAGAAGACCTGAGATCCGTCCTGCCGGTGGGAAATCAGACCGGGGCGGGTATGCCGCCGCAGCTTCCTCCGAACATCGGGAATGAGGCGATGAATGCGTTAGTAAATGATCATTACGCGGAAAACATGCTGGACCTTACGCCGCTCATCAACAGCCGGCAGATGAATGAAATCATTGACGAAGCTCCGGACCTGCAGACTCAAACTGCCGGAAGGCCGGGGAAGAACCGGAAACGGTCCGGCAGATATGCGGGAAAACAGCCCGCTCCGTTCAAAGCAAATGCTCCGCTGGCGGATCTGGTCTCGCCCGGTATGAATCTGGGCAAAGCAGAAAAACCAAACATTGATGAGATCCTGAACCGTCGGCGGCAGATCGAAGATAAATTTAAAATCAGGGAGAATCCTCACAAGGAAAACAGCATCATCGATAACATGGGAGATGATGATAGCGATCGCTTTATCAAAATCAGAAATCTTGATGATGATCAGTCCGACCATAATGGAGGTCTCAAACTGATTCCCATACCGGAAGAAGACGCAAAACATCCCGTAAACAAATCTCCGTCAGGCGGGATGCCTGAATGGGATGAGGATGAAAATGAAATAATTCCCGAAAATTACGATGGGGATGAGGAAATTGATAATTTTTATAAACTTGATCCGGATACCTATGGAAAGATCAGAAATAAAAAGTTCAAATCCCCTCTTTTTAAAAACGGAAAGTTAGATCTGCATATTCCTGATACTGACATATTTGCCTCAGACGATGAAGAAGAGAACGGTTCCGATGGTGAAGAAGAAATCGGAGAGAATGATATCGACACACGGAGGTCTGTAACAAAACGCCTGCAGGAGGAAGCGAAGAAAAAGAAGCAGCCTTCGAATAAGGAGGCTCCGAAGGAAGAAGACGATTCCTTCGATACCTATGCGGTTGAAGAGGACCTGGTCCCCCGGACAGGGCCGAAAAAAGGCAAAAACAACAAGAGAAATAAAAAACACCACAAAAAACCGCCCCGCCTGTCGAAAGCCGATGTACGAAACCTGAAGGGGATCGAAGAAGAATACTGGAAAAGCGGCGCCCGGGAAAGGACTCGGAAGTTGGCAGCTGTATATGGCGAGGAAGGTCAAGAACAGGCCTTCTCCGCGAAAGAAATGGAGAAGATCCAAAACTGGGATTTCCAGGCGCAGAAACTGGATGAGGCAAAAAAGCCCTCTAAATTAAGCAGATTCCTCAGCTATGTCTCACGGGGTGCCGGCAATCTGCTGGGGCTGGCACTGCAGGTCATCACACTGGGCCATTTCTGGCGGGCAAAAAGCAAGGTCCGTTCTTGGGGTAAGGATGAGGATTCATGGCAGCAGGAAAGAGATCATCAGAGCATTCCCGGGTGGGAAGGGGTAAAATATGATCCCGGAGCCACAAAAGGTGAAGATGTGATCGCGGATTTCCGGCGGGTACCGACAGTCTGGTCTCATCTGACCGCGGCTAAAGCAGCGGAAAAGGTTATTAAGAATGGGAAAGAAACAGAAAAACGGCTGGACCCGGTGGTCAGCGTCCTGGTCGACCAGCCGAAAAGCGATTCAACCCAGAGCATGGAAGGCACAAATATGGGACATGTCATGCTCGGCATTGAATACAGCCGCAAAAGCCTTGTCTCCAACCGTTATGAACGGTATAAGCTCCAATACGGTTTTTATCCTGCGCAAGAAATGCTGAGAATGATATCAACCTTAGGAACCGGAATGAAAGACAACGCTTATGTACCGGGACTGCTGAACGATGACAGTGACCACACCTATGACATCAGCCGGCGCTATCCTGCCAAACCTGCTCAGGTCAACGCGATTTTTCAGGCTTCGGAAAAATACGCGGATGGCGGTTACAGTGTATATGACCGGAACTGCGCCACTTTCGTCAAGGAAATGGTTGTGAATACGGCACATCTGGCGACCGGCGGTGAAATTTTCAAAGAAAGTGAAATTACATTCAGCCACCTGGCAAATGCAGGCATGGCTGCATCAGCAGCTGTTGACCAGAACATAAAGGGCGGAGCTGAGAGCGCTCTGATGGACCTTTCCGAGGTAGACGCTGAATCATATGAGAATTACGGCAATAAGAAGGTGACAAAAAGGGACTGGAACAATTACAAAGAATCCATGGGAAAGAGCAGCAAATGGACGAAAAAGGCCTACGTTCCCGCGGAAATCGCCGAACATATGCGCCGCATGGAGGGCGAAGGTACCGGGGAGATCGGAACCAAAAAGAATAAAGAGGCGCTGAAGAATAAAGAGGGAATAGTATTTCTGACCCTCAATCGTCTCATTAATGCTATCGACAAGAAAGCGAACAATTTTCAGGAGAAAAACGAGACTCTCCTTTCCCAGGAGCAGTTGGGGCAGGCTCCGCGTGAATTGTTAAGTCTCATAAGTGATTTAGCCTTCTTTTCAGAACCGATAAATATACTCAATGAAAAGATTAAGGAAAATCTGGAAAAGGAAAATGAAGGAAAACCGGAAATAGCGCAGATTGACCGTGGGAATATCGATGAGGAAGATTTTGTAACCCCGGATGATCTGCGCACTGCCCGGCAGCAGCTTTCTGAGAACATAAGCCAAACCAATCTTCTCCTCTATAATTATTTAAAAAATGACAAGCGGTTCCACCACGACCTGATGGAAATCATTTCGCTTATGAATGTTGCTGTTGATTATATTGATGACCTTTACCAGAAGATTGCCCGGGGAGGCAAGGATGAAAACGGAAATGTTAAAGACATCCGGGAAGAGATGACCCATAAAGAATATAAAGTACATGCAGACGGTCAGACAGCAGATTTCACGCCTACACATTATGAATCCTATATTCAGATCTATAAAGACCCGAAAACAGCTGTAGCGAAATATAACCGGCTGAAAGAACTTCGGCGGAAAAAGAATGATCAGGGTAGTTGGACAGAAGGGGGTAAAGACGTTCAGATTCTGCACATGGTGAAAGGCGCATTCCCCAGGTTGTTGGAAAAAGGAGATGAGATGTCTTATGCCGAGGCAAAGGAACTGTCCACACTGGAAAAAATGGATGACCTTGCATCGGAGTTTGACAACGCTCATAACTATATGCTCGAAAAAGAAAAATACAGCCAGCAGGATATCGACTACGCTTTTCAGCTGAATTACAGGGAAAAATACGGGAATAAGAAAAAACCGGCCGGGAAAAAGAAAATAAAGGATGAAGATTTCCGCGATAATTATCAGTCCGCTTCCGGGATCTATATCACACTTATGCTGGAGAAAATTTTCCCCGGGCTTAAAAAGGCATGTATGAAAGATGAGGAGCAGGGCGGTATTTCCCTGGAAGATTTAAAAAAAGGCGTGACCGCATACGAATGGTTCGATAAATATTTGATGGATCATGTCAATTCGAAAAAGAAAGAATTTCAGATGATCATCCGCGGACTTTACCGGGCGATGAAAGCAGGGGAAAGCGGAGAAGTTAAATATGAAAACCTGAGGGAAAGGGCTGCAGATATGCTTAACAGGATACTCATTGAACGCAATTTCCCATTTCCCTCCCCCGATGATAAAATTAATATGGCGAGAATCAATTTTGGGAGTTATTGTTTTAGTCTCGGAAAAAACAAACAATCAAAATTTTCAGGGGTACTTAACAGCATAATCGCGGCCTGCCTGAAGGAAGGCAGGGAAAAGCCACAGGACAAGATGGTGTTTGATTAGCTGTCAGGTATCAGTGGACAGGTTGTCCTCGCTCCGTCTGAAAACAAAGGCACCGGCGGATCCTTCAATCTCCTGTAGTGACAAATGTCACTATTTTTAGAAATTATTTCTAATACCCTTGACTTTCCTGAAATATTGATTATTATTATAGATAATAATAACTAAAATATTTGAGATTCAGAAAATGAGTTTCGGAAAGGAGAGAAAATGGGTTACGAAAAAGATGCGGAAATGCTGAAAGAGCTGAATAACACCCTGTCTGAAGTAAAACGATCAGATTCTTCAGATAAGAACTCCGTTTATTCCAAAGAACAGCCGCGGAGTTTCAGCACAGATTCCATGTCTTTTGAAGATATTACCGCCGGCATTATGGAACAGACGGAAGATCTCTTCGCTGTTACGCGGACCTGCGACCGTTTCTCTCCCGAATATCTGAAATTATGCAAACTTCTGGTGAGATCCGTCAATCATCTCGGCAGCTGCTATCTGACGAAAACAGCTCTGATCATCAAGCATTATGACGAATCAAAACTGAAAATCCTTACTTCCGAGCGGCTGTATGAGATGATGTCATTCAATTTCCGTAAAACAGAGGCAGCACTGAATGAGAAAAAGCAGACGAAAAAA
>CADACE010000039.1 GCA_902786265.1 uncultured Chloroflexota bacterium | reverse complement strand
TCATGCCCGATCAATGTAGTTTCGGCGTCATGAGCCGTTCCTCTGCCCGAAGGGACATCTGCACCTGATACAATGTGTACCGTTGCGCAGCAGGGACACCTGTATCAGGTGCAGGTGTCCCGCGCCTAATCCAAGCAGTATTCCGTATTTTCCCGAAAGAAATGGGTGAACCGCAATGTTGTGCGCCGCCGATGTTCAGGAAGCGTACCCGGGAACCGGACAGCAGGGCTTGTACCCGATATCACGGCATCTCATCAAGGAAAACCGCCTCCGCGGGATCGAGTGTCGAGAACCCCGGGGTACAGTTTATGACTGATCTATTCTGCAGACTGTCTCCCGGGCACAGTATCTCGTCAAGGGAAAGCCACCGCGTGTCATGCCCGATCAATGTAGTTTCGGCGTCATGAGCCGTTCCTCTGCCCGAAGGGACATCTGCACCTGATACAATGTGTACCGTTGCGCAGCAGGGACACTTGTATCAGGTGCAGGTGTCCCGCGCCTAATCCAAGCAGTATTCCATATTTTCCCGAAAGAAATGGGGGAAGCACAACAGTGCGCCGCCGATGTTCAGGAAGCGTACCCGGGAACCGGACCGCAGGGCTTGTACCCGATATCACGGCATCTCATCAAGGAAAACCGCCTCCGCGGGATTACGGTGCCGTGGCCAATTTAAGCTTAGAAGATAAGGTGTCAGGGCTCCTGCTATGGATCCAGACAGGCGCTCCCGGAGATCACTTCAGGACAATTCTTCTCCTTCGTCGGAGAACCGTCCCACAACACCGTATTTTTTCGATTCTTCGAAAATATCGCCATTTATACGAAATTGATTTATAATAGTTGTTTAAACAATGCTGACAAAGCATTCTCATATTAAGGAGGAAGAATAATATGAAAAAATTCGTTGTTGTTTTACTCGCCCTTGTTATGGCGATGAGCCTTTGCATGGCCGCTTCCGCCCGCGATGACGTCAAAGAAGTTATCGCCCAGGCCCAGACCATGACCCTTGATGAACTGGCTGCCAAAGCCATTGAAGAATCCAACGGCAAGATGTTCTACGGTGTCGGCAACTCCAGCCGCGGTAAATCCGCCCTGCCGCTCTTCATCTCCTATCTGCAGACCATCGATCCCTCCTACACCATGGAATTCGAATGGCAGCAGCCGAAGAACAACAAGATCTTCGATCAGCTGACCGCTGACTCCCTGAAAGATACCGGTACCTTCACCATGGTCCTGATCCAGGACGGCAACCAGATCGAATCCAAGATGGTCCAGACCGGTATTCTTGACACCTTCATCCCGAAGGAATGGGCTGAAGCCAACAACTACGCCGAAGGCGAATACACCGGCTATCTCCCGCTGCAGACCCTGAACAAGATCTTCGAATTCAACTGCACCGGTGAAAAGACCTATGACAATGTCTGGGATTTCGTTGCTGAAGGCGAACACGGCCTGTTCATGGATATCGATTCCGAAATCGTCGGTAAGAACTTCCTGTACATGCTGACCGCTGACAAATACGCCGAAGGTCTGAAGGACGCTTTCGAAGCTCTTCCGGAAGATGAAAAGCCCTATTTCCAGGCTGTGATCGACGAAGTTGCCGGAGACGCTGAAGATCTGGATCTCGGTGAAAACGGCAAATACGCCCTGGCATGGATCAAACTCTGGGTCGAATCCTACAACGCCCAGACCGATGACGGCCCGATCTGCAACACCCTGGTCGACAAATCCGCGACCGATCAGTTCGGCCTTCTGGTTTACTCCAAGCTCCGCTCTGTTGAAGAATCCGATTCCGTCTCCAAGAACAACATCAAAGTTGCTGCTTACGAAGATGGTTACACCGGCTTCGGCGGCTATGGCTACTGCCACTACCTGTTCGTGACCGACAACAGCCCGATGCCCTGGACTGCCTGCGCCTTCATCGCCTACATGACCGAAACCGTTGACGGTTTCTCTGCCTGGGGTAAGGATCTTGGCGGTTATTCCTCCAATCCGGAAGTCGCTGCCGCGAACGAAGAAAAATTCCATCACATGACCGGTGGTATGGCTGAAGACGGCACCGTCGCTTTCGCTGCCATGAACGACCGCGGTTATGACTGGTGGGTCAATGAGGGCGGCCTGGTCCTCGAAGATCCTGTGTACTGCGCCGATGTTGCTTTCACCGTCGGTTCCTGGATCGAAATGCTGGATAAATATTCCGGTGAATAATTCTTTGTGATGTATTGAAATTGTGCCTTCGGAAGCCGCAAACTTCCGAAGGCATTTTTATAAAGTGGGGAATCAGGAGTGAGGAGTAACAGCAATTACATCTGATCATTCCTCACTTCCGGTTCCTCACTTCTTACTCTGACGAAAAGGGGGTAGTGTATGGTAAAACAGGAAACAAAACAAGTTTCAGCCTTCACGATCCGGATGAATAAAGTCAAGACCTACTTCTCGAAACCGCAGAACGTGATTCTGCTCCTTTTCGGGATCATTTTGACAATTACTACAGTCGCTCCGATCGTCGCGATTGTCAGGGATACCTTCACGATCCATCCGGGAACGATCGATGCCAACCTGGAGAAAAAACTCAGCGGTCGAACAAGCGGCTTTACAGTCATGAATTATATCGACCTGTTCACCAGCAAGCTCGCGAAAAAGAATTTGTGGACGCCATTGCTGAACACGGTCTATCTGGCGGTCGGTACCTGTGTGGTTTCGATTTTATTCGGAGGGATCGTAGCTTTTCTGATCACCAGGACCAACATGGCCTGGCGAAAATATATCAGCTCCATTTTTATTTTTCCGTACATCATGCCGCAGTGGACACTGGCGGTGGTATGGCAGAACCTGTTCAACTCGAATAAGGTAACCGGGACATCGAACGGGCTGCTGGCATCGCTGTTTGGCATCGCCATGCCAAAATGGTGGTGCCAGGGGTTGTTCCCCAGTCTGGTGGTGCTGGGGCTCCACTACGCACCGTTCGCTTATATTCTGATCGGCGGTATTTTCAAGAATATGGACGCCAACCTGGAAGAAGCCGCCACTATTCTCGATACACCGAAATGGAAGATCATGACCCGGGTGACCCTCCCGATGGTAAAACCCGCGATCCTTTCCACCATCCTGCTGGTGTTCGGTTCCGCGATGGGTTCCTATCCCGTACCGCATTACCTCGGCCTGACCACTCTTTCCACCAAGTATATTTCCATGAACTCGAAATATACCGGTGAGGCGTCCATTCTCGCCATCATCATGATGATCTTCGGTGTGGCGATCATGATGGTCAACCAGATGAGCCTGACCTCCCGCAAGAGCTATACCACAGTCACCGGGAAATCCGGACAGATCTCCAAGATCAACCTCGGCAAATCCGGACGCTATGTTATCGCCATCATCCTGGTGATCCTCACCTTCTTCACCTCGATCTTCCCGATCATCTCCTTCGCCTTTGAGACCTTCCTGCCGAACCCGGGCGACTATTCCTTCCTGTATACAGGAGACACGAAAAACCTGACGACCAAGTGGTGGGCGACTTCCGAGAACATCACGGAAAACGGCCTTTACGGTCAAATGGGGATTCTCCATAATAAAACGATATGGACAGCCTTCTGGGGCACGCTGCTCGTCAGCGTTGCCTGTATGCTGACCGCCGGTACCATCGGTACGCTGGTCGGTTACGCTGTTTCCAAGGACCGGCGCAGCAAATGGGCGAACTACGTGAACTCAGTCGCTTTCCTGCCCTACCTGATGCCTTCCATCGCGGTGGGTGTGGCATACTTCATTCTGCTGTCAGGTGAAAAACTGAACCTGTTCAACACTTACTGGATCCTGATCATCGTCGGTACGGTCAAGTATATTCCTTTCGCTTCCCGAAGTGCGCTGAACTCCATGCTTCAGCTTTCCGGTGAGATCGAAGAAGCTGCCATCATCCAGGATATTCCCTGGATCAAGCGCATGACCCGCATCATCATCCCCATCCAGAAGTCATCGATCATCAGCGGTTACCTGCTGCCGTTCATGACCTGTCTGCGTGAATTGAGCCTGTTCATGCTGCTGTGCGTGCAGGGGTTCATCCTCTCCACCACACTGGACTATTTCGACGAAATGGGATTGTACGCGTTCTCAAGCGGTATCAACCTGATCCTGATCATCACGATTCTGGTGTTCAACGCCATCGTAAACAAAGTTACCGGGGCAAGCCTGGATGAAGGAATTGGAGGTTAATCATGCCCGAAATCAGATTGGAAAATGTAACAAAACGCTGGGGAAATTACTACGGCGTTGATAATTTGAACTTAGTCATTGACAACAATGCTTTTGTGACCCTGCTGGGCCCTTCCGGCTGCGGTAAAACGACCACCCTGCGTATGATCGCGGGTCTGGAAACCCCGACATCCGGGAAGATCACCATCGGCGACCGGGTCGTCTTTGATTCTTCCAAAGGGATCAACATCCCTGCCAACAAACGGAAGGTCGGCTTCCTGTTCCAGAACTACGCGCTGTGGCCGAACATGACCGTTTATGAGAACATTTCCTTCGGTCTTTCCAATATCAAAGAGAAGATGCCGAAGATCGACTTTGAAACGAAGACCACCGCAAGGCTGGCGGAGATCCTGAACAACCCGACGGATGTAGTAAAGGTGCTGGACGAGTGCAAAGATAAGAGCGGCAAACTGAATGAGAAGAAAGCCGTTATCAAGCTGATCGACGCCTTTACGATCTCCCAGTATACGGCGAAAAAACTGGTGGCCTACCACCTGGAAACAGGCAAAGACGTCAAAGCAGAAGCCAAAGCGCTGGCTGACAAGGCTGCCGCCGCGGTGAAAGCGAACGGGCTGAACAAGGATTATGAATATACCTCCGGCGGCAAAACCATTTACGAAGTCCGCAAGCTGACAAAGGAAGAGATCGACCTCTCCGTCCGCCGTGTCTCGCGGATCGTGAAGATCTCCATGTTCATGGACCGCTATCCGGCTGAACTTTCCGGCGGTCAGCAGCAGCGTGTGGCGATTGCCCGAACCCTGGCGCCGGAACCGTCCGTTTTGTTCATGGATGAACCGCTCTCCAACCTGGATGCCAAGCTCAGACTGGAAATGCGCTATGAGCTGCAGCGTCTGCATGTGGAAACCGGCTCCACCTTTGTTTATGTTACCCATGACCAGATGGAAGCCATGACCCTTTCCACCAACATCTGCCTCATCAACAACGGTGTGCTGCAGCAGTATCAGCCGCCTCTGACAGTCTACGGTCATCCGAACAACCTGTTTGTCGCGGACTTCGTCGGGAACCCTTCCATCAACTTTGTTGAGGCAAAAGGGACCCAGAACGCCAAAGGCGAATTTGAACTGACGATTTTCGACGGCCTGAAGGTCAAATTCAGCGGGAAGGATGTTCCGGATTATAAGAAGTGGCTTGCTGAGCTGAAGGCTAAGGAAGAAGCGGATGCCGCCGAGCTGCGCGAACGGTCCAAAGCCAAGGATTATGTGGAAAAGAACAACAAGGATGAGGTCTTCAAATACCACGTCCAGCGCGTGAACGATGAAGATGACCTGATGCAGGAAGAGCCGGTCCTGACGGATGATGATTTTGTCATCGGTATCCGTCCAGAATTCATCTCGATCCATGACAGCGGAAAGATCAAGGGTGAGATCTACGGCGCAATGCCGACCGGTATGGAATCCACGGTCAAGATCCGTGTGGGGGAATTCCTCCTCACCGGTGTGGTGTTCGGCAATACGCTGTTCCAGATCGGTTCCTATGTGAACATGGACTTCATCAGCGACAGCATTATCCTCTTCCAGCGCAAGTCCGGTAAGATCATCGGCACCGGGAAACTGGAAGTTGTCAGCTGACAATAAACAGCCGTCCGGCAGCTGCCGGCGAAGATAGTATCAGCTTTTAGCATACAATAAAAAACAGGATGAAGCTAATAAATTCATCCTGTTTTTTTATAAACTGCAGCTGCCGGCTGTCTTTTGACACCCGACATCTGTTTAAAGAGAAATTCATGGCTGTTTCGCGGCCATGAATCCTCTGTACGGTTGCTCTCTCTCCAAAGATTACCTTATTTATTAATATACCATATTTTTAAGATTATAGATGATGTAATCTGCAAAAATATTAAGAATGTGACATTCATCATGATTATACGGTTCTTTTTGGCAAAATTTTCTTATTCTTAAAAATTAGTAATCATAATAATTTATTAATTTTATTTTTAAGAATAAAATATGGTATCATATAGATAAATATAATACTGTTTCTTTTTCATGCACCTCCTTTAAACGGCAGTTCCCGTCAAAACTGCCGTTGTTTTGTTTTATAATTGAGATATGGCAGTACAGCCCGTATTCTTTCATTCCGGTCAATACCGCATCAAGACCGATCTTTATCAGGGACCGCTGGACCTGTTGCTGGACCTTATCGAAAAGGCAGAACTGGACATCACTGCTCTTTCCCTGGCGCAGGTGACTGACCAGTTTTTAGCGTACGTACATGAAATGAAAGAGGAAAACCCGACCGAGGTTTCGGCCTTTGTGGTAATCGCTGCCCGCCTGATCCAGATCAAATCAGCTGCTTTGCTGCCACGCCAAAAGGTAAATATCACTGACGTCGACGAGGATACCGGAGAAGCGCTGGCACAGCAGCTCATCACCTACCGGCGTTTCAAAATGCTTGCAGATTCCCTTGCGGAACGGGAAGACCGGAAACTGCATTCATGGCTGCGTGTCGGTGTTCCGGATACAGGGATCGAACCGGCGCTGGATATATCCGGATGGAACGGGCAGATGCTCGCCCGCATTGCGTCCCGCGTTTTTGCCCCGCCGAAAAAGGCCAAAGCTCTGGAAACGGTGATGAAAAAGCCCCGTCTCAGCATCCACGACAAAATCAAACTGCTGGTGAACCGCATCCGGAAAGCCGCGATGATCCGGTTCTCCAGCCTGCTGCGTACCGGGAACAAAAATGAAACCGTAGTGACCTTCCTTGCCATGCTGGAACTCATCAAACAGAATGCCGTGATCATTCACCAGGATGGAAATTTCTCCGAAATTGAAATTGAAAAAACAGATAACTTCGATGAAAAGCAGGAGTTTCATTCTGAATTCGGAGATTAGAGTATAGGATTTAGGGGATAGGGATCAGGGGTTAGAGATTAAGGGTTAAGTGACAAGCGTATGCAGCCCCGGACACCATCTGCCGGCCGCCGGCTGTCAGCCATCAGCTATCGGAAACCAGTCACCAGAAACCAGTTACCAGAAACCAGCCACCGACTTCTGCCCGCCAAAACCCGATTATAATAAATATATGTTATGGATCTATTCACTTGCCCATTTTTGCGTTGACTTTGGCTGTGCTTATTTTATTTACAGCCGTTTTCTGAACCCGTGGCAGTGGGTATTATGTCTGGTATTGTATAACTTCTGCGCCTTTGCCATGCAGGCGCCGCTCGGACTGCTGTGCGATAAGATCAATAAAAACGCACTGATGGCTGCCGCCGGTTGTGTGATCGTGGCTCTTTCCGCGTTTCTGTCAAAATACGCGGTTTTGGCCTGCATTACGGCGGGAATCGGCAACGCTTTCTTCCATCTGGGCGGAGGGATCGACACGCTGAACGATTGCGGCAAACGCTGCGGGAAGCTGGGTGTTTTCGTTTCTCCCGGAGCTTTCGGGATCTTTTTCGGGACGAAACTGGGACGGGCAAAAGCGCTGCCGTTTTACCGGGTCACTGCAGCGCTGGTTCTGACCGCAGTGCTGATATTGATTGCCGCGTCGCGGAAAGATCTGCTGAAGCGATCCAACAATGTGCCGGTTTCCTTTGCCGGAATCGAAAAACCCGGTGTGATCCCGGCTGCGGTCTGTTTTTTTCTGGTAGTCTGCCTGCGCTCCTTTGCGGGATCCGGCATGTCATTTCCATGGAAATCCAGCGGACAGTGGGCAGTGATCCTGACCTGCGCTGTCGTATTCGGGAAAACCGCGGGAGGATTTCTGGCAGACCGCTTTGGTGCGGTCAGATCCACCTGGGTTACCCTCGGTGCCGCCGCACTGCTTTTCCTGCTTGCACAATATCCGATCGCAGGGGTGTTAGCCGTGTTTTTGTTCAACATGACCATGCCTGTTACCCTCGGTGCGTTGGGCAGGATGCTTCCGGGTGTAAAAGGATTCGCCTTTGGGATCCTGACCCTCGCTCTGTTCGTGGGTCTGGTGCCGATCATGGCATTTCCCGCGCTGTCCGGTCTCCCGTATTGGTGTTACAGTCTCATGGCGCTGATTTCCGCGGCTCTGCTGCACTTCGGCTTTCGGAAAGGGGACATCCGATGATCCCATGGCCGATCATGATCAAAGGCTGGCTGATCAGCCTGAGCCTGACGCTGGTCCTCGAACTCACCTACGCATGGATCTGGGGAGTGCGGAACAGACATGATCTGATCCTTGTGTCATCGGTGAATATTCTTACCAACCCTGTTGTGGTTTTCGTCGTTTACTTTCTCCATTTCCGTGACGTATCCGTTCAATATGGATGGGTAACAGCTGTCATGGAAGTTGGGGCTGTTGTGACAGAAGCATTGTTATATAAAAAATTTGCCCGCAGCATCAGCCGTCCATGGCTGTTTTCTTTGAGTGCCAACGCATTTTCCTATGCAGCGGGAGAGCTGATCAATAAACTATAGGAGGAATGGCAGACAGGAAGTGTGATGTCAGGAGTCAGGAGGAATTTATGATCACTGACCACCGACCACTGCCTGCCGGCTGCTTAGAAAGGAGTAATCTTATGAAAAAACACATCTTTTTGATAACCGTCTTTATTCTTTTGTCTGCCGTGCTTTCCGCTATGGCGGATTCTGTATGGATGCCGATGGATAACTATTTCATGGACACCTGGAAACCTGAAAGCGACAATACCTGCGAACATCAGCAGCGCCCGCTGTACATGGCAGCCGGTGAAAAAGGATATGTGACAGCGGTCAAGACTCCGCTGGACCTGACACCTGTGAACACTTACCCCAACGGGACCGAATTCAAAATCGCCTTTGTCTGCGGAAAAGGGGACAGCCTTTACGGAGCGGTTGAAGCTGTGCGGCTGAACGGTGCTGTCACTTTCACGGAAGACTGGAAAGGGGAAAGCGGTTATATTGCCTTCAGTGACCTGGTCCGGGCTTATGATTCGGACGCCTTTAAAGAAGAGCACCTGAAAGATCTTGTTTCTGCCGGTGAGGATGATTTTGACTTCTGCTCCGGTAAAGATTTTGTACTCTGGCAGACACCGAACTCCGGCGTGCAGATCGAGTATGTTTCTGAAGATTACATAAAATATTTATGCATGGATTATGATGAATCGATCCCGCCCGAACACCGGATGTTCCGTTTCGGCGCCTTTTACCGTGATCCGGACGGAAACAGATGGGTTGAGGCCACACTCCGGCAGCAATGGGAACATGGCTGGATCAATCTTGATCAACCGGTTGAAAACGGAGTGAAACCGGTGTATTAGTTTTTCAGCCGCAGGATCCGGATAATTTGGATCTTTTTTAGTCTGTAAAGGAACACATGAGTAAAACAAACAAAATTCTATCACTTGAAATAACAAGAATTCTCGCCAGTTTTATGATTGTTTTAGCCCATACTTCCGCAGAAGGATGGTATTATACTGATCTGCATTCAGATTCCTGGATGGCTATGAATGTTTATGACAGTTTTGCAAGGATCGGATTGCCGCTTTTCTTTATGATCAGCGGAGCGGCGATCCTTGCAAAGCAGGAAATTACGGTAAGATACACATTACGAAAGACCTCTCGTCTTCTCGCAATTTATTTCATTTTCTATATTTTTTATACATGTGGTGATATTGGTTTCAACGGGGTCAAAAATCCTTTACGGATACTGGAAAGGATGATCACTGTTTACAAACCATGCTATCACCTTTGGTATCTGATCGATCTGAGTTTGATCTATTTACTGCTGCCTTTTATCCATAATGAAATTAAGACACAAAATAGAAAAACAATTCATTACTACTTACTGCTTTTTGTAATCTTTTCGGTATTTCTTCCCAGCTTATCTTCACTTTCTTTCATTTCACCGGTATTGAAAAGTTATATCAGGCCGTTTCTTGCTCTTCAGGGGTTAGGATATATCGGTTATTTTGTGCTCGGATGGTATCTCAGCGGCATACCGCTGGAAGGAAAAAACAAAAAACTTTCCGTGCTTATTTTATTGATTGCCGTGATTGGTTCCGGCTTAGCCACAGCTTTTATCACACGGGCAATTTCAATCAAAACAGGAGAACCGGACGAAAGATATTACACAGCCTTTTCTCTGTTCGTTTTTCTTGAAGCAATTTCCTTTTTCATGCTGATCCGGTTCATAACGGACAAAATAAACGGAAATGAAAAATTGATAAACCTTATCAGTTCGGGCACTTTATTTGTATACCTGATCCATCCGTTTCTAATTATTGAATGTAAACGTCATCTGAATTTATTGCCGTCAAGTTATAATCTCTGGATATCGCTGCCGCTTATTTCTCTCGCAATCTGGATCATCGGGGAGATAATGGGAATCATAACAAAGAAAATCCCTGTGATCAATAAGCTGCTGTAGCTATTTGATTTTCAAGAAAAAAACTGAATTTCCGATAAAAAAAACTGCTGTGTTTTATAAACAGCAGTTTTTTCAGCGGAGAGAGAGGGATTCGAACCCACGGTGAGTTGCCCCACACCTGTTTTCAAGACAGGCGCCTTAAACCACTCGGCCATCTCTCCGAACAACATTATTTTAGCATAAGATTCGATCAGATGCAAGAGCAGATATAAAAAATGTGCAGTACCCGGAGCTGTCTTTTTAAGGCTCCGGAAAGAACAAAGAGCACCTCCGAATTAGAAATTGATTAGAAAAGCAAGACAACCTGAAAATTACAGGATTTTTTTTAAGGAATGTGTTACACTAATAGTATATAGAAATAAACAATATTACAAAGTACATTTATTATGAGAAAGTAAACGATAAAGGATAACATGAAAAAAGCATTGATATTAACCGCTGATGCCGGTTTTGGACACAGAGCTGCCGCGAACGCTGTTGCTGACGCCCTGAAACGCTTTCCTGATCCTGCAATCGAACCTGTAATTGTCAATTTACTGGATGATCCGTCAACCCCCAGATGGCTTCGGGAAACACAATCCGACTTTGACCGCATCGTTCGTGAAATTCCGAAGGTTTATGAAGTTGCTTATGATCAAAGCGACAAACCGGGTCCGTCGACAGTAGCCAACTTCGGACTGGCGGCAATTCTGTATAACCCGCTCAACAAAGCGATCCGTGATGTTGAGCCGGATATTGTCATCAGCACCTACCCGTTATACAGCGGTCCCATGTACGCGTGGTACATGCGTAACGAATCACTGATCCGCACAAAAGACGGGGAGCAGTATCTGACGAATGGACCGAGAAAAAAACACCTCCCGTTCATACTGGTCATAACCGACCTGTATACCGTTCATGCAATTTGGTTCAGTTATTCTCCCGACCGCACCTGTGTTTCAACCGATAAAGTGCGGATGGACGCAATTCAGTTTGGCTGTCCTCCGGGCAGGATCATCTGCACCGGGATACCGGTCCGTCCTGACCTCACGGAAATTCAATCAGACAAATCGAAATTACGATCGCTCTACGGAATAGATCCCAAACTGCCGCTTATGCTCGCGGTGGGCAGCAAACGCGTCACCAGCATGATCGATTATCTGAACATCGTCAATCACTGCGGGTTCCCGATTCAAATCGTTATGGCCGCCGGCGGAGACAATCAATTGTATCAGCAGATGAAAGAAATCGAATGGCACGTTCCGGTAAAAATTTATAATTACTGCAATTCACTCAGCGAATTAATGCTGGCTTCCGATATGATCCTGACCAAAGCCGGTGGCTTGATCACCAGCGAAAGCCTGGCTGCCGGTTTACCGATGCTGCTCTGCGATGTCCTGCCGGGACAGGAAGAAGGAAATGCCAAAGTGGTGGAAGATGGCGGTGCGGGAAAAGTGCTGCACAGTCAGCTGGACCTGCTGGAGACACTGAGCCATATGCTGATGGATAACGGCACCAAGCTGAAAGTCATGCAGCAAAAGGCCAAACAGATCGGTAAGCCGAACGCTGCCCGGGATATCAGCAAAATTGCGGAAGATCTGATCCGGGAAGCGGACCTTTCCTTCAATAAAACGCCGTCACTTCTGTAAGCCAAAATATATACCTCTGAGTATAATCAAAGTGAAGGAAACAACCACTTTATGCCAATATACGAATATATTTGTAAAGATTGTAATCAAAAGTTTGAAGCCGTCCGTTCATTTTCTCAGGCGGACGACCCTATTAAATGCAGCTATTGCGGCGGAGAAAACACAAATCGTACAGTATCCAAATGCTGGGCAATCGGAAATAACAGCGTGACACTTTCAGCCACTTCTTCCGGAAGCGGCTGCGCTGGTTGCTCCGGCGGTAACTGTGCGCATTGCCATTCGTAAAAATCTAAAGATAAGGATAATATCCAACAATGAAAATGAATCATTTTTTATCCATTGCTGATTACAGCGAACCTGAATTGATGCACATCCTTGATGTCTCAAAACAGTTGAAAGCTGAATTGAAAGCCGGCGGGAACCAGCCGATTCTCGCGGGCAAAACACTTGCCCTGGTTTTCCAGAAAGCCAGTCTGCGCACACGTGTCAGTTTCGAGATCGGAATGCACCAGCTCGGCGGGTACGCGTTTTATCTTTCTCCCGATGAAATCGGACTGGGAAAACGCGAAGCTGTGAAAGACGTCGCCCAGGTCCTCGGCGGTTATGTTGACGCGATCATGGCCCGTGTCTTTGCCCATCAGCATCTTGTCGAATTGGCGCAGTATGCGGGAGTTCCCGTTATCAACGGGCTTTCCGATTATAACCATCCCTGCCAGGGGATGGCAGACGCCCTGACCATCATTGAAGAATTCGGTCAGCTGAAAGATATCAACGTCTCCTTCATCGGCGACGGCAACAACGTGGCAGTTTCCCTGATGCACATCTGCGCGCGTATGGGAGCCAACTTCACCATTGCCAACCCGGAAGGCTATGATATGCCGGCGGAAGCGGTTCAGATGGCAAAAGATTTTGCGGCTGTATCAGGCAGCAAACTCACCTTCCTGCGTGACCCGCAAGAAGCAGCCAGAGGCGCTCAGGTTCTCTATACCGATACCTGGGTAAGCATGGGGCAGGAAGCCGAAAAAGCAGAACGCGAAAAGGTCTTCCGCCCGTATCAGGTCAACCAGGCATTGGTCGATCTTGCTGACAAAGATGCAATCGTTATGCACTGCCTTCCTTCCCATCGCGGACAGGAAATCACCGATGAGGTTCAGGACGGACCGCATTCCCGCGTCTTCCCGGAAGCTCACAACCGTCTGCACGCTCAGAAAGGTGTTCTCGCCTGCCTGCTCGGCGGAATGTAAATTTTTTACACAATCAGAAACAGCCCGGCGTCCTGTCACGGAAGCGGGCTGTTTGTTTTTTAAAATTTCATCCATCCCTTCAAAAACATACCCGCTTCGGCGGGTATGTTTTAAGCAGCTATTCAAGTGTCCAGTCTAAATCCGGCAGATATAATTCGCTGATAAGCCAGCGGCCATCCCGGCGGACCATTGTCAGCAAAGCACTGGTGTTGAAAATACTGACAGTGAAATCCAGCGAGACATATGTTGTATTACCTCTGTGCACAAATTTATTCTGAATTATTCTGAAGGTTTTCGCCTCATCCCTAAACTTATCAATTAATTCATTGATTTTGCTGTCGGATACAGGATTATCCATTCCGAACAGGGAACTCAGTCCCTCCGTCACCTTACCTATTCCGCTCGCGACATTTTTGGCAGTATAGTATGCCGATTCCACATCGTCATAGGATTTCTGCAGATTTTCCGTCAGATAACCGCGCAGTGAGCTGATGCCTTTGGTGGCAATATCATTCTGCAATTTTTTCAGCGTCCACTCCGGTGAATTCAAAATTACGAACGCACCAATAACTATGGCGCCAATCAGAACGACAACGATGGATAAAATGACAATATATTTTGTTTTCATAACGAAATTCCCAAGTAACAATTATGCCTTAAAGGACAACCGCACAAAGCAAAACGATCCTTTTGACTTCATCTATTTTATCACAAAGCTGTTACGTTCGGTATACCCCCAAAAAAAAACGGGGAAGCCGCCGCGTTATCCCTTTTTGCGCTGCGTCAGAAGTTATTTAACATATACTAATTTGCTTTCCAAAAGCCGAATCATTTTATAATAATATCTGGAATTATTTCCGGTTATTTTCAATTTTGTAAGGTAACTTTTCGGAAGATATCTCCCGGACCGGTCTTTTATGAGACTGTTCCGATTCCACCGAAGCAATATGGAGTCTGTCTGAATCGTTACATCGTTTTTATATTTCAGGAAGGATACAGGTTATGGAAACTTATCTGGGAGAAAACACTCCAAAACTCGGATTCGGACTGATGCGTCTGCCGAAAAATGACGGCATCATTGATGTGGAACAGGTCAAAACAATGGTAGATCTGTTTCTGGAAGCCGGATTCACATATTTTGATACCGCATGGATCTACGCCGGAAGTGAAGATGCCATGAGGGAAGCACTTGTGGAACGATACCCCCGTGAAAGCTACACCATAGCGACAAAAAACGCTGCCTGGGCTAAACCAAAAACCCGTGAAGCAGCTATAGAACAGTTTGAGACTTCACTGCGCCGCAGCGGTGCCGGCTATTTTGATTACTATCTGCTTCATAATCTCGGACAAACCCGCACGCAGGTTTTTGAAGATTTCGGCATGTGGGATTTCGTCAAAGAGAAGAAAGCCGAGGGGAAAATCAAACATATCGGTTTTTCCTTCCATTCAACTCCTGAAGAACTTGAAGAGATCCTTATCGCTCATCCGGAAGTTGAGTTTGTTCAGCTGCAGATCAATTACGCGGATTGGGAAAGTGCCGGTGTCCAATCCCGCGGGGTTTATGAAACCGCGCGGAAATACGGGAAATCAGTCGTGATCATGGAACCGGTCAAGGGCGGTCTTTTGGCTGACCCGCCGGAAGCCGTGAAAAAGCTTTTCAAAGACGCAGACCCGAACGCGTCCTATGCCTCCTGGGCGATCCGTTTTGCCGCCAGTCTGGACGGCGTCCTCACTGTCCTTTCCGGGATGAGCAGTGTTGATCAGATGAAAGACAACCTCTCCTACATGAAGAATTTCAAAAAGCTGGATGCTTCCGAACGCGCCGTCATGGATCAGGCACAGGCTGAAATTCAAAAGATCCCGATCATTCCCTGCACCGGCTGCAATTACTGTGCAAAGGTCTGTCCCATGAACATCGGCATCGCATCCACATTTTCCGCGATGAACATCATGTCGCTTTACCAGAACAAAGTCCGCGCAAAACGTTATATCGACATGGATGTTATCGGCGCCGGGAAAAAATGCGCGGATTCATGCATCAAATGCGGTCAGTGTGAGGAAGTCTGCCCGCAGCATATCGAGATCCGGAAACACCTGGAAGAAGCTGTTTCCATGCTGCAATTCTGAAGCTGTAAAGATTTCAGTAAAACCAATAACCGCCGGCTTTAGACAGTCCGGCGGTTATTTTCATAATTCAAATTCAGATCCACCAATATATCACAAAATCGGTCTTACTGAAACCTTTTCATCCTCACAATCTGTTTACCACTCGCTGCAGCAGCTGCAGGATCACCATCAGGACAATAGGGCTGAAATCGAACATGCCGAAATTCGGCATAATTTTGCGGATTGGGTCCAGTAGCTGGTTCATAAAACCATCCACCCATTGCCGCAGCGGGAAATCCGGCGGCACAAACCAGGACATGATGCAGTAAATGAGCAGCAAAGAAGATGTCGCGTTAAGCAAAAGTGAAAGAAAAATCTTTAAAAACCCCATAAATCCTCCTCACACCTTATTTTTATAATCTCTCGGTCCGACCAGAGCTGTTCCGATACGGACAATTGTAGCACCTTCTTCGATCGCGGCAGGATAATCAGAACTGGTTCCCATCGAAAGCTCAGTCAGGTGAGCCCCGCAGTGCTCGTTCAGATATGCGGCGATATTCCGTGTCTGAATGAAGTATTTGCGGTTCAATTCGCCATCTTCCGCGTACGGAGGCAGGATCATCAGTCCCCTGATATCCAGATGCGGCATTTTCTGAATTTTTTCAAAATCAGACAAAAACTCATCGGGAATGGAAGCCCCTTCGAAATGCCATCCGCTCTTTGATGCCTCATCACCTACGTTACATTCGATCAACACCGGAAGCACCCGGTTTCGTTCCGCGCAGAGAGTTTCCATTTTCTCCGCAATCTCGAGCCGGTCCAGCGATTGAAATTCATCAAAGAGATCTGCTACGATCTTTGCTTTCCGGCTCTGAAGATGCCCGATCATCGCCAGACGTACATCCGGCTGCGCCCGAAACGCGTCGATTTTTCCTGCCGTCTCATCCGGATAATTCTCCCCAAAGCAACGGATCCCAGCTTCCAAAAGGCAGCTCACAACCTCCGCGGGCTTCGTTTTGGTTACCGCCATCAGCTGAACGTCAGACGCGTTCCGTCCAGACCTGACCGCGGCCGCGGACATTTTATTCTGAATGGTCTTGATATTGTCTAAAATTACTGATGTATCTATCATATTTATATTCCGACTCCGGATCCATAAGCGTCTCATGAAAATCAGCTTTGCTGAATCCTGCCCTTTGGATCCTTTTCTAATTTATTTTCATCCCAAAGTGATCAGCACACCATATCTGCCCGATTTTCCGTGATCTCCCCGGTGGGAAAACCACTCATCCCTATGGCAAACCGTGCAGATTTCCGCGGTTTCGATCTTTCGTACACCCTGTTCTTCCAACAGGATCCTGTTTGCCTTCCACAGGTCCAGATAGATCCGGCCGGAACGTATGGAGCATATATCCTGATACCGGTCATCAAATGCTATGCGAAACGGTCCGGCTACATCCTCTTTCACTTCAAAATGGTCCGGTCCGATAGAAGGCCCGATTCCGGCAATAACATCTTTGGGATCGGTACCGTAAAGCTTGCGCATGTTTTTCAGTGTCAGGGCGCAGATATTATCCAATGTGCCCGGCCATCCCGCGTGACAGATCCCGACAGCCTTCCTGACCGGATCATAAAAAATTACCGGGACACAATCGGCAAAGCGCTGCACCAGGGTCACTTCCGGCCGATCCGTGATCAGTCCGTCAGCGCGAAGAGGGAACCGTACAGAAGCGCTGCGCGGTACATCAGCGGCAATGATCGTCCGGCAGTGATACTGCCATCCGTCATAACGGGTCCTGAGATCCAGGCCGAATACATCAAACATCCGTTTGAGGTTTTCCAGCACATTTTCATTTGTGTCCCCGACAGTGGTAGCCATATTCAGGGAGTCGAAAGGTTTCGGGCTTACCCCGCCGAGGCGGGTAAAAAACCCATGTTTGATTCCCATCTCGCAGAAGGACTCAAATTGATAATATTTCAGACCGTTTTTTTCATTGACAATCATTTTCCGTTCCTTTCTGCAGAGACCGTTCCAAAATCGGCAGCAGATACCAGCAGGTTAAAAAGCCAAACAAAGCGCCTGTTATCGTCCGCATGAGCGGTGTGCTTTCGCGGACAGCGGCTCCGGGAAGCAGATGGCTGAGCATCTGCCATCCGCCGTCGATCCCCATGGGAATAACGCCGAGGCAAAGCCAGAGTTTCCAGCTGATTTCCGGCAGCCGGTTTCTGCTGATGGAAAAAAACAGACAGAACACAGCCATCGCAGCATAAATTCCCACATCCCGCTGGCAGACAGCCATCTTATATCCCATCGCAGGTGTACCGTAAAAGGCTTTCGGTTTAATATCCGAAACAGTCACCCCGGCAGCTTCTTCAAATAATAAAACAGAAGATCCTGCATCCTTTGTCAGCGGATAGTAAGCCTGTGGTCCTCCGATGAACCATGAACGCCACGGATACTGATGACAGAAAAAAAAGAAGCCTTTGTAAATCAGCATCCCCGCCGTCTCATGACCGTGCGGAATCAAATAAGCGGGCAAAGCAGCCATGCCGATGTAGAAAAGAAAAACGAACGCGAATAGCAATGCATATCCGCGTCTGATCATCATGCCCAAGCGTTCTACAGCCTGCTTCACAAATCAGTTCACGACCTCAACCTTTGTACCCTGCAGTCCGGCTTCTATGATATACAAATTTCCCGGATCCAGCGGGACATAAGGATCCGTCCAGCGATAGATCCATTTCGCGTCCTCATTACGGCAGTTGATGCATCCATGGGAACGTGCAACACCAAAACTTGCATGCCAGAAAACGCCATGGATCGCTGCTCCGCCGGTAGCAAACATATAATTCCACGGAACACCCGGAGTATCCCAGCCGCCTCCGTTCATTGCCCCTGACATATGCAGCGAAATCAATTTCCGGTGAGGGGAATGGTTCCCGGTCGGGGTCGCGTAATTATCCGTTATCTGCCCGTCATCCCCGTAAACTCTCCCTGATGACATGCGGCAGAAATAAACCTCATCCTTTCCTTCATAACAGGTCAGCGTCTGGTAGGTCAGATTCGCAAGAATACGTTTTTCCTCCGCTTCCGGATGAATTTGGGACACATCTTCCTCTCTGATGCGGCGGAAGCCCCTGCCATCAGCATAAACTTTATCATAATAGGTGCCGTAAAGTTCATTAGCTCTGTAAAGAACCGTACCGTCATAACTTGTACGGATATCATCTATCCAAAAAACCTGGCCGTAGTAAGCACGCGGATTGTGATCATAAATCGATTGATACCAGGGTGAAAGAGGGTCTCCGTCAAAAATCAACCCGACATAAGGAACCGTGATCTCCGCCCAGAAACCTTTCCCCATACTCGTCTGCGGCAATTCCGTTTCCAATGCGTTCGGCTCGTTTTTCACTTCCTGCACATTGGGAGAAAAGGCGTATCCATAGGGCGTTTCATACCAGGTCGCGATCGGCGTACCCGCCGGCGGTTCGCCAACCACCTTGCGGTAGATCGGGAACAACGCGTCTTCATAAACGATCTTGATGACAGGCGCTTCCGCTGACGGACGGGAACGGAAATTCAGAATTCCGCCGGAACAATTGCGGCCGATAAACTCAGCATCCGGAAAAGTATCCAGCGCGGCAGCACCGGCCAGATGCGTGCGGGCAATTTTTGCTTCCGCGTCTTTCGGCAGCAGCAAAACACCCGCGGCAGCCGCAGCGGTCTTCAAAAAGTCCCTTCTTGACATTTTGCCGTTCAGCATACTAATCTCTCCGCCGTTCCAGTTCGCGCTGTGCATCGCGTTTCGCGATATCATTCCGCTTATCGTAAAGCTTCTTCCCTTTTGCCAGCCCGATTTCAACTTTTGCCAGACCATGTGTCAGATAGACCCGCAGCGGAATCACGGTCACACCTTTCATGCGGACCTCATTCCATATTTTGCGTATCTCCCGCTTGTTCAGCAGCAGCCTGCGGTTCCGGGTAGGATTATGACCGAACCGGCTTGCCGGGTCATAGGGAGCGATATGAGCACCCATCAGCCAGGCTTCCTTTCCATCTTCAATCTTCACATAGGCTTCGCCGAGACTCATCTGCCCGGCACGAATCGATTTGATTTCACTGCCCATCAGTGAAATGCCGGCTTCATACGTTTCCAATATAAAATATTCAAACCGCGCCTTGCGGTTGGTTGCGACAACTTTTTCACTCATACCAGTATTTTACACCAAAGTTCCGTTTTCAGGAAAACCTTATAATAAAAAGTCCCCATGACTGAAGAAGAAACGAGGCAGATTGCAGCAAGAATTCTCTGGAATTATCAGATTGCGGATCAGTTTCATGCAGGGTCATCATCCGTCACAGCTATGGTCGGACAGATCCGGACACGAAACGGGATCAGTTTTCCCGTTCACACTACGTGCGATAAAGAAAACCGATCCCGTCATTAATACAGCTTGTGATGCTGAACTGATTTATACTCAAACGGTCAAATTTCAGTGTCAAAAGCCGTCTGACCGATTGAGCCGGGAAACTGTCCCCGATATTTACATCAAATTATTTATTCGGACCACTTGCCGTTTATCACAACGCCTTCTTTCACTGTACCATCAGCTAAAGTCAGCGTTCCGGCGCCATTCCGTTTACCTTCGACCCAGGTACCTTCAAAGACATCACCATTCGCCCAGGTAAAGACACCTTTTCCGTCCGGTCTTCCGGCTTTCCATTCGCCTTCATAGACGTCACCGTTGGCGAGTGTCCATTTTCCGTAACCTTCACGAATGCCCTCTTTCCAGCCGCCTTCATAGAGGTCGCCGTTGGCATAGGTATAAGTTCCTTCACCATCATAAATGCCGTCTTTCCAGCCGCCTTCATAGGTAAGGCCATCAGCATAGGTCATTTTTCCCTGACCATCCCATTTGCCGTCTTTCCATTCACCTTCATAGACGTCACCCTTTTTATAATAGGTCATTTTACCCTGGCCATTCTGCTTGCCGCCGGCCCATTCACCTTCATAAACGTTCTTGTTCTTATAAGTCATTGTCCCCTGACCGCTGCGGGCGTCATCTTTGAATTCGCCGACATAGACATTTTTACTGGTATATGTGTAAGTACCCTGGCCGTTCCGTTTGCCTTCTTTCCACTCACCTTCATAAACGCCGCCATCTTTGTTGGTCATCTTGCCAAAACCGTCACGTTTATTGTCTTTAAATTCGCCGATATAAACATTACCGTTTGCATATTTATAAGCGCCTTCACCGCTGATTTTGCCTTCTTTCCATTCTCCGATATAAACACTCCCATCGGGTTTGGTAAATCTGCCCTGCCCATCACGTTTATCATCTTTCCATTCGCCTTTGTAAACATTTCCGCTTGCATAGGTTTGGGTTCCTTCCCCGTTACGCTTGCCGTTTACCCATTCGCCTTCATAAACCGATCCGTCCACATAGGTCATTTTTCCCTGGCCATTTATCTTGTCTTCACTAAATTTCCCTTCATATACCTTGCCATCAGCATAGTGAAAGGTACCAAATCCGGTTCGTTTGCTCTCTACCCAGTCTCCATCATAGACGCTCCCGGAGGCAAAAATCAACTGTCCTTTTCCGGTGCGTTTACCGGCTACCCAGTCGCCTGCATAGACTTTTCCATTAGACCATATATATGTACCCTTGCCATCGCGTTTACCGTCTTTGAGCTCACCCATATACATGTTCCCGCTATCATACTTCTGAACAGTCAGGTCACTCTTTGCTCTGCCACATTCGGTGCAGATTTCCTCTGTATTTACAGCATAACATTCCGGACAAAGCCAGCTGCCATGCTCATGTTCACAAGCCTGGCATGCTTCACTGGTTTCATCAATTCCGCAAACCAGACAGCTCCAGAGCGCATTTTCCTGAGCTGCTGCGGCAAATGAAACCGCAGCTGTCAGTAATAAAACAAGAAATACAACATATATCTTTTTCATAATATAACTCCTCACTCAAGCTTAAAATAAGATAAACAGTTTATTAAGCAAGTTAATATTTAATATTATAAGTGCAATAATCATTCCTATTATGGTTTTTGAACAATTATGAAGATAAATCAAACGCTTTCAGAAAATTCAGATGCAAACCATGTTATACTCAATACCAAACTGGCTGACGACATAAAGGAAATTTATAAATTATGAAATTATCCTTTCTGATGAAAAGGAAACTGAACCACGAACATGAGCGAAAAAACAAAAAGAATATTCAATGAATTGTTATGCGGGAAATGGTTCCCGCTGCTTTTAATTGCCGTGATGGCATGTACCTATGCCATTCAGCTGCCGCAGCTTGGATTCTATCTGGATGACTGGGTCTCCATTGCCGCCTACGACCAGGGCGGAGAAGAGGGGCTCCTTGCATTCGGGATCAATGACAGCCGTCCATTCTCGGCCTGGGTCACCGCGAAGTTTTTTGCCGTACTGGGTACCGGCGTGCTGCCCTGGCAGCTCATCACCCTGTTCTGGCGTTTTGCCGCCGCGCTGACCTGTTGTGCGCTGCTTTCAACACTGTGGCCGGAAAAGAAACCGACGATCGGCTTTATCTCCCTGCTTTTCGGCGTATTCCCTTACTTCAAACACCAGCCGATCTGCATCGCCTATTTTATGATCCTCATGCAGTATTTTGTGGTCCTGCTTTCATTTTTCCTCACCGTAAAGGCGCTGCAGACACAAAAGCAGTGGGCAAAGTTTCTGCTCTTCGGGCTGTCTTATCTGACCAGCCTGTTCCACCTCTCCTGCCTGGAGTATTACCTCAGTCTGGAAGGAGCAAGGCTGCTGCTGATCTTTTTCGTGCTGCGGAAACGCGACAAAGAATCATTTTGGAAAACGGCCAGGAAAGCCGTACTGATTTATATTCCCTACGCGCTCATCCTTGTCTTTATCCTGGTCTACCGGTTTGTCTATATTCCGAGCCTCTCAAAAGACGTCCGTCCGGTGAATGTATTCACGCAGTATAAGGGACTGGATATCATCCTCCATCCGGTCAGCCTGGTGTTCCAGTATCTGACCGAATCCATACTCGGTGTATGGTATCACAGCATCAAGCCGTCTGAACTCGATCTGACGATGCGCAACACGCAGCTTGCGTTCGGTCTGGGGATCCTGGCCGCCGGCATCGTTTTCCTGCTGCTGCAAAAAGTACACCGCGGCAGCGATGAGGATCAGGATATCCGGGAAATGCTCATACTCGGGGCTGCCGCCATGTTCCTGGGATTCCTGCCGGGGATCGCGATCAACACTTCACCGACAGTCAACGGGAACTATCAGGACCGTTACCTGATCCCGAGCTTTTGGGGCATCGCTGTCTTTACGATCTCCTGGATCACGCTTGTATTCAAAAATCAAACCCTGCGGAACGTTCTGTTTGCCGGGATGATCTGCATCGCGGTTTTCTTCCAGATCCAGAATGCCTATATGTACCGCTATTCCTGGAAATACCAGCAGCAATTCCAATGGGAAATGAAGTGGCGCATTCCGGACCTTAAAGAAAACACAGCCGTCATCAGCGATGGCGTGACAGCCTCTTTCATGGGCGGATGGGCAGACAGCAGCATGCTTTTGGAAATGTACGGGAAAAAACAGGGGATCAACCCCACACCCTACTGGTATTTCAACATCGGCGAAGACAACTACCTCTCCGTGCTGGGTACGGAAGAACCCATGTATATCAAATCCAAAATGTATGAATTTATCGGAAATTCAAATGACTCACTGATCATCGCAAAACCGGAATACGGGAAATGCTTTTGGGTGATCGATGAAGCTGATGAGGACAACCCATACCTTGAAGAAGGCGTGTATGAATATATCCGTCACCAAAACAAAGACCGCATTATATTGAATTCCGACCATGTGCTGCCGGAAGCCATTTTCGGTTCAGACTACGTTCACGACTGGTGCTACTATTTTGAAAAGGGCGACCTTGCCTTTGACAGGCAGGAGTACGATGAGGCGCTGCGTTTGTTTGATGAAGCTCAGGAAAAAAATCTCTGGATCGGCAATCCTACGGAAATGCGGCCTTTCATCAAATCCGCGGCTTTTGCGGGTGAATGGGAAAAAGCGGTGAAATGGACAGAAGAAGCCAATAACCGCCATCCTGATTTGACCACTGATTATTTTGAAAACCTGTGGAATATCATCGACCGGGACGTTCCGGGTTCCGAAGAAAAGTCACAGGCAATTGCCGCTGTCAGGGAAATTCTCGCTTCCGGAAAATGAAACTCTTTCTCCTCGTCTCGGTCATTTTTCTGACAGCTTTGGTCATTTTCCCTGTTACGGCTGAAGAACACACCGTCGAGCGGGGAGAAACAGCGCTGCAGATCGCCCTGGACCACAACCTGACACTTGAACAGCTTTCCCAACTGAACCCCGGGATCGACCTGGAAATGATGCTGGCGGGGGATAAACTCATCGTACCGGAAGAGGGAACATCTTTTGAGGATTTCAGATCCGGACGGTACGCGGAACTGCTGCGCATTGGGGGAACTTCCTGCGAAGTTTTGGCAGACCGCAGCGCTTTCTGCCTGTTCCACGCGGAAAATCTTTCCGACTTACCGCTGTTTGACATACGATTCCGGACAACTGTCAGCGGACGAAACGGGAACCGAGGGCAGGCAGAAGGAAGCATCGCTCTCATGCAGATTCTTCCGGGCGAAAGTCTGCCTGTCGGGATGAACATCATGGGACCCTTTGACGAAATCGACAATGCCGAAGTTTCTGTCTTGAATTTATCCTGGTCGGAAATGCTGACCGGTTCGTTCCGTATTCCGGAACAAGCCTTTCGGCAGGATGTGTCGATACTTCCGGATGGAGCCGGAGCCGGTATCACCATTGAATTTAACACGGAAAGCATCCCGGTTTATCAGGGGAAAAGGATCAATATCCTGGCAGCCGCTTATGACAGTACCGGTAAACTGACAGGAATACGCTCACTTTACAGTGATTTTTATCCCCGACTGGATATCACCGTCTATGCGGCAGCGGAAAAGATCACAGACGTGGAAATTTTTGCGGAGGCTTACTGAAATGCGTATCCTCGTGACCGGTGCCACCGGTTTTATCGGTTCGGCGTTGTGCAGTTCACTCTGCAGAGACGGGCATGAAGTTGCCGCCTTTCACAGGAAAACCAGCTATATCGGCTCTATCAGCGCCTTCTCACTGATCCGGCTGGTCGGTGACCTGACCAACGCGGATTCCGTTGAACAGGCAGTCGCATCATTCCGTCCGGAGGTGATTTACCATCTGGGAGGCCAGATGCATGCCGCGCCGACCGTCAACCGCATCATGCAGGTCAATGTACTCGGGACCCGCGCGGTGCTGCTTGCCGCCCTGCGGTACGGCGTCAGCCGGGTGGTCCTGATGAGCGCGGCAGTCACACTTGGTCTTCCCGAAGCAAACAGCAGCGGGAAGGAGCCGGCAATTATCAATGAAGCCCGTGTTCAGCCGCATGACTCGCCGTTGTGGCCTTTCGCGAAATCCAAATATCTGGCGGAAATGGAAGCACAATCCGCTGCGACCGGCGGACTGGATACAGTCATTGTCAATCCCTTCATGGTCATCGGTCCCGGCAACTGGTACCGCAGAAAAAGTTCTTTTATGATGCAGATGAAGGAGGAACCGCCCCGGATCATGCCGCGCGGAGGGATCAATGTGATTTCTGTCAGAGACGCGGTCATCGGGCTGCGCCATGCCTGCCAATACGGGAAAAGCGGAGAACGCTACCTGCTCTGCGGGGAAAACATGACCTACCAGCAGTTTTGCGAACGCTGCGGGAAAGCCGCGGAATTTGAAGGGCCAAGACTGCTGTATGAAAATGAAACGCTGTCCCGGGTGATGGTAAAATTCGGTTTAGGGAGAAAATTACAGATAGAATGTCTGGAAGGTTCCATCTATGGTTATGCCAACCGTTATTTCTATTACGATCCCAAAAAATCAAGGATCGGGCTGCACCTGCCGCCCCCGGAAGACCTGGATCCCGTTATTGAAGAAACGTACCGCTGGTTTGAGGAAAATACATGAAGAAAAAAAACATTTGTCTGGTTCCTGAAGCACAATCTTTGGGCGGTCCCCGGACTTTTCAGCAAAACCTCATCTCTTGGGCTGAACAGTCCGGCGAAGCTGAAGTGCATTTCGATGCGGACAGAACCGACATCGACGCATTTCTGGTGATTGGGGCACCGAAAAAATATATCAAACGGCTGCTGCATGCCCGGCGGCAGGGAATTCCAGTCGTACAGCGGCTAAACGGGATGAACTGGATCCACCGCTGCCGTCCGAGCGGACTGCGGTACGGTCTGCATTCAGAAGAAGCGAACCTCGCCATCGCTTTATTCCGGCGCTTCTTATGTAATAAAATCATTTACCAAAGTCCGTTCTGCGAACAGCGCTGGAACCGTATATACGGCAGGCTCAGCAAGCCCTCCAGGATCATTTATAACGGGACGGACCTGCGGAAGTTTCATCCCGGCACCGTTACCCCGGACTTCAGCAGCCGGATCGATTTTCTGCTCGCGGAAGGCAGTTTCCGCTATGGGATGGATTTCGGGCTGGACGCGGCAGCTGAACTGGCGATAAGACTCTCGGAACGGTTTTCTCAGCAGGTCTGTTTCCATGTCGCGGGAAAAACCGCGGAAGAAACTGAAAACAGGATCAAAAATCTGCTGGACACGTCCGGCAGACCTGTCAATGTGATCTTTGAGGGTGTCATCAGCCGGGAAAAACTGATTGAACTGGAACAGAACGCAGCTTTCTTTTTTTCTTCGGAAATTCACGCAGCCTGTCCCAACGCTGTCATTGAAGCGCTCGCCTGCGGACTGCCGGTGATCGGCTTCGATACCGGCGCGCTCAAAGATATCACCGGAGATGCCGGCATCATCGTCCCGTACGGTACAGATCCCTGGAAGCTGGAAAAACCTGCCTGCGCACCCCTGATCGACGCAGCAGAAAAAGTGCTGCGGGAAAATGAACCTTTCCGCAAAACTGCCAGATCCCGCGCGGAATCAAATTTTTCGGTTGAGGGCATGGCGAAAGCATATATAGATTTCTGCCTTGAATAACACCCTGACACTAATAAAATCCAACAGCTGACAGCAAATTTCCCATTCTGTGCGTTTACCTGATTATAATTGGTATTGTAGGAAATAGACTTATGCTTATTGGCACCGACCTGACAGGGAAACAAATTGATCAGTATAAGCTTATCAGCCTTGTGAACAGCGAGGGGATGGCTTATGTTTACCATGCCACAGATACCCTCACCGGGCAGGACGCCGCGATCAAGCTGATCAAAACCGATTCTTTTTCCTACACTGACCGTTCCCGGCTTTGTGAAAGTTTTCAATATGCGGCAAAAGGGGCTGCCACGCTGCGCCACACGAATCTCGTCCGCATTCTCGGGTCCGGCCAATACGACAACAGCCCGTATCTGGCCACAGAATGGGTAGAAGGCAAGAACCTGTGCGAAATGCTTGGCAGTTCCATGCCCTATAAAGGAGCCGCTGCCGCACTGGCATCTGTCGCGGACGCACTCGCGTATCTTCATGAAAACGGGTTGATCCACCGGGACCTAAAGCCTTCTTATATCATCATCCGTCCGAACGGTTCCCCGGTATTGACTGACCCCGGCATCACCCGGTCCGCGATTGAAACCGCAGCCGCGTTTTCCCTTTCAGGCAATGACTTTTCAGCCGGATCACCGGATTATACCGCTCCGGAAATATCCTTCGGCGGTACTGTTGACGGCCGTTCCGATGAATATTCACTCGGTGTGATCTTTTACGAGATGATCACCGGAAGAAAATTGTTCCGGGGGCACTCAGCCCTTGCCATTATGATGCAGCACGCCAGCAGCCCCGTTCCCTCCACAGCGGAGACAGTGGCAGGAATTCCCGAACAGGTTGACCGGGTCCTGCAAACGGCTCTTGCCAAAAATCCGGAAGACCGATACCCCGCCATGCGCATTTTCGCGGATGAACTCAGGGCAGTTGCCGGCCTGCCCCGTGTGCTGACAGATGATGAATTAACGGTACGGGCTGAAGAAAAGCCTTCGGATGGCCGGAAAAAACTCCGCACCCTGATCCGCGCGGATCACATCACCGGCAATCTGCGTTATCTGCTTATCCTTCCGGTGATCCTGCTGATCATAGCCTTGTTCGTGATGCGCTTTTATACCGGTGTCCGCATACCTGCCGAAAAACGTTATGCCGCCCAAACCGCGACACAGGAATACATTCTCGCACACCTGCCGACCGATACGCCGACACCCACCTTAACACCAACCGGCACCGACACACCTGCACCCACGTTTACCTTTACGCCGACATACACGCCGACAGACACGGCCACGCCTACCGATACCCCGACGCCGACATTTACACCGACCGCCACCGATACGCCCACGCGTACACCTACCGCGACGAATACACCGACGGTCACCGACACCCCGACAATTACCCCGACGCCGACCGATACAGACACACCCACGCCCACAGCTACAGCGACGCCCACGCCGACGGCTACGGATACCCCGACACCCACAGCCACCGATACACCCACGCCTACCGCTACGCCGACGGATACATCCACGCCGACAGCAACCGATACCCCGACTCCTACAGCCACGGACACACCGACACCGACGGCGACGGATACCCCGACACCTACAGCGACCGATACCCCCACACCGACGGCTACCGACACACCAACGCCGACTGCTACGGATACGCCAACCCCGACGGCGACGGATACCCCGACACCCACAGCGACCGATACCCCCACGGCAACTGTAACGCCGACAAATACTCTGACGCCGACTGTTACCAATACACCGACCGATACAGCGACGCCGACCATCACCCCGACGGCTACCAACACCCCGACAGCGACGATGACTTTCACCGCCACCGTCACACCCACAAATACTCTGACGCCGACTGTTACCAATACACCGACGGACACACCTACACCGACACATACACCGACCGCAACCAGCACGCCTACGGCGACAATGACTTTCACTCCGTCACCGTCGCCGACTGTCACAAATACACCGACAGCCACGCCGACACTTACACCGCTCCGGCAGGCAGCTTATGATATTTCAAATTCTTCTCTTGTCACGGTCCGCGTGAAAAACGATGCAGCTGCTCTCATCCGTACACAACCATCTCAGACAAGCGCGTTTACAAAATCCGTATTGAACGGAGAACAGCTGGTACTGCTGGGTGAAAGGGTCAACGACGGGTATCGTTACTGGGTCAATGTACGGACAGAGGATGGTACTGAAGGCTGGGTACAGGAAACATCTGTTATTCCTTCTCCCGCATATCAAAGCGTCAACGGAGTTGAAATGGTTTATATTCAGCCGGGGTCTTACCTGTCCGGAACGGATGCCTCTGTTGATATGTACTGGAATCCCGCCACGGATTCACCGCTGACGGAAATTAAGATGAACGGATACTGGATCGGCCGGACGGAAGTCACCAATAACCAGTACGGGGCATGTGTCAAAGCCGGGATCTGTGAAGAAGAGCCGTTAAAGGAGATTCAAAACAGAAGAGGAAATTATCCGGTGACCAACATCACAAACGACCAGGCAGAGCGGTTCTGCACATGGCTCGGAGGACGTCTTCCGAATGAAACGGAATGGGAAAAAGCAGCCCGCGGCGTCGACGGACGGATCTATCCATGGGGCGACGCATGGCCGACAGTCAGCAACCAGCTGGCGAATGTCCCGCTGTATCTGGACTCAAATCGTCTGGGAAGGGATCTGTTCCCGGCAGGGACATTCCCGAATGGCCAGAGCCCGTATGGTCTGATGGATATGGCAGGGAATGCCTGGGAATGGATGTTTGACGGAAGTCTCCGCGGCGGATCCTGCGACCCTGC
This sequence comes from uncultured Chloroflexota bacterium, assembly GCA_902786265.1. GTDB lineage: Bacteria > Chloroflexota > Anaerolineae > Anaerolineales > Anaerolineaceae > Flexilinea. The sequence continues at coordinate 12,555 of CADACE010000039.1, read as the reverse complement.
GGAATCCTATGATTACCGCATTCTGATGCGTGCCGCAAACCGGACCGAATTTGACGGGGATAAGGGTTACTACATCAGTTTCCGCTGTGTCATTCCGGAATGATCACCGCAGCGGTGTTCGTCGAAACGATCGCGATCCCGGAAAGGATCAGGACGACCATCAGGACGATTTTTGCCCTGCGTTCATTCAGGAAGGAAGCAGCTTTTTGTCCCGTGAACAGTCCCGCTGCGATAAACGGCGTGACCACGGCGGCATTTTTCATCACGGTAGATGTGAACAATCCGAGAATGAGATACATCACGACCCTGACGACATTCTCCGCCAGGAAAATCGCGCAGATGTTGCCTTTGAAAGAGCTCATATCCTCTGTGGTCATGCTGACATAAACCACCAGCAGTACGCCGACCCCGAACAGACCGCTGCTGAGACCGGCAAGAATGCCCACCGTAAAGAGCAGGAGCTTTGAAGGCTTCATTTTTTTCTGTGCAAGCTCATTATAGAGCATGATCACACCGATGATGATGATAAATATGCCGAATGCCAGCTTCAGCTTACCGGTATCGGCATTTTTCAGCAAAAGTGTCCCCGGGATGCATCCGGCGATGAGCAGCAGTGCCATCGGCAGCCAGACACGGGTCTGCAAGGCCTTGCGGTTCTGAAAGGTGATAAGGGTATTGCTGAAAATGCTCGGAAACAGAATGACGGGAGAAATATCGATATTATTCTGCGCAAAAGACATGATCGAAGAAAACAGCGGAGCATCCCCCACCCCGCAAAGACCTTTTATAAACCCGGAAACCAGTCCGGCAAAAATCCATAAAGCCATAATCCACCTCAGTTTTTCATGTTACCGCTGCCGCTATGCCTTTGATCAAAAATTTTACGGCAGCTTCCGGGCTGTTATTCACGAATCGGCAGAGATAAGACCACATCCCTGAAACATTTTGTACGCCGGGTAACAGATCCTGCTGCCCGGCCGGATCGTGAACAGTAACACTTCAGGTATCATCTTTATTTTTGTGAATTATATTACTAAAAGTTACCTCAAATAATCCCGGCAAATAAATCGTGAAAAATGAGTATCTTGAAATGTGGGACAGAAGCACCTGATACAAGTGTCCCAGACCTGGGACACTTGTATCAGGTGCTATTGTCCCACATTTATGCCCGTTGGATCGTGCTTTTGGAGATGCCGGTCAGGCGCTCGATCTGGCGGACCGACACGTCCTTCTCCCGCAGCTTCCTGATCGCCTCATTCCGGGTTTTCCGGTCAAAGGATCGGACTTCGGAACCGGTTTCGATGTTCAGCGTTTTCCGCATGACTTCTTTCGCCCATTCGTCATCGTGATTGCGATATTGAAAAACAGGATCCTCATCTTCATATTTTGCATTGAGATAGGCTTTGTATTCTTCAAAACTGCCCAATAGTTCAACCAGAACTTTCGTATCAACAAAGGAAAGCGGTTTCCCATACTTGTTGTAGCTGCTCCAGCGGTATTCCTCGGCAGGGGCGACCCCGCCGTCACGGGGATTGTTGAGAATATAACGGAACACTGTGCACAGCCGGCTTTCACTTTCGATCGGTATGCTCGTGTATCTTCTTTCGAATAAATGCCCGGTCCTCTGATATTTGCGGTTGAACCAGATCGCGTAATTGCCGGCAAGCCGTTTCATAAACAGCGAAAGGTTCCGCTCCGGGTCGCACACGAGCAGATGGACATGATTTTCCATCAGGCAGTATGCGTTGATGAAAATTTTATTTTCCGCGCTGTATTGTTTGAGGTTGTTGAGAAAATGGATGTAATCGGCATCTTCTTCAAAGATGATCTGCTTGCCGTTTCCGCGCAGGATCAAATGATAATAGCCAAATTCACTGATCTGTCTCGGTACTACAGGCATAGAAATCTCCTTGAAAATTATTTATATTCAGTATATTCGCAATCACCGCATATGTCAATATGTGGGACAATAGCACCTGATACAGCTGTCCCAGGCTTGGGACACTTGTATCAGGTGCTTCTGTCCCACTTTGATCCCGGGGTGCGGTTTCCCTGTCTGGCGGATATTCTCCGTTATATGAGCTGTTACCGCTGCCGATCCTTGACATTCGGAAATCCGTCACAGTCCACCCCGTGAAAACTGAATCTTCAAAACCATAATATCTGAGCCTTGTATGATCATAATCAGATTAATGACCAAACAATAACAAATTACAAAAATATTTGGCTTCTGTCACTCCTGCCGCATCTTATGTAACTTAAACATCATCCAAACACTCATTTTTAATGTATTATTAAGCCCGATTGCAAATGAAGGGGTATTTTTCAGAACCTCTCCAGGAATAGCTGGGTCTTCTTCCCTTTCCGACGCAGTTTTTGTCTGCCGGGCTCCCGCCTTATGATCGTCCATTGACCATGGAGAGGTCCGCCAGATCAAAGTCAGAAAGGCTGAAAAATTCAGGCAGGTGTAACCATCCCCATCAGCATTCTGAATCGTAATTAATGAAGGAATAGATACCTGTTCGTATCACACCGGACCGGAAAGTGCTGTGTACTGAACAATTACAAGATAATAATGGCAAAAAGAGAGCGAACTTACATAACAAAACGGGAACTGAAGCGCCGCTACCCGTGGCTGACGGATGTGATGATCGTACAATATCTGCCGCCGATGGAAAACGGGAACTGAAGCGCCGCTACCCGTGGCTGACGGATGTGATGATCGTACAATATCTGCCGCCGATGGAAAACGGACTGGTCCCGGGGCGGCATTCTACGCTGGCATGGCCGCGCCGAAAAGTTATCAACATCTGCGAAAATGACAAAGACCTGAAGGCTGAAAAGGAACGGCTGTCCAAACAAATGGAACGGGATGCCCGCCGCAGGGCACAGCGTGCTGCTTTTATTTCACAGTTCAATCCTGACTACAAATTTGAATACGCCCAGCAGCTGAAGCGTCATTTTATCCTGCACATCGGGCCGACAAATTCCGGGAAGACCTACACCGCACTGCAGGACCTGAAGCGCGCGGAAAGAGGCGCTTACCTCGGACCGCTGCGTCTGCTGGCGCTGGAGGTGTTCGATAAACTGAACGCGGACGATTGTCCCTGTTCGCTGCTGACCGGGGAAGAAAGCATCCCGGTTGCCGGGGCAGGAATAACCGCTTCCACCATTGAAATGGCGGATTTCCGGACACGTTATCAAATTGCGGTGATTGATGAAGCGCAGATGATCAGCGACCCGGACCGCGGTTCCCGCTGGCTGGACGCCCTCTGCCGCATTGACGCAGAAACGGTTCACGTCTGCCTGGCTCCGGAAGCGGAGGAACTGATCTGCGAACTTATCAAAATGACCGGCTCAGACTATGAGATCATGCGCCACGAACGGCTCGCCCCACTGCGGGCTGTACCCGCATTGGAAGGACTGAGCGGGATCCGGGTCCATGACGCGGTCATCGCTTTTTCACGGAGAGGTGTTCTCGGCATCGCCGGAGCCCTGGAACAGAGGGGCTTCAAACCTGCCGTGATCTACGGTTCCCTGCCGCCGGAAGCACGCCGGTCGGAGGTTTATAAATACACCACCGGTCTGTGCGACGTGGTCGTGGCGACAGATGCCATCGGTATGGGGATCTCCCTCCCGATCAAGCGGATCGTATTTTCCGAGCTGCGGAAATTCGACGGGACAAAAGTCCGGGCACTGACACACACCGAAATTCTGCAGATCGCCGGACGTGCCGGACGCTACGGCATGTTCGATATCGGGGAAGTGACCGCCATCGGCGAAATGGAACCGGTGATCCATGCCATGGCAGGTACACCGCCCTCCATCTGGCGTTACCGCATTGCTTTCCCGGGGCAGGAAGCGATCGAGTCCGAGTTTTCCCTGCGCGGGCTGCTGGAAGAATGGCAGCGTCTGCCGCAGGAAGACTGGTATGACCGGGAAGACATGAGCGATTCCCTCATGCTGCTCAAATCCTTCCCGACAAAGCGGATCCGGGTGGAAAAAGAACTGATGTACAAACTCATCACGCTCCCTGTCGATACAGGGAATCTGGCGATCGTCGACTATTGGGTCAAATGTGCTGTCGCGATCACGCAGGGAGAAGAGATCCCGATCCCGAATTTCGGGATGACAACACTGGAAAAATGCGAAACGCAGTACCGGGCGCTGGATCTGTACCATCATTTCTGCCGCCGGTTTGACCGGGAAGACCGCTGCGAGGGATTCCGCCGGGATGTGATCCGTCAGATCACCCGCCTGCTGACCGCGCCGAAGGGAGACTATATCCGGACCTGCCGCCGCTGCGGCAAAGAGCTCCCGGTCACAAATTCCTTTGGCCTGTGCGATGAATGCTTCAACCGATCAAGCCATGAATCCTAAGCTCATTTTTCTGGATATCGACGGAACGCTGACGCCGCCCGGTACCAATGTACCGCCGGAAAGCGCTGTTGAGGCTATCCGGAAAGCCCGATCCAACGGGCATAAGGTATTTCTCTGCAGCGGACGCAACCTTCCGATGCTCAAGCCGCTGCTCGACAGATATCAATTTGATGGTGCCGTCGGCGGCACCGGAAGTCTCGTCCTGGTGGGGGATAAAATCCTTTACGACTGTCCCATGGAGATGGCAGATTTCGAAACAGCCATGAAGCTGCTCGGAGAGAACCATGTGTACCGCACCATTGAGTCAAAAGTCGGTGCCTGGTGCGACGAAGGTATCGGCGAATTTCTGATGAAACAAAACGGAGGCAACAGCGAGCTGATCCGCCTGCGCAAAGCTGTCGAAGATAATCTGGGAATGAAACCCATCAAAACCTACAAAGGGGAACCGATCTACAAAATCGTCTACCTCTGCGAAAAAGCGGAACAGCTTGCGCCTGCCAGAAAAGCGCTCGAAGACAGATATCACTTTATCATCCAGGAAGAATCCCCAAAAAATTGTCTCAACGGTGAAATGTTCAGCCGGCAATACGACAAAGGCAAAGGCATCCGCATCGCGGCAAAAGCCATGGGATTTGACCTCTCTGACACCATCGGGGTCGGCGACAGCATGAACGATATTGAGATGATCGAAACCGTCGGGTATTCTGTATGTATGGGAGATGGCAGCCCGACCCTCAAGGCAAAAAGCGATTACGTTTGTCCGCCTCTTGAGCCGGATGGTCTCGCAGCCGCGTTTGAAAAATTAGGGTTGGTTTGAACCGGACAGGCATGAACAGGAGAAAACAGCATGAGTGAAAACATAACACGATGGCACATAATCTTTGACGGCCGGGTTCAGGGTGTCGGCTTCCGCTTTACGGCACAAATTTACGCGGCAGGGCTCGGGCTGACAGGCTGGGTCCGCAATATGTATGACGGACGTGTGGAGATGGAAATCCAGGGATCACCTGACGACCTCAGCAGCCTGGTCAGCAGACTCAAATCCACACCGCCCATCCACATCACAGACTGCGACATCCGCGAAATACCCACTAAAGAGGGTGAGAAAAAGCTTTCCGTTCTCCATACTTTTTAGCGGACCGGCAAAATCATTCCATCAACTTTTTCCCTGCCGGGATCTGTAAATTATCTGTCCTTAATGATTCAATACTTTAGCATGTTATCAGAATTTTTCAAAAGTCTATTGACAATTTTTTTAATATTCGCTACAATTTTGGAATTGTACTTTGTAAATCAAAGAAATAATACTTATGGAGGATTTATAATGAAGAAAGCACTGTTTTCCATTCTGCTGATTGTTGTATTGCTGGTTTGCAGCGTTCCTACAATGGCGCAGGATAATGTTCTGCACACCTATGTGGACCGCGTATTCCGAACATTCAGCCAGATCATCGGTTCCGATGGTCACCTGTTCATCGTCCTCGGTTCAATTTCCGAAGGTCTGCTGCGTCTGGATGAAAACCACAACCCGCAGCCTGCTCTGGCCGAAAGCTTCACCGTTTCCGATGACGGCCTGGTCTACACCTTCACCCTGCGTGACGGCATCCAGTGGAGTGACGGCACCCCGATCACAGCCAAAGATTTCGAATTCGGCTGGCTTGAAGCCATGTGCGACCAGGATGCCAACGGTTATGCCGATGTCATCGCTCCGTTCATCAAGAACGGCTGGGCCTGGATGAACCATGAAGTCGAAGCTTCCGAAGTCGGCGTCAAGGCTCTGGATGACAAGACCTTTGAAGTAACTCTTGAAAACCCCTGCGCATTCTGGGATCGTTTCATTACCCTGCCGTGTTTCTTCCCCCTCAACGAAGAATTCTACCGCGCTCAGGGTGATCTCTACGCGACCTCCGCTGACACCATTCAGTGCTGCGGTCCGTTCATTGCTACCTCCATGGATGTGGGTGTCGGCGTGACCATGGTCAAGAACCCCACCTACTGGGATGCCGAAAACGTCAAACTTGACGGCGTTGACATCAAAGTCATCACCGATTCCTCCGCCGCCCTCAATGCTTACGAAGCCGGTGAACTGGATCGTGTGAACCTCAGCTCCATCGATGTTGTTCTTTACAGCTCCGATCCTGAATTCGGTTCCTACTCTGACTTCCGCAACTATTTTGTCCAGTTCGATACCGCCAATCCGGAAATGAACCTGAACATCCGCAAGGCCATCAACTACGCAATCGACCGCGAAACCCTGGTCAACGAAATTCTGATGACCGGTGCTGTCGCTGCCGGCGGTGTTGTTTCCCGCGGTATCCATGGTTCCGATGAAGTTACCTACCGCGATTATGCCGGTGACTTCTCCTACTATGATCCGGAACTGGCAAAACAGTACTGGGATGCCGGTGTTGCCGAACTCGGTTATACTCCTGAAATCGTCATGCTGACCGCCGAAGGTACTGACTTCGACGACATGGCTACCTTCCTCCAGGACTGCTTCCGCAAGGTTCTCGGTATCGAAGTAACCATCAACAAGATGACACAGAAAGCCCGCAATGAGATCATGAAGACGGAAACCTATGACTTCGCTCTCAATGCCTGGGGTGCTGACTATGACGATGCCATGACCTGGCTTGAACTGTGGACTGTAGGTACTCCGTATCGCGGCAACTACCTCAACGAGGATTACAATGCCATGATCGAAGCTGCCCGCGCCGAAACCGATCCCGCCAAGCGTCTGGATCTGCTTGTTTCCATTGAAAAGAAACTCATCGAAGAAGACTGCGTTGTTGCCGGTATTTATGACCGCGGTTATTCCTACCTGCAGCGCCCGTATGTCGAAAACTACATCGTCCATCCGGTCGGACAGTCTGCTGAATTCAAGTGGACAAGCATCAATAAGTAGTCAGTCACCAGTGGTCAGTGATCAGCTGCCAAACAGCTGAATAACTCTGACCCTGATCAGACTTGTAAAACGGATAAGGGCGGCACGTTTCGCCGCCCTTATTTTTAAAAATATGTGCGTTAGTTTGAGTCAAAGAGGACGGTTCAGAATTCTTCGGAATTGAATCAGTCCGAATCATCCCCTTTGACTCATTTTGAACAACATTCATTACCGGTCAGAAAGGAGACAATGCTTATGGCAAAATATATCGGCACACGGCTAATTTATATGGTCGTAACCCTTTTTGTCGTTGTAGTTCTGACTTTTACATTGATGAAAATCCTCCCGGGCTCTCCGTTTGATGAAGAACGGTTCCTGAGACTGACGCCGGAAAAACAGGCTGAAGCCTTAGCCCGCTACGGATTGGATCAGCCGATCCTGGTTCAATTCGGCAAATATTTCGGCAATATGCTGAAAGGTGACTTTGGCACCTCATTTTATTACACCAATATTCCCGTTACTCAGGTGATTTTTTCCCGGCTGGGGCCGTCCATGCTCATCGGGACACAGGCGATCCTGATCGGCCTGGCGATCGGACTTTCGCTGGGCATCATCGCAGCATGCCGGCACAACGGCTTTATAGATAACTTCACCATGGTGCTGGCCGTACTGGGGATTTCCGTTCCCAACTTTGTTGCCGCAGCACTGCTGCAATATTATATCGGACTTAAACTCAAATGGCTGCCTATCGGTTTCTGGAAAAGCTGGTCCTGCTCCGTGCTGCCGTCCGTTGCGCTGTGCTTTTCCCCACTCGCGACCTGCGCCCGCTTTATCCGTACGGAGACGCTGGACGTCCTGCAGCAGGATTACATCGTCACCGCCCGGTCCAAGGGCATGTCCCAGGCCCGCCTGCTGCTGAAGCATACGCTGCGGAATTCCATCATTCCCGTCATTACCATCATGGCGTCAATGGTGGTCAACCTGCTGACCGGTTCTCTCGCGATTGAAAGCATCTTTTCCATCCCGGGAATCGGCGGATTGTTCACCGAATCTGTCAAAAACAATGACTACAACGTGATCATGGGGCTGACAATGTTTTACAGTCTGTTTTATATGGTCACGATCCTGATCGTCGATGTAACTTATGGCCTCGTGGATCCCCGCATTCACATTGCCGGAGAGGAGGCAGGCGAATGAACACTGAACAAAGCATTCCGCTGGATCTTTTCACTCCCGCATCTGACAACTCCGCGAAACAGGAACATATCGCGCGTCAGCACCACTCGGCATTTTATGACGGCTGGGTTCGTCTCCGCAAAAACAAGGCGGCTGTTGTATGTGCCGTGATCATTCTCATTATTGCCATCATGTCCGCCGTTGTCCCGTCTGTATCCAAATACACCTACTTTGACACAGACTACTCCAACAAGATCGCCCAACCCAGCAGGGACCATCCCTTCGGCACCGATCTTTTCGGACGTGACCAATGGGTCCGTGTATGGTACGGGACCGGCATTTCCCTGCTGATCGGCCTTGCCGCGGCTCTCATCAACCTCATCATCGGCGTTTTTTACGGAGCCTTTTCCGCCATTATGGGCGGACGGGTGGACGCCATCATGCAGCGCATTATCGAAGTGCTGGTGGGTATTCCCTCGCTGATCATCGTGATCCTCTTCATGATGGTTCTGCCTCCGGGCGTCTGGACCATCATCGCCGCCATGTCCGTCACCGGCTGGGTGAACATGGCACGTCTGGTTCGCGCCAAGATTTTGAACCTGAAGAGCCAGGAATTCGTGCTTGCAGCCCAGCTGCTTGGAACAAGTACCTGGAAGACCATCATCCGGCACCTGATCCCCAATACCATCAGCGTAATCGTGATCCAGGTGATGTTCGCGATCCCTTCCGCCATTTTCACCGAAGCCTTTTTGAGCTTCATCGGTGTCGGTCTGACGGAACCGAAAGCCTCTCTGGGCGTGCTGATCAACAACGGTTACAAAGCCCTGCGCGCGGCACCTTTCCTGCTGATCTATCCCGCGATCGCGATCATCCTGATCATGATCTGCTTCAGCATTGTCGGTGACGGGCTGCGTGACGCCTTTGACCCGCGCATGAAACACTAAGGAGGAGACATATGAGCAAAACACTGTTGGAAGTGAAAAACATGCACGTCTCCATCCATACCGACAGCGGCGTGATCCAGGCTGTGCGCGGCGTGAATTTTGAACTGCATGAAAGCGAAACCCTCGCTATCGTCGGAGAATCCGGTTCCGGGAAATCCATCACCAATAAAGCAATCATGGGGCTTCTGCCGGTAGGCGGACGCATTGACGAGGGAGAAGTGATCCTCAACGGACGCGACACCGCCCATTTTTCCGAAAAAGAAATGAACACCATCCGCGGAGCGGAAGTATCCATGATTTTCCAGGACCCGCTCACCTCGCTGAACCCGACCATGACTGTCGGCAACCAGATCACGGAAATGCTGATGCTGCATAAGCCAGGCATGACACCGGAACAGCGCAAAGCGCGGGCACTGGAACTGCTCGACATGGTCGGCATCCCAAACCCAGAAGAGCGTTTCGGACAGTACCCTCATCAGTTTTCCGGCGGGATGCGGCAGCGTGTGATGATTTCCATCGCCCTGGCTTGTGAACCGCAGATCCTGATCGCGGACGAACCTACCACCGCGCTGGATGTCACCATTCAGGCCCAGATCCTGGAGCTGATGAAGAAGCTGCAGAAAAAGGTGAACACGTCCATCATCATTATCACCCACAATCTCGGGGTCGTATCCTCCATGGCAGACCGCGTTCAGGTAATGTATGGCGGACGCTTCGTCGAATCCGGTGTTCTTGACGAGGTGTTTTACGAGACAAAGCATCCCTATACCCAGGGGCTGATGGATTCAATTCCCAACATGCAGCTGAGCAACCAGAAGCTGTACTCCATCCCCGGCACTCCGCCGGACCTCATCAGTCCGCCGCACGGCTGCCCCTTCGCTGCCCGCTGCAGATACTGCATGAAGGTATGCGAAAAAATCCAGCCGCCGGAATTTACATTCTCAGAGACACATCGCGCCAGCTGCTGGCTTTATGATGACCGGGCAAAGGGGGTGTTCTGATATGGAAAAAACATTACTGGATATTAAGAATCTTTCCCGTTTCTTCACGATCGGCAAGGGACAAATACTGGAAGCTGTCAACGGGGTTTCCTTCACCATTCACAAAGGAGAAACCTTCGGGCTGGTCGGTGAATCCGGCTGCGGAAAATCCACCCTCGGACGGACCGTTGTCGGACTTTACCCGCCTACCGGCGGGCAGGTCCTTTTTGACGGCATTGACGTCGCCGGAAACAAGACGCATGCGCAGAAAATGGAGCTTTCCCGCCGAATGCAGATGATCTTCCAGGACCCCTACACTTCACTGAACCCGCGCATGAAGGTGATGGATATCATCGCGGAAGGGATCGACAATCACGGCATGGCATCTTCCCGTGCTGAACGCACAAAGATGGTGATCGATCTGCTGCACAGCGTCGGGCTGGATGAAGAACACGCCAACCGCTATCCGCATGAATTTTCCGGAGGGCAGCGGCAGCGTGTCGGCATCGCCCGGGCACTGGCGGTAAATCCGGATTTCATCGTGGCTGATGAACCGATCTCCGCGCTGGATGTCTCCATTCAGGCTCAGGTAGTGAACCTGATGAAGCACCTGCAGGAGACCAGAAATCTTACGTACCTCTTCATCGCACATGATCTGAGCATGGTAAAATACATCTCCGACCGTATCGGCGTGATGTACCTGGGCAACCTGGTGGAACTGGCTGACAGCGACGAGCTTTTCAAAAATCCGCTGCATCCCTATACGAATGCGCTGCTCTCCGCGATCCCGCTGCCGGATCCGAAAGTGGAACGGACCCGCTCCCGCATCGTCCTCGAAGGCAACGTGAAAAGCCCGATCAACCTGCCGAAGAACTGCCACTTCTGCACCCGCTGTCCGCGCAAACAGCCGATCTGTGAACAGGAGATCCCGCAGCTCAAAGAAGCGGCTCCGGGACATTTCGTAGCCTGTCACCTGGTGAAATAGAAAAAGATACCGCCGGACGAAATTCTGATCCGGCGGTTTTTATTATATGTTATAAAACAAAGTTGAAGCTGTTCAGAACAGGGCATATGAAGCCTGAAAGCTGCTGCCGCGCAGCCTGGGCTCCGTCATGTGAACCATCTCAGTCACCGGTCCGTTCATCAGAATTCTTCGTATACAAAGCGATTTTTTTCTCAAAATCTTCCACCGACAATCCTACATAAGCAGCAGCCTTATCGATAGTCATAAGCCCGTTTTTCGTCAAATTCCAGACTGTCAAAAGAGTTCCTTCTTCCAGTCCTTCTTTTCTGCCTTCTTTTCGTCCTTCTTGTCGTCCTTCCTTTCGTCCTTCGATTCTTCCTTCAGCTCTGCCCTCTGTCCGGATCTCATTTTCTCTCATATTGAGTATCATATATTCCCGTCTCCTTTCCTCGCTTGCTTTCACAGCGTTCACCGCGTCATCCAGAGCTTTGCTGAATTGCCCGGTCACTTCTTCATCTTTCAGATAGTAAATGATTTCTTTCAGGTCAGAACTGATTTCGCCTTTACTTCCCTGCGTATTGACAACCACCTTTGTCGTCTCATCTCCAAACAAAAGGTCCGGTTCTTCACGGCAGACATTTTCGAAGGTATACAGGTACCGGTCCCGTCCGAAAGGATCATAATTGCAAATAAAAATGATAAAAGATTTTCTCAGTTCAGTATATTCATCACCGGGATTCAGGATGCTGATATCCACAATTGATTGATAATACCGCATTCGTTTTGGCAGATTTCGTTTATTTGATGTCTGAATTTCCACATTATAGATAACGCCGTCTTCATCGATAACATAAAGATCCAGCCGGACACCTTTCGAATTGTAGCCTTCTTTTTCTGTTCTCTGCGGTTCCGTGAATTCGATTTTCGATATTTTAACCTGCAGGATATGTTCAAGCAAAGGCTTCAGAAACTTTGTGTCCTGCATGACAGCTGCGAACATATAATCATCCATCAGCGTCAGTTCATCAAGCGTTTTCTTCTCTGCCATAATAACAATTCTTCTGATTTAATTGTACATGAAATCCACAAAGAAATCAATAACATTTTAATATGGAAATAAAAGACACCTGTAGGATTACCATTGATATGTTACAGATAACAAAAATAAAGAAGCGAATAGAAACCAATCTAAAATTAAGTCGCCAAACAAACCAAAGAAAGGCACTA
>CADACE010000038.1 GCA_902786265.1 uncultured Chloroflexota bacterium | reverse complement strand
GCTTTTGAGATAGTCAGAGGAATGACGGTTGTATTTGACAGCCAGGTCAAAAACGGACTGAACTTTCGTGAACAGCTTCGCGCATACATCGTTAAATCCGGCGGGATCATCGAGGTATTCGTCGATCACTTCAAACGGCAGCGCAGCATCCGCGTCCGCGGAAACAGGCTCGTTTTCGTTTTTGCGAAGATATTCATCTGTTTCAGTGATCAGCAATTCGCCGTTCGTCTGTGCCATCCCGGTCATTCCTCCTTCCTTAGGGTATAGGGTTTAGGGTATAGGGTTTAGTGGAAATCGGAAACGGCTCAGCCGCATTTCCATTGAGATGCTAACCACTAATAACCAGCCACCAAAACCTGTTTTCATATTTCTTACTTCTTATTTCTTATTTCATAAAGGAGTCTACACCACAATTTAAAAAAAGAAAACCGGCAATGTTGTCCCTTGACAAATCGAAAAAAATGTGGTAGCACGAGTAATTTTTGGAGTTAAGGATGATTTTTATCGTTCAAAATTGTGAAATATTTATAAAGTGGTTTCTTCGCAGCGGATGAACATGCTTCCGGTTCTGCTAAAGGACATCCTCTTCCGAGAACAGGCGAAGCAAACAGGCGTCCAGCTGACGGGTCATTTTTCCGCCTTCCGCGGCCCGGTCGAATGCGCTTTGGAGCAGATCATTCCGGGAATTCTTTTCCGAGGTATCGATGAGCAGTAAGTCCTCGTTTTTCGGCGCCCCCTCAGGGAAAAGGCGGCCGATCCACCTCGTTTTGATGAGGTCCAGCAGCTCATCCAGCAGATCATCCCGGGAAGGACCCAGCCCTCCCACATTCAGTGATTTCCACAGTGCCCCGGCGATATTCGTCATCACTTCCGATTTATCTTTAATGCACTTCGCCATATCTTCATCAAGCCAGGCCGCCAGCGCGTCACGATCCTTATTTTCTTCGATATGATTTTTGTCCATAAAGCTGCTGACGCGTTCTTTCATTCCCTTGAATACATCTTCCAGGATGAGGGACTGATAGACCGCGCCGGACGTTTTGCCGCCGGCAAAGCTTTCGTTCGCAAGGCTGTTCCTTTCCCGCTTCTCCAGCGCGAAGGCATAATCCATATCCTGGCGGGAGAACCCGTCCTTATCCAGCATATACCGGTGGGAGCGGCTGAAATCAGTGGCAAGTTCATTGATACGCATCAGTTTCTCGTATTCTTTTCTTTCCGCGTCTGTTTTCCGGCCCCCTGTTTCCAGATTTTTGTACCTTGCCGCCTTCCTGATCGCCTCATCCGGTGACTTATAGATCTGCATCCATCCTTCCAGCATGGACGGAGTCATCTCCACGGATGCACTCCCGTCTCTCGATGAAAACGTCTGTTTTTTGACCATTATATCATTGCGGATCGTCCCCAGGTCGCCGCTGCCGACCTCGTTTTCCTCCATATACAGCGTGTATCGATAATCGGCATCTTCCATCGCACCGGTCGCGAGGTCGATGATCTTCATGACATCGAAATGGATCCGGCTGTCATTTTTGTAATATTTATACAGCAGCAAATTCATTTTGCCGATCAGATCCGTCATCTTTCCGCGTATCCGGCGCAATTCGTCCGGATTGTATAATTTGACATCGATATCCGCCGTCGCACGGTCAATGTGTTCCAGCAGATCAAGGATCCCTCTCAGTTCTTCGGGAATATCGCCCTCCAGCTGTCCATCCGGGGTAATGCTGCGGATATTTGCCAGGAGGTTTTCAGCTCGCCCGGGCAATTTCTCTTTCGCATCGTCCATCGTATTGTTTCCCCTGCTCATTGCGCCGGCCATTCCGCCTGTTTTCCAGCGTGTATCCCGGCGCAGGTTTTCCCCGGCAACGCTTGGCAGGTCCGCTTTATCCGGCACTCCCTTGAAATATGACAGGGATTTTTTATACCGGTCATACTCTTCTTTCGTTGCCCGTTTGTTCCCGAACCCCTGATAGTTATAGTCATCCCCGTGCAGCAGCTTGGTCATGTTCGTTCCAAACCTGATTTTGTTTTCGCTGGTGATCATGGAGGCGCCGAACAGCTGCCTGTCATTCTTTTTCGAAAATTCGACTTTATCCTGCTGAAAGAGAGATTTGGTACCGGGGACCCCGGCCGTATCCACGATCATTTCCCTCGCGAACGTCGTACAGTTCCGTGTGTAATTGTTGTACCCTTTGTCCGCATAGGTCCTGGAAGCCTTCAGGACCGCGTTGACCTGCCGGTTGCTTACCGGATAACTCCGGCTGATATCGTATTCGCGGCCTTTTTCACTCATCAGCTGACCGGGAACGGTCGCCTGATGGTAGCCGAGCATGGCATCTGTGGCAACAGTGTTTATGCCGCCCGCGAGGAAAAAGCCATAGCGCAGGTTAAAACGCTCCCACTTATGGTTGATCTTGCTGTAACGGGAGAATTCAATGCCGATCCCGCTGTGGCCGGTATTGCCATCATCATCGTTCTGCGTATATTCCCCAGCCTCCGTCTGGGATATGTACACGGAAAGGATTGGGGCGCGGGGTTTGTCGGGTTCTTTCTCGGCTTCTGCGGCGATCGGATAGGCCCAGACCTCCGGGACCCGGCGGAAATCGATATCCAGCTCGTCCGGGTTCCTCGGTCCGTTTTCAAATTTCGCGCCGTTCCATCCCGGGATGCTCTTGAAGTCCCTTTTCTTCTGAAGTCCGGAGCGGTTATGCTTCCAGTTGGAGTACTTTCTGTAAAGCAGATAAGCGCCATATGGGAAAGCGGCCAGCTTGAGGAGGAAACTGAAGGCTTTCCCGATGGTCTTCCCGGTATAATAGGCGATCTTGGTGGCCAGCCTGCCGGCGCCGCTCTGTCTCTGCCGCTGAGGAAACCGCTCCGGCTCAAAATTCCAGCCTTTGATCGGCTCCATGTCTTCGTCTGTCAACCCCAGATCGGGCGCCTTGCCCCGGGGTTTCTCCTTCGGCTTTTCCGGGGATTTCTTGTCTTTTTTGGGAACGGTTTTTTTCTTCCGGCGGTGCGCTTTGGTGGTCGACAGATCCTCTTCCTCATCAGGCTCCTCGACCGGGATCCAGTCCAGATTTTCGAATGTACTGGTTGGGACCGCATCCGGGCCGGCCTCGAGGGGATCCTGCACTTTCTCTTCCTCCGGGATCTGTTCGAGGCCTTTCAGAAGATCGAGCCCGTCTTCTTTGGAGATCCTGCCGCCGATCCCGCTGCCGTACGGCTCATTTTCCTTCATCCCTTCGATGATCTGTTCGTTGTTTGCTTCGTTGGAGATATTGTTCGGAAGACCATTCTCAAGAACAGCTTCATTGCCGATGCTTCCGCGCGGCTCTTCGGCATCCGCTCCATTGCGGATGCTGATATCATTCTGCTTTTGGTCTTCCGGTTTTTTGAACATATAACAAACACCTGATCATCGGTCCTGATACAGACGATTTTCATTCGATGAGGGACTGAAGTATAAGATTTCATTTATACCCAGGAATAATTAATAATTATACCATACTGCGGCCCCAACAATGCCTGCAGATAAAAAAGAAGCCTTTGATCAGGTATCCTGAAAATGCAGCCGCTCATTCCTACAGAAAACGGAACGCGGGATCCTGCTGACTATTTTCCGTCTGCGTCTTCTTTATCGTCCCGGCAAATCCGTTTTTTCGGAGATAAGCTTCCGGAAAGGAAATTCACAGACCTTTTTGATGTAAAGTCAATCCACGTTCAGGATCTCCAGAAAGCCGGTCAGATCAAAAGCTTTGCGGAGAAAATCGCTTACGTTGACGCCCTTGATGGTTCCGTCACGATCCTCCATTGTCTGGGCTAAAGCAAGCAAAGCGCGCAGCCCGGCAGAGGAAACGTAGCTGACTTTGCAGAAGTCAATGATCAAATCATTCACATCCCCGAGCTCCGCTTCCATATGTTTCTGGAATTCAGGCGCGGTCAGCGTATCAATACGTCCCTCCGGAATTGCGGTGAGGGCAGTTCCGTCTCTTTGGATATCAATGTTCATATCTGTTTCCTCCATTATTCATAATTCTAAACCAAAGACCCATTTGAAGTGTCAGCCAGCCTTTTCAGCTGACTCAAATCCGGGTCAGTAAAAACAGGCCAATCGACTCAGAGCCTTCATGCACCATTTACGCAGCGGTTTCCGGTCTTTGATCCGTATCCGGTCCCCGTCCCCGATAGAGGAGGCAGAGCATGGTCAGATCGTCTGCCTGTTCCGCTCCGTTTGCGAAGCTTTGAACGCTCTGCTTTATGGCTGCGATGATCTCATCCGGTCCCGTCAGGCCAGGTGTATTCAGGGCTTCGATCATCCTGAAGTCTTCATAAAAAGACTGATTACTGTTTTCGGTTTCTGTGATACCATCCGTATATACGAAGATGGTATCTCCCGGGTTCAGCTTAATTTCGTAATCCGTATACTTTGACCGCTTTCTGCCTCCGAGGACAAAGCAGTGCGGATCCTGATAAAGGCTGAAAACGCCGTCCTCACCGCGGATCGCCGGTTTCTCATGTCCTGCATTGCAGGCTGAGATCACACCTGTCCGCAGATCGAGGATGCCAAGCCATACCGTGACGAACATATGGGTGGGATTGTTCTGGCAGAGCTGCAGGTTCACGTCTGTCAGGATCTCGGCAGGCGTTCCTCCGAAAGCAGCCCGGCCGCTGATCTTGTTCTTGGCGGACATCATAAACAGCGCCGCGGGAATACCCTTGCCGGAAACGTCCGCGATCACCAAAGCAAGACGATTTTCGTCCAGATAGAAAAAGTCATAGAAATCACCGCCGACCCATCTGGCGGGGTCCATGGACGCGGCGAGCACGAACTCATCGCGTCCGGAAAAGTCGTCACCGATCTCCGGCAGCGCGTTGCGCTGGATCTGTGAAGCGAGGCTGAGCTCAGTGCGGATATGCTCACGCTCTGCCGTGACCCGTTCCAGATCATGGGTATAATCCACGATATGTTCCTGCATCAGCCTTATTTCATGATACAGGTCACTGATCTCATCATTGGAGCGGAGATCAAGCTTGATAACATTCTCTTTCGTATAGCCTTTCGCTCCATCCGTAAAGCCGCAGGTCTTTTCCTGAAGATCGCGGAGCGGTTTGATCGCGACCCGCCGGATAATGTGCATACTGGCTGCAATCGCAATTATCGTCACCGCCAGGATCAGAAGGTAACTGTTCAGCAGTACCAGCCTTCGTTCATGTACAATATCGTTCATGTCGATATCTACGCAGATAAGACCAATCGCATTGTTATCTAAGAATATCGGTCTGCAGGTGGTGCAAAGCCAGCCATATTCACTATTGGAAATCGTCGGAGGTATCATTGCATTATCATCGTAATCCGCAAACTCCTTAATGAGCGGCTCCACAGTGCCAATGGACAAAAGGCTGTCTGCCGGGTCCTCTGAATTCGGATCGATGAGATAATAGGTGATCTGGTCCTGATCCCGCTGAATATAAATATCTGAGTAAGGAAAAGATTCTTCCACTGTACGCAGCAGATCGTACGTGTATTTATAATCGTCCAGGAGATTTAAGCTCGCAATTTTTAAGGAAGATGGCTGATTCCGCATCCATTCTTCAATGATGCCGGGATCATTCGCCTGAACGGCCTGCTCGTGAAGAGAACGAAATTCCTCTGTGTTGATATTTTCCCATAACCATTCAACATAATAAGGGTCAATGATGTTGCTGACATTCAGCGCAGAACTCTCTGCGTCGTCGAAGTATATTTTTTCAATTTGCCGGCAATGCATGTAATATGCCACTGCCAGTACACCGAAAGAACTCAGCAGGATGCCAATCACGACCAGAATACTCAGCTTGGGACCAATCGAAAATCTGCGCGGTTTTCGATTCTCTCGCTTCACTGTCTGTGTATCACCTGCTGCTGTTTCCATAAAATCATCCATCTCTTACTATTAAATTTATCACTTTTTATCATCCTTGCAAGAAAAAACCATATGGGTCTGCGTTTAAATCAGCGAAATATGTGATATATTTCAATATTATCATCAGAAATATTATGGAACGCGTCAATTTGTCAGATTTTTTTATTCTTCACGTTCCTGCTGTTTTGTTCTCTTTCGAAAAAAACGGATTGCTGTTTACCGGGGATACATGGTATCCCGGTCCGCTGTAAGTTTTTCCGGGTGATTCCTCTCTGTCCGTGTATGTGAAAAGCATGGAAAAAGCCGGAGTAGTCATAAAAGAAAGAAATATCCGATGGGTCTATGGCTCCCATAACGCGATCGTTCCCGGTACGGAGCTTTTTTTTGAATCAGCAGCGTTCCTTGAAGATGTCCTGAGCGAAAAGTATGATTATACATCGGCGGACGGTATTCGTGTTTATGAAAAAGACGCTATCGTCGCCGTATATCCTCCGCAGGAATAGGGAAAGTTTGTGTCGTTTGATAAAAATATGGAAATGATGCCGCTTTTTGCAGTCTCAGTGGAAACCGTCCGGCAGCTTGATCAGACATCTCTTTTCCGGCATATGCCGGAACGGATGAAGCGGGCTGAAAAATACAGGTTTGAAAGAGACCGTCTGCTCTGTATAGGCGGCAGTCTTTTGATGCGGCATGTCGTCGGGATCCGGGATGAATCAAAGATCCGGCAGGGTCAATACGGCAAACCCTTTGCTCCCGGATATCCTGCTTTTAATTTATCCCACAGCGGAGAGTGGTGTATCCTGGTAAAAGGGGAGAGTGAGATCGGCGCGGACATCGAAAAAATCGATAAAAACAATCTGACCGCTGCTCCCACAGTATACACGCCGCGTGAGCTGAGCTGGATGAATGAGGATCCGCTTGAACGGTTTTATCAGCTCTGGACATGGAAGGAGAGCCTGATAAAGGCACTCGAAACGGGCATGTTCCTGGAACCGAAAACCTTTGAGGTTCTGCCTTTCATAGAGAATCAGCCGCTTTATATGCTTGGACAGTCATGGTATGCGGCTTCGGACAGCATCCCCGGATATCGTTTCAGCGTGTGCGCCTCCGCTCCGGTCGGCAGCCTGAAATGGACAGAATTGCGTTTATCCGATCTTGAAGACTGCGTCCCATAAACTGTTTTGATGAGCCCTGCCGGTTTGAGCCCTGAAATTTAAATCAAAAATCGCGAGATTTGACAATAATTTTCAATACTTTGGTAAAATAGACATACAGTTAAATCATCATAGACTGAATCTACATATTCTGAACAGTTCCAATATTCAAAAGGAGCTATCATGAAGTACGATCGTCAGGAAAAAATCAAACAGATACTTATTGAAAGGAAACAGATCAGTTGTCCTGAGATCTGCGATATATTTGGGGTATCCATCGAAACTGTCCGCAGGGATCTTGCCGCGCTTGAAAAGAAAGGCGTGATCAAACGAATCTATGGCGGTGCTGTTCTGATGGATAATTCTTCATCTCCGAACCCAATCAAACCATGGAATACCCGAGTCATTTTGAACAGAGCGGAAAAGGTAAATATTGCAAAGGAAATGCTCAGCTATATTCACGACAATATGACCATCGCGCTGGATTCGGGGACAACCATATTGGAAATCGCAAGGCTTCTTGACCGGCGGAAGAACCTGAAAATCATTACCAATGATATTCATATTGCTTCCGAGCTGAGCCAGAACACCGACCATACGATTTATTTTATCGGCGGAACCTTAAAAAAAGATGACAAGATCACGACCGGTTTTCTGACCACTGAATTTCTGAAGAATTTTTCCCGTATTGATGCCGTTATCCTGGCTGCGGACGGATTTATAGACGGGATCGGCGACTTCAACAAGGATATGGGAGCGCTGAAAACCGCGATGATCGAAAAGTCCGACAGGGTCTATGCTGTCATCGACCATACGAAATTTATGATCCCGACCCTTTACAAAGTCTGCGGCCTAAAAGACCTGGATCTGGTTATCACCGGCGTCTGCGCGCCAAAAGAGGCAATTGAAACGCTCAGGCTTGCCGGCGTGGAAGTGGTCCAGGTTCCCTGTACATAAACCGGTGTCTGTCTTTATCCTCTGATTTGTCTGCGCAGACGAAGGGCGCTCTCCGGTCTGCGGGTAGTCATGTTGACAAGGTCTTCCCGCAGCAGACGTGCCTGATCCTCTTCCTCATTGACTGTCCATAAAGACAATTGGATCCCATGCGCATGAGCTGCCGCGATCCGTTCATGGGGCATCATGCGGAAAGACGGATTGATGCATTCCACGCCCAGTTCCCGGACCAGCGCCGCAATTTCATCAATGTGCTCATCAAAGAATGCCGGGGCCTCTTCCTTGCTTTGAGGCTTGATTCCCGAAATGTGCGGGAAAATCTGCTCTATATTCAGGAAAATCCTCGCGCGCCTGATGATTTCCGGATCATTTCTGAGCAGCTCGACATTGACTGAACCGGAAAAAACCAGTTTCTCCCGCGGGATCCCCGCCGCCTCAGCCGCTTCCAACACCGGATACAGCAGTTTTTCTTCTTTGAGATCACAATTGACACCGATCCCGTTTTCCCGTATCGTTTTCAGCGCGGTTTCCAGCGGGACGGCGTTTGTGTAGTCTTCCAGCACATCATGCGTCAGCCACATCCTGCCCTGCGGGTCTGTATGGATATCGATCTCAACAAAATCGGCCCCGAGTTCAATGGCCTTCAGAATGGATTCCATGGAATTATCCGGTGTGCCTTCACAGCCGGAATGAGCGGTGATAACAATATTCTTCATTCAATTCTCCTGTAAACCAGCCGGGCCCGGCTGCCTTGTTTCGATTAAAATCTTATACTACCGTTTTTATTGTATTGAATGCAAACAGATTCAGTAATATGACTTATGTCTAAACTTTCGGCATGTTTCCTGTTTTTTACATATGCCGTGCGGCATTACCGCTGTATCAGTTTAAACAGGCGGGATCGTTTTGTTCCCGGAAAAAATTTGTATAATTAGCAGCATGGTGCAGACTGCTGAATTTATCCGCGTTGTTCTCAATACCCCGGCAAAGTCCGGACTTTTTGATTATTCGATCCCCGCGGATCTGCAGGGAAAAATCCGCCGTGGGCAGATGGTCGTCGTTCCGTTCAACCGCGGCGTACATCAGGCTGTGGTCTGGGAAACCAATGTGACGGCTGAAGTTGAAAAAGTATTTCCGGTTCAGGAAATCGTTGATCCCCTGCCCGTGATGACGGAAGCCCAGATGCTTTTGGCGGAAAAGATCGCGGAACGCTCCCTCGCACCGCTGCATGAATGCGTGAATGTGCTGCTGACGGACAAAGTCCGCAGAATATCCAATCCCGTTTATCAGCTGCGCAGACCGGACATTACATATCAGACCTCATTGATCAGAGCCGGTGAAAGCGGTTCCGAGCCGGATTCGCTCATCGGGCTGTTTGTTGAAAATCACGGAGAACTTGACGAAAACACGCTCAACAAAGCTTTCGGAAAGAATGCCTGGCAGAAAAGAATGTATCAGCTGATCAAATCAGGCGCCGTAACAAAATCCTTCCGGCTGGAACAAAGCGGAACAACGCCGAAATTTGAACCGACTGTATTGCTTTGCCCTTCCGATTCACCTGCCGGGGAGGCTGTCTTCAGCCGCTACCGCGCGGTAGACGCAAGACGGAAAGCGGTCCTGACCTATCTGAAAGAACACGGGCAGGAGGTTTTCCGTGCCGAATTGATCGGGGAGACCGGCGCAAAGAGCGACGACCTGCTTTACCTGGAGAAAAACGGTCTCATCGCGTTCCGGCGCCGTGAAGTCTGGCGCAGCCATCAGCATTATATGCAGGAAAAGGGTGAAAAACCGATTGCGCTGACTCCGGAACAGGCTTCCGCTTATGAGACAATAGCGGCCGGACTGCGCGAAACAGGTCCGGTCACGCCGGTGCTGCTTCACGGGGTGACCGGTTCCGGGAAAACAGAAGTTTATCTGAGAGCCGCGGCGGAAGCGATCCGTCTGGGGAAACAGGTCTTGATGCTGGTTCCCGAAATCGCGCTGACACCGCAGATCCTCGCGCGTTTTGAACGTCGGTTCCCGGGGCAGGTCGGGGTCTACCATTCCCGTCTCGGTGACGGTGAACGCTATGATACCTGGAGACGCGGGCGCAGCGGTGAATTTCGCGTGATCGTCGGTCCCCGCTCCGCGCTGGCCGTACCCTTGCCGGATCTCGGTCTGATCCTTGTGGATGAATGCCATGAGGATGCCTACTACCAAACAAACGAACGCCCCTATTTTTCCGCGGTGAGGGCAGCTTCGGATTACGCGGAGATCACCGAATCCCAGCTGGTTCTGGGCAGCGCCACCCCGACAACAGCCCAGATGTTCAAGGCCCAGCACAGCGGATGGCATATTGAAACCTTAAAGAATCGTGCAACCGGTGTCCGCCCGCCGCGGGTGCTGCTGGCGGATATGCGCGCGGAGCTCAAAAGCGGAAATTCCGAAATATTCAGCCGGGCTCTGGTCCGGGAAATCGGCCGCACACTCGAAATGGGAAAGCAGTCGATCCTTTTCCTCAACCGCCGGGGGACTGCGTCATACACATTCTGCCACAGCTGCGGGGAAGCACTGAAGTGCCCGAATTGTGATATTCCCTACACCTGGCACGCATCCCGTCAGCGTCTGGAATGCCATTACTGCGGTTCCACTATGAAGATGCCGGAAGAATGCCCCGTCTGCGGATCGACCGAGATCCGTCAATTCGGCGCAGGGGTTGAAATGGTGGAGGAAATGATTGCCGCGCGTTTTCCTTCCGCTTCGGTGATCCGTCTGGACGCGGATACCGCGGAAGGCGTGGGCAACCATGAAAAGCTTCTTTCCCGTTTTGCCCGGCATGAAGCGGATATTCTGGTCGGGACACAGATGGTTGCCAAAGGTCTGGATTTTCCCGATGTCCGCCTGGTGGGGATCCTCCTCGCGGATGTCGGAGTGAACTTCCATGATTACCGGGTGGATGAGCATACCTTCCAGATGCTCACACAGGTCGCCGGCCGCGCGGGCAGGGCCGCGGAACAGGGTCTGGCGATTCTGCAGACCTACCAGCCGGAGCGTTATTCCATCCGGGCAGCGGTTTCCGGAGATTATGAGCGGTTTTATCAGAACGACCTGTCTTACCGGCGGATGATGAGCTACCCGCCTTTCAGCCGCATGGTCCGGCTTGAAGTCCGGGAAGCGGATCCGGAGTCGGCAAAGGGTCTCGCTTTTGACCTGGCAGCACTGCTGAAGGCAAAAATCCATGAGAAACAATCGAAGCTGCGCCTGATCGGCCCGGCTCCCTGTTTTTTCCCGCGCCTGAACGGCAAATACCGCTGGCATATCATCCTGCGCGGCGCTGATCCCGTACGGCTGGTAAGGTCGCTGGACCTGCCGGGTGTCCGGATCGAGGTCGACCCGCCTTCATTATTATAGGTTTAATTTACATCACAGAACAGTGATCACTTCGTTTTGCTTCCGATATCCGTCGGAGATGTCCAGTTCCCAGACAGCGGAGCCTGATTCATCTTCAGAAACCTTAACAAAACCCATCTCCCCATAAAACTCCCTGACCATGGCATTTTTCTTTGTCGGATAGTAAAACCCGAGCAGTTTTTTAATTCCTGCGTCCTGGCAGTGTCTGACCAGCTCATCCATCATCGCGTATTCCATGCCGCGCTTCAGCACACGGCAGCTCATCAGCCACAGATCAATGTGAAATATGTCCGCTTCCCGATGGCCGAATGTGACGCTGACAACGCCGTTGTCGCCGAACTTATCCGTGAGCTTTCCATAGAGCGTGATGCAGTCCGGATCAGCGGCAATCTGTTCCAGTTCGGCTTCCGTACAGCGGCGGGTCGTGAGGTTGAACTGGTTGGATTTGTTGGTCAGCTGCGCGATCCGTGACAGATAAAACGGAGAAAAAGGCCTGATTTCCGCTTTCTGCTCCAGCGAGAGCAGATATTCGCGGTAGTCGCTGAAAGCCGCCTGCTGCCGGGTGCGTTCCATGTTTGCCTTGTACATTTCGCCCCTGTGCAGATCATCTTCGGAAAGGGAGGTCACTTCAAAAAATCCGGAACGGTCCAGGATATTGATATAAGACTGCGGTTCCCCGATTTCCGGCACCGCGGCATCCGGGACCTGGGAACGGACGATGTGGCGTTCCGCCGGGTTGTCGTCAACGAACACCAGCGCGTCTTCCCCGATGTTTAGTTCCTGCGCGATTTCTTTAAGGTTCTGATCCTTCGGGTTCCAGTTTGCCTTGATGACCAGAAAATCCTCCGGCCGCAGGATGCTGTCCGGACGGTTCAGACCGGCGAGCGCGTTTTCCGGATCGTTTTTTGAATCAACCGTCAGAAGCGTCCCGAGATCCTTCTGCGCTTTTATATAGGATTGGAATTCACTGTAAAGCTGCCCTGACGGAGTTTCCTGTCCAATCTCGATGCCTTCCGCACCGTCTTCTCCGACGATCCCGCCCCAGAGTGTGTTGTCAAGGTCAAGGACCAGGGCTTTTTTGTTTTTCCCGTAAACGGATTTGATGATGTTCGCGATGCTGAAAGCCAGATCCGGGACAGCCGGAAGGGCGGGGGACAGTTTGTACATGTACCAGAACCAGGGATCATGCCATTTTTCCAGACCGAAACAGGCGGAGAGAAAATCGATATCGTTGATGAAAAAGTTCTGATGGCCCTGCGCGTATTCGTAAAACTTCATGTTGAGACGGGCGATAAAATTGCTCCGTCCGTGGAGGTCGTAGATATCCCGGTTCCCCATCAGGCGGTAAGAAGGCCTTTCGAAATTGTTCTGTATCACCGGACAGTGATAGCAGTCCGCAATTTTTTGCCACATCCGGTGAAAGGTTTCAAAAGTTTCTTTAAGGTTCCGCTCAATGTCTTCCGGAGTATCCGAGATTTCAGGGAAAGAAGGGATATTCCGGGATGTGGTATGGATATAGATCAAGTCCGGCTGAAAATCGTGAAGCGCCGGTTCGTCAAACATCACGTCCTGCCAGTACCGGTTGTATTCGGACTCGTAAAACCGCGGTTCGATGCCCATATCCAGCAGAAACAGCTCCAGTATATCCCGTATTTCCGCGGTAGTGGATCCGCCGAGGATCGCGATCTTTTTATGAATTCTGTTTTGTCCGCTCTCCAGCAGCTCCCTGCGGATCCCTTTTTTCTTCCGCAGAAGCAGCTGCGCGTCGAATGGGTATTGGAGCATTTCCATCATCTGCAGTTCCTTCTTTCAATGAAATGAAAGTGTATTTGCTGTTATATAAACACGGAATAAATCTGCTGCTGGTTCAGGACAATCATGCGGCACGATAAATACAGCAGGAAATCTTTCCGTATTTTACATATAAAACGTTCTGTCATTATTATATTCCGAATCCGGATCCGTCAATAAATCATGAGATCCGGTTTCGCTGAATCCATTTTCAAGCTTATTATACCTTTACGAGATGAAATACCGTGATAAAATATTTCACAATTTATTATGATTTGCATAATAAATTGGCACAAATATTGCAACCTCAAAAATGATGGTTGGAAACTTTTTTAAAGTGAAAATCTTTAAATGGTTGGAATTTGTTAACAGAACATACTGTGTAAGGCGGTTGTTCACAAAGGAGAGATTATGACCCAATCTAAATTCGTTAAGCTATTGTTTGTCGTTTTGTTGTTTGCGCTGCTGCTTCCGACAGGCGTTTTCGCACAAACTTTGCGGAGCCTGACAATTGAAGCAGATGGCGTCGACGTAAACAGACGGATCTTATATCTGGATTATAATGATTCGGTATCATTTGATATCGTTACAAATCCGGATCTGGATTTTGCAAGGACTGACATCGTTGTAAGAAGTTCCAATGAAAATATTGCCGCAGCCGAATATGATGGCAGCGGATCTTTTCAGGTGAATACGAGAGATGTGACCGGCAATGTCACCGTCACTGTTCAGGATCGCATTTCCAGAAAATCTGCTTATGTAAGAATGTATGTACAGAAGCTCACCGAAAGCATAAGTATCTATGGTGAGGAAGAAGAAGTATATCCAGGAAAAAACATAAGGCTTTACGCGGAAGCTTTTCCGGAAGAGGCAAGCAACAGACGGATCCTGTGGTATGCGTTTGAAAGCGGATGCGATACCACGGATCTGACAAGCTGCACAGCCTCCCGGGCTGCATCAGTTGCTTCAACCGGCGTCGTTACCGGAAAACAGGTAAATGAAGAAACACCCGTCGATATCGTGGTTTGTCCGGTTGATGGCGGAGCCGAATGCGAAACCTATGCGGTAACGGTCAGACCTGTTACGAGAAGTCTCAGAATTCTTGATCAAGATGAAAATGACGTAACCTCCCAAACCCTTTACATGGATTATTATGGGAATGAATCTCTGACAGTCAAAACCGATCCGGAAGGTATGGAAATCGAACTGTCAGTGAGAAACTCCAATATATCGGTTGCTGAAGCAGAGGCAGCCGGCGACAGTATTTCAGTCTCTTCCTTCGACAGACGCGGTTCTGCTACGATTACGGCTCGGGACGAAATCAGCGGCAAATCCGCAACGGTACGAATTACTGTTCAGTCATTGACACAATCCCTTGAAGTTGAAGGTGAATCCGAGGTCTTTTCAGGACAGTCGATACATCTTCGTTCTACAGTGGAACCCTCAGATGCCGCGAACAAGAATATTATCTGGCGTGTTTATGAAAGCGGCTGTAATGTTTACGATGTAAGCAGCTGTACTGTTACAAACGCAGCGATCATCAGCGGAAACGGTACCGTAACCGGAAGACCGGTTGATGAAGCAACAGATGTAACGGTCGTCGCATGCCCCGCGGACGGCGGCGCTCCATGTGTCGATCATAACGTTACCGTCAAACCCGTTCTCCGTGACATTATCGTCAAAGATGAAAGGGTCACAGATGAAGATGAAAAGATTGTTACCAATTCAGAAATCGTAAGTGTTTTAGCCGGTGAACCTGTTACTCTCACGGCAGAATCTGTTCCTGAAGGTACCGAAACGGAATTTACCTGGAAGAGCAGCAGTGAAAGAGTTGTCACTGTTGACAATGGCGTCCTCACAGGACATCAAAAAGGCATTGCCACAGTCACCGTATTCTCCGCAAACACCAGAGTCAGAAAAGCCGTAAAAGTCAGAGTTATCGGTCAACTGGTTGAAGACATTGAAGTGGTGGAAGCATCTTTTTATAACCAACTTGGCGACGGTGACCTGCTTGAAGGAAAATCGGTTAATCTGAAAGCGATCATTACTCCGTCAAATGCGGATGTCCGGAATGTGGTCTGGAGCGTTTCCTGTGCAGATGAATCGGAATGCAGAGACGGGGAGCCTGCTACAGTCAGCAACGGAAAAGTTACTGCTGTCCGTGTGAATAAGAGAACTGAAATTGTCGTCACCGCGACTGCGGCAGATGGCAGCGGTGTATCCGGTGAATACAGGTTGTGGGTGGCTCCGAAAGCAAGAGCTCTGCGCATTGTTGACGCGGAAGTCCTTCTGACAATTCCAAGATGGGGTGATGATTTCCATTTCCATGCGCCGGATCTGACTGATGTGACAGCCCCCATTATTAAAAAGCTGAATACAACCGAAAAATATGTACAGCTCGCCGCTTTGCTGGAAATCGGTGATACGCTGGAATTGGCTACCGACAGGGTCATTTGGAGTTCATCGAACAGAAGAGTTGCTGATGTTGACTCAACAGGCCGTGTGACTTTCTATAATTCCGGAACGGTTACCATCACCGCCAGGACAAATGATGGTTCCAATCTGTCACGGTCTGCCACGGTACAGGCAATGTATGTGGTCGAAAATATTGTTATTTCAGGTCCGAGCAATGTACTTGGATCCGGCAGATCGATGCAGCTTACAGCAGCGGTCCTGCCCACTAATGCATTAAATAAACGGCTTCGCTGGTTTATTGTTCCGGAAGAATCGACTAATCTGCACGCCGCAACGATCAATGAAGTAACGGGTGTGATCACAGCGGCAGAAGTCACACAGATCGAGACAGTCTGCGTAATGGCAGCTTCTACCGACGTCGATGACAGAAATCAACCGGTCGCGGTCTCAGAGCCATACTACATTACGATCTATCCGTTAGCAAAGAGTCTGGTATTGCTTTATCAAGATGAAATTATCAACGGTACGACGTTATATGCAGATGTGACGAATGATACGACTCTCCAGGTATATTCTGTTACATACCCCGAAACCGCATCGCAGGAAGTGAACTGGGCAAGCAACAACCCGCGTGTTGCAACGGTCGACAGTGAAGGTGTAATTACATTAACGGGCGTTCCGGGTAGCACACAGATACGCGCCGTGGCAAAAGACGGCAGCAATGTCGTTGCAGTCTTTACACTTCAGGTGATCATAAAGGTCCAGGACCTTGATATTGTTGTTCCTGTGAACAGCCGTCTGGAGCCTTCTGATCTGATCATTGAAGGTTATGAGGATGTTGATTTTTATCGCCTGCGTTCAGGTATCACTGTAAATCTGACGGCATCCGTAATTCCGGTGAATGCTTCAAATAAGAACATCAGATGGTATGTTGAAAACCTCAACAATAACGTACCGTCTATTGTTTACCGCTATAATAACAGATCCGGATATTCAATCAGCCCCAATTTTACTGTCACCGGAGCGGATGTCAATGAGTTGGCATGTTCCGTGATCTATGCGGAACCGGCGGATTCAGTCGGATCTTTACCTGATAAACTGGTCGATAAAATCGGTATCTGCGTTTTCCCGAGCGTAAAAGCGGTGAAAATTTATAAGACAACCGGAGTTGACGGCGATGGAAACCTTGCCGGAGATGATTTAACCGGTCAGACAGTCTATATGGCTAAGGGTGACGTTGTCAATGTTGACAGTGACATCTTTGCAAGAAATTACCCGGACGCCGCATATCAAAGCGGATGGGTTTGGGCATCTTCCAATCAGAATATTCTGTTCTATGATGATGCAGGTTCTTTTGTTGCACTCCATGAAGGTACCGTAAATCTTGCTGCACGGGCTATAGATGGAACAAACGCCTATGCGGCAGTGAGAGTGAATATCATTGATTTTGATAAATTCACCGAAGAACAGCTCGCAGCTATCCTCCTGCGTGAAAACGCCATCTATCTGGGCAATTCATCACTGCTGGATACGATGACATTTGCAATGAACAATGGTGCCTCCGGCAGCAGTACTGATTCAGGCGCATTCGCAATTACCGGTTCAGAAACTGCGAAACCCGGCGAAAGCGTGGCTTTGACTGTCAGTGGCGTAACAGAAGGGCATTCAGTTTTCTGGTTCAGTTCCAATGAATCTGTTGCCAGTGTTGATGGAAACGGTACAGTTGTCATTGCCGCAAATGCTGCCGCTGATTCTGTCGTAACGATCACGGCTGCAATGGATGATGAGAATACAACGTTCACAACGCACGACATCAAAGTTTCAGCTGCGGATGCAGTTCAGAATACCGAAGCTGCTTCGGCAGAAGAGCTCACCGCTGAGGCTATTGAAAACGGCGACATCAACAGTCTTGTAGCTCTGCTGCTTGCCGAGAATCCCGAAGAACCGGCAGAAGTTACTGTGACCAGTGATCCGACTGAAGTTGCCGCTGCTGAACAACCGGCAGAAGTCACTGTGACTGAAGAACCAACTGAAGTTGTCCCAGCTGAACAACCGGCAGAAGTCACTGTGACTGAAGAACCGACTGAAGTTGTCCCAGCTGAACAACCGGCAGAAGTCACTGTAACTGAAGAACCGACTGAAGTTGCCGCAGCCGAACAACCGGCAGAAATCACTGTGACTGAAGAACCGGCTGAAGTTACTGATGTAACCGGAAATCAGCAGGATATGGCAGAACCCACCGGCGATTATGGACAGATTTCTGAAGAACCGCAGACTGTATCCGAAGAAGCTGCTCCGGCAGTTGAAACGATCACGGTTGATGTCGAAGATGATCTGATCACGGTAACCAGTGCAGAGACATTCACACTCGAAAGCTGGAAGCTGAGCATTCTGCCTGCGGAAGCAGACTGGAATACACTCACCTTTGAAGTTGAGAATGAAACTGTCGCGGAACTGGAATCCGATGAGGCAGCAAAGATCTTTGCAGAAGGTCTGAAGATCAAGGCTCTTGCAGCGGGTGAAACAAAGCTTGTCATCAAGTCCGGTGACGTTGAAAAGACCATCCGGATCGTGGTGCTGCCGGCTGTTGCAATTGAACCTGCTCCGGCAACCGTTGAACCCACACCGGAAGAAACCAATGAAGACCCGGTTAACGGTGATTTCATGAACAGTAATGAAGACTTCACCGGCAATACCGGCGAAGAGACCCAGGAACCGACACAGGATCCTGCCGAAAACGCAGATCCTTTCACAGAGACGGAAACCGGAACAGATCAGCCGATTGAAGAACCTGCAGTGGAAGTACCTGCGGAAGAACCCGAAGGGGAAGTACCTGCAGAGGGAACTGAAACGGCAGGAGCTGCCGAATAAATTCAAATAAATGATCGGGACAGAAACAGATTTTGTTTCTGTCCCTCAGCAAAGTCAAAGGGGACAGGACCCGGCTCTCAAAATGAGACTAAAGGATCCGTCCCCTTTGACTTTTATATCCGCCCTTTTTCCAATTTCCCGAAAATTAGTATATAATTGCAGAATGAATTATTGTGAATGATTAATGAGGACGCAATGGACAACATTTTTGACAAATTTAAGATGAACGGTCAGACAGCTGTGGTTACAGGCGCGGGACTGCTTGGCAGCCAGTTTGCAAAAACACTTGCTCAGGCCGGCGCGGATGTGATCGTGGCTGACGTAAATATGGAACTTGCGGAAAAGGCTGCGGAAGCTGCACGCGCAGATGGCGGAAGCTGCTACCCCTTCAGACTGGATGTGACCGATCCTGTCTCAACACAGGCTATGGCAGATTTCGCGGTGGAAAAAACCGGACGGCTGGATGCTTTGATCTGCTCAGCCGCGATGGACCCGAAATTTGACGCGACTCACGCGCGCAACACCAATAACTTTGAAGATTATCCGCTTGACCAATGGCAGGCTGCGGTCAATGTAAACCTGACCGGCCTCTTCCTTTGCGCTCAGGCTGCTGTAAAACCGATGAAAAAACAGAATCACGGCGTGATCATCAACATTTGCTCGACCTACGGGCTTGCGGGACCTGACCAGCGTATTTATGAAAAAGAAGGCATGGACCCGGATCACCGCCAGTATAAACCGGTTTATTATTCCGTCACGAAAGCTGGCGTGCTGGGCTTGACCCGTTACCTCGCGACCTATTACGCGGGGACCGGGATCCGCGCGAATTGTCTGACCCCAGGCGGAGTTTTCAATAACAACGATGACGAATTTGTCGCTCATTATTCCTATCGGACGGTAATGGGCCGCATGGCGCATCAGGATGAAATGAACGGAGCGATCCTGTTCCTGGCTTCCGACGCGTCAACATACATGACCGGTGCAAACCTGGTCGTAGATGGCGGATGGACAGCATGGTAGGCAGACCCGAAGTACTTGCGATCATCCCTGCACGGGGCGGTTCCAAGGGCATTCCCCGAAAGAACATCAAACCCTTTGCCGGATATCCTTTGATATCTTATTCTATTGCCGCGGGTTTACAGTCAGAACTGACCACGCGGGTGATCGTCTCCACGGATGATGAAGAGATCGCGGCTGTTGCCCGCAAATGGGGTGCTCAGACACCCTTTATGCGCCCGGCAGAATTTGCCGCAGACAATACACTGGATCTGCCGGTGTTCCAGCACGCGCTGACCTGGCTGAAGGAACATGAAGGTTATGTTCCGGATATCGTCGTCCAGCTCCGTCCCACTTCACCGGCCCGTCCCGTTGGTATGGTGGATGAAGCAATCCGCCTGCTGCTGGATCATCCCGAAGCTGATTCCGTCCGCGGTGTGGTACCGGCGGATGAAAACCCGCACAAAATGTGGCGGGTCGATCCGGAAACCGGTCTGATGCACGGCCTTCTCAAGGTTGAGGGCATCGATGAACCTTATAATGCTCCCCGTCAAAAGCTGCCTCCGGTTTACTGGCAGACCGGGCACATAGACGCGATCCGTCCGGAACGGACTTTTATGGCAGGCAACAGCATGAGCGGAAAGAACATCCTGCCGCTTTTCCTCGACCCTGCTTACACGATCGATATCGACACCCCCTTCGACTGGATGCGTTATGAGTGGCTTGTGACCCATGCCGGACTGAATATTGTCTGGCCGGGCAGAGGCCGCCGCGGGATCCCGAAGAAGGTGGACCTGGTCGTGATGGACTTTGACGGCGTAATGACAGATGACTGCGTGATCGTGGATCAGAACGGGATCGAAAGCGTACGCTGTTCCCGTGCCGACGGAATGGGTGTCCGCCTGCTCCGGGAAAGCGGTATGAAAATCATCGTCCTCTCCACAGAGCGCAATCCTGTGGTGATGACACGCTGCAAGAAGCTCATGATCGAATGTATTCACGGTGTGCTGAAAAAAGGCGATATCCTTCTGAATTACCTTAAAGAAAAAAATATCAATCCTGAAAATGTGATTTATGTAGGGAACGATATCAATGACCTTCCCTGTTTCCCCCTTGTTGGCTGCGCAGTAGTTCCTGCCGATGCACGCCAGGAGGTAAAAAACGAAGCGGATATTGTGCTGCTGAACAAAGGCGGTGAAGGCGCGGTTCGCGAGCTTTGCGATATGCTGCTTCAAAATAAGGAATAAAAAAGCACAAATTTATGGCAAAAGAACTGAAAATCGGAAAACATGTGATTGGAACCGGTCATCCGACTTATATTATCGCAGAGATCGGCATTAATCATAACGGTGATATAAAAATTGCGGAAGAGATGATACGCGCTGCCAAACAGGCCGGCGTGAGCGCTGTGAAATTTCAGAAGCGGACGCCGCTGCTCTGTGTTCCTCCGGAAGAGCGGACGAAAATGCGTGAAACTCCCTGGGGATATATCACCTATCTGGAATACCGCGAACACGTTGAATTCGGCAAAGCTGAATACGCGCGGATCAACGATCTTTGCAAAGAATTGGATATTGACTGGTTTGCCTCTGTCTGGGATGAGGAAGCGATCGATTTTCTCGAACAGTTTGATCCGATCGCGTATAAAGTACCCTCCGCTGCGCTTACGGACACCGGACTGGTCGATAAACTGAATGCTACCGGACGCCCGATCATCCTTTCGACCGGGATGTCCACGATGGAACAGATCCGCACAGCCGTTTCCCATTTTGATATCGACCGGCTGGCGATCACACACGCTACCAGCGCCTATCCCTGCGATCCGAAGGATCTGAACCTGCGCATGGTGGAAACACTGACCAATGAATTTGACTGCCCCGTGGGTTATTCCGGACATGAAACCGGTCTGATCCCGACAGTCGTGGCAGTCGGGTTGGGCGCCACCATCGTAGAACGCCACTTCACCCTGGACAGGGCGATGTGGGGGACGGATCAATCCGCATCCGTGGAACCAAACGGTATGGCCCGCCTGGTGAAATATATCCGTGTGACGGAACAGGCTCTGGGCGATGGTGTGAAAAAGGTTTATGACTCGGAGCTGCCGAGCCTGAAGAAGCTGCGCCGCGTAAAATAAACGATCAAGAACAGGGATCAGGGTACAGGCGGCTTTCACCGGTATCCTGATTGCCGGAATGTGAATATTATGGCAGAGAAGAATCAGCGTTCAATTTTCACGATCCTGCGTGAGCATGCATCCATGAACAGGACGGACAGCGCCAACGCGTGGCGTTTTCGTACCGTTAACAGGGAAACCGCTGCAAATCTTAAAGAAACTGAGCATCCGGTTCTTTTCTTCAACGCGTCCACGCGCCTGAATCGTACCAGCCTGAACGCCGCCTATGCCTGGATCACGGCTGACAGCCTGCGTTATTCCGGGGTACCGGTCCATTTCATCAGCTGCGGAAAAGGCTTGAAACCCTGCCTGCTTTCCGTCGGACGCGGCGGCGAGTCTCTTTGTGAATCGTGCATGGACCTTTCCCGGAAAATGTATGATGGTCTGCCCTGTACCGTTTTCGGTTTTGAGCAGGATAATGAAGTCGCCAACGACGTTGAAGGTCTGGGACATGATGGGCTTTCAGTCTATACGCATGCGGGGGTACCGCTGGGCGAACTGACTCTGCCCTCCCTGCGCTGGATCCTGCGGAAGCACCATCTGGATGATGACCCGGAGGCAGCCGTGCTGCATCGTTCCTTTATCCGTTCCGCCTGGAGCGTTTATCTGCAGGCAAAACGGCTGATGGATGAGCTGCAGCCCCGTGCGGTCGTGGTTTTCAATGGACTTCAATATCCCGAAGCGGTGGTGAAATGGCTGGGAAAATCCCGGAATATTCCCACCTTTACGCATGAGATCGGTTTGATGCCCTATACCGCCATTTTCACGGAAGGGGAAGCTACCGCCTGCCCGATCGATCTGCCGGATGATTTTGTGATGACAGCAGATCGGAACAAAAAACTGGATGAGTATCTTTCCAAACGCATGAAAGGTACCTTCACCACCGCAGGCGTACAGTTCTGGCCGGAGATGAAAGCTCTGCCTCCGGAATTTTGGGAGAAAGCCCGAACCTTCCGTCAGATCGTTCCCGTGTTCACAAACGTCATTTTTGATACCAGCCAAAAGCACGCGAATGTTGTCTTCAGTGATATGTTCGCCTGGCTGGATCAGGTCAAACGGATCATAGAAAATCACTCGGACACATTGTTCGTGATCCGTGCCCATCCGGATGAGACCCGTCCCGGGAAGGAAAGCCACGAGACAGTCACGGACTGGGTAAAGAAAAACCAGGTCACTTACCTGCCAAATGTTATTTATGTTCCGCCGGAAGATTATTTCAGTTCCTATGAACTGATCCAGGTTTCCAAATTTATCATGGTCTATAATTCGACCATCGGCCTAGAAGCCGCTATCATGGGTGCGGGAGTCCTGAGCGCCGGCAGATCCCGCTATACACAGGTCCCGCTATGCTGGTTCCCGAAAACCATCCCGGACTACCTGGAAAAGGCAGAGGAATTGCTGAACTGTGACGCGGTCGATGTTCCGGTTTCTTTCAAAGAGACCGCGCGGAAATTTATGTATTACCAGTTTTTCCATACGGCTCTTTCCTTTGAACCATTTATAGCTCCGGATGAGACATGGAACGGCTATGTAAAGATCAAAAATTTCCCGCTTGATGCACTGGATCCGGCACAGGATCCCAACCTGAGGGTGATCCATGACGGCATTCTGGAGGGGAAACCATTTGTTCTGCCCGACGAGAATAAAGCTAAAAATGTGAAGAGTGAAGGGTGAAGTATAAATTATGAAAATTGCTGCTTTTGTCCCGATGAGGCACCATTCGGTGCGTGTGGAAGGTAAAAATTACCGGCTGATGAACGGGAAACCGCTCTATCACTGGATCATGGAAGCCCTTTTGAATGTTCCCGAGATCGATCAGGTAGTCGTGGATACGGACAGTCCGGTGGTGATCGAGGGTCTCGCAAAGGATTTCCCGCAGGTACAGGCTCTGCTTCGTCCCGAAGCCCTGCGCGCGGACGATGTCCCGATGAATGAGATCCTGATGTATGATACTTCGCAGATCAAAGCCGATTATTACCTGCAGACGCACAGCACCAACCCGCTGCTGAAGGCGTCAACTATTTCCGCGGCGATCCGTGCCCTGATGGATAAAGCTTATCTGTATGATTCGCTCTTCTCTGTGACTGAGGTGAAAAAACGCTTTTGGGACCAGTTAGCCCGTCCCATTAATCATAACCAGAACATCCTGCTGCGTACGCAGGATCTCCCTCCGATTTATGAGGAAAATTCCTGCATTTACATTTTTACGCGGGAAGTGCTGGAGAAAAAACATACACGCATCGGTGACCGCCCGATGCTGTTCCCGATCCCTGCCCGTGAAGCGCAGGACATCGATGATGAATTTGAATTTGCCGTGACTGAGCTGATGATGAAGCTCAGCCATTGATCGATAGTTTGAAGCAACAAAAGGATAGAATATGAAAAAGACAATCATTTTTTCCGCACCTTACATGATGACTTCCGTTGAACGATTCCGCAAAGTGCTCGAAGGGCACTATGGAATTGAGATGATCGTTCCGGATGTAAAGCAAAAATTACTGGAAGATGACATTATTAAATATGCCGGACAGTTTGACGGCACGATTTGCGGAGATGATGAATACAGCGCCCGCGTGATCGAAGCCTGTTCCCCACGGCTGAAGGTCGTTTCCAAATGGGGGACCGGGATCGACGCGATCGACAAAGAAGCCTGCAAAAAATTCGGCGTGATGATCGGCAATACACTTAACGCTTTCACGATCCCGGTTTCCGAAACCGCGATCGGCTACATGCTGAGCTTCGCCCGTTCACTGCCGTTTATGGACCGCACCATGCATGAAGGCAGATGGGACAAACCGGCCATCACGACCCTTTCCGAGACCACCGTCGGCATTATCGGCTGCGGCAATATCGGCCAGGCTGTCGCCCGCCGCATCCGCCCCTTCGGCACCCGTATTCTGGTGAACGATATCGTCCCAGTCAAGCCGGATTTTCTTATCGAAAACCATATCGAACAGGTTCCGCTGGAGCAGCTGCTGAAAGAATCCGATTTTGTGACCTGCCATACCGACCTGAACCCGACCTCGCGGCATCTGATCAATGAGAAGACTCTTGCCATGATGAAGCCGAACGCGGTGCTGATCAACACCTCCCGCGGACCGGTTGTCGATGAAAAGGCACTGGCGGAAGCACTGGCTGCCGGAAAGATCGCCGGAGCCGCCATGGATGTTTTTGAGACTGAACCGCTGCCGATGGATTCTCCGCTGCGTTCCATGCCCAATGTGCTGATCGCGCCGCACAACTGCAATTTCAGCCCTGTTGCCTGCGAACGGGTCCACTGGAACACCATCCGGAACCTGCTGATCGGCCTTGATATCCCGTATGACGATCTGGATGAGATCAGAAAGACAATATAATGCTGAAGGATACGATCAAACAAATTCTGCCGGAACCGCTCCTGAATGCCGCGCGCAATACGATAGACGGAGCCAAACGGCTCAAAGACATCCCGGATGCGTACTGGAGTCCCGAACGACGGGAAACGATCGAAAAGCTCGGCGCGCTTCAGAACAGACACAAGGGTGAACGCTGCTTTATCATCGGAAACGGCCCAAGCCTGAAAAATACAGACCTGACAAAGCTGAAGAATGAATATACCTTTGGCCTGAACCGCATCTACCTGGCCTTTCCGGAAATGGGGTTTGAAACCAGCTATTACCTGTGTGTAAATGACCTTGTCGCTGAACAGACCCATGAGGATATCGAAAAGCTGACCATGCCCCGCTTCGTTTCCCTGCGTCACAAACAGTGGGTGCATCCCGCAGAAAATCTGTTTTATCTTTACGGTACTTACACCGGTCCTACCTTCGCCAAAGATATCCGCAAACGCATGTGGGAAGGTGCTACAGTGACCTATATGGCGCTCCAGACAGCTTATTTTCTGGGATTCACAAAGGTGATCCTGATCGGTGTCGACCACAGCTTTGCCACCAAAGGCAAACCCAATGAGACCGTGGTTTCCCAGGGAGACGATCCGAACCATTTCAATGCCGGTTACTTTGGAAAAGGCTTCCGCTGGCAGCTGCCGGATCTGGATACTTCCGAACGGGCATACATCATGGCCAGAGAAGCATACAAAGAAGACGGACGTGAGATCCTCGATGCTACCATCGGCGGGAAATTGCAGGTTTATCCGAAAGTTGCGTATGACTCGCTGTTCTGATCTCTCTTTTTCAGTTATCACCCCCTCATTCAACCAGTTTGCTTTTCTGAAGCAGACCATGGATTCTGTTCTCTCTCAAAACATTCCCGGAATGGAATATGTGGTTATCGACGGAGGCTCCACAGATGGTTCAGCGGAGCTGATTCGTTCTTATGAAGACCGTCTGTCGGGCTGGGTCTCAAAAAAGGATCGAGGTCAGGCGGACGCGATCAACAAAGGTGTTTCACTTACCTCCGGGGAAGTGATCGGCTGGCTGAATTCAGATGACCTGTATCTCATCGACGCGGCGCGGAAAGCGCTGGATTTTCTCGCTGCGCATCCTGATGTGGATGCTGTCTATGGCGATGTTCTTTCCGTTGATGGCAATGGAAAGCTCATCAACGTCATGCGGTTCGATCAGTATTCCGTCGAAGACCTGATGACATTCCGGGTAATTTCCCAGCCCGGTGTTTTCTTCCGGCGAAGTGCCTGGGAACAGGCAGGCGGACTGGACCTGAGCTACCATTACCTTCTGGATCATCATCTGTGGCTGCGTATGATCAGCCGGGGAAAATTCGTCTATCTTCCGGAGCCGCTGGCAGCTGCGCGATTTCACGAGGCTGCGAAAAACCGCGCTCATACGGAAGAATTCGGGAAAGAGGCTTACCGCCTGGCAGACTGGCTGCTTTCGGATCCGCTTACATCCGATATAGCAAGACCTATTGAAAAACAGATCCGCGGCGGCGCCGCCTGGCTGGACGCGCACTATCTTTCTGACGGCGGTAACGCAGGGAAAAGCCTCAAAGCCTATGCAAAAGCATTCCGTTTGTACCCAAACCGTGTGATCGAAGATAAAAACCGGCTTGCGCTCACAATGCTGATGTCTGTAAGTCCGAAAGCGGCGGAAAAGGTGTTCAGGACCCGTTCTGCTGAGCGGCTTGAAACCTTAAAAGATTACGATAGATATCTTAAGAAAATTCAGTAATGATTATTTTATTAAGATATCTGTATAAATGTTTTAATATTTGACAGTTTTATTTTTAAGATAATTGAATATAATTTTTAATATAGTTAGCAATAAATTTTAAGATAATGAAGAGAAGTTTTAAGATTTTATTTATACTGGCTATTTTCCTCTCAGCTTTCGGCCTTAGGATGATTGATTTTGATGATCCTCCATTGGATTTTCACCCAGCACGGCAGATGCATTCAGCACTGATGGCACGCGGTTTTTATTTGAAAGATGGCGGATTTCTGAAAGACCAGACACCTGAATACAACCGGGACGCCATGATTTTGGGAACACTGGAAGCCTGGATCGAACCGCCCATTTATGAAAAACTGACTGCCGGGCTTTATCACCTGTTTGGGAATGCAGATTTGCGGATTCCCCGTTTTACGTCCATTCTTTTCTGGCTCATCGGCGGGATCGGGCTGGCATTACTGGCGAATGATCTGTTCGGGACAGCCGGTATGTTTGGGGCGCTGTGCTGGTACCTGTTCTTCCCGTACGGTGTTTATGCCTCCCGCTCTTTTCAGCCGGATATCATCATGGTCTGCCTGCTGATATGGACCATGTTCCTGCTGCGTCGCTGGGCATCTGAACCGGATTCAACAGCAAAGGCTTTCGCAGTCGGGATCTGTGCCGGCGTTTGTATTCTCATCAAGCAGGTTGCAGCTTTTCCGCTTGGGCTCGCGATCGCTGCCACGCTGATCTCTTCATCAACCTTAAAGAAAACTTTGAAGAATTGGCGCGTATGGATCGCGGCGGTCCTCGCGCTGGTACCGATGCTGATCTATAATTACTGGGGATACTTTATCAAGGGATTCCTTGTCCAGCAGTATCAGGGACGGTTTTTCCTTTCCGAACTGGTTCAGCCGGCCTTTTATGTCCGATGGTTCCGCATGATCGATGAGGTTTTTACTATCCCGCTGTTTTTCTGCGCGGTTTTCGGTGTGCTGATGATACGGGAAAGACCATCCCGTGCCGCCTGGCTGGCATATTTCGCGGGTTATATTCTGTACGGACTGAGCCTGCCTCACCATATCGGGACACATAATTACTACCAACTGCTGATTTTCCCCTTTGCGGCTGTCGGGCTGGCTTCCCTTGTGAAAACCGCTTCCCGTGCTATAATGAAAGCAGCACGGAAACAAAGCCGCCTTATTCCCATACTGGCTGTCTTTTGCGGAATCGTCCTTTGCGGATGGTGGGCTGCGGACAGTGTGATGGAGCTTCATCGTCACGATTACCGCGCCTGGCCTCAGCGCTGGGAGGAATGGATCGGGTTTCTGGAACCTTACGAGGACCGGATCAGTACCATTGGGATCATGGATGATTACGGCGGCGGGATGACGTATTGGGGACTGCGGAATCCCGGCATCTGGGATACTTCGGCAGAAACACTGGAAGAGCTCGATGCATTGATAAAGCTTAACACAACTTTTTGGAACTACAAGTGGCTGGTCGTGACGAACCTTAACAAATTCTACGAACAACCACGCCTGCAGCGTTATCTGAATGAGACCGCCGAAATTTACCGTCAGGAAGCAGATTACATCATTTATGAATTAGGAGTCAAGGGTGAAGAGTGAGAAATCGGAAATGAAAAAAAATCCTTTGGTAACCATTGTCACGCCCTCTTTCAACCAGGCTCCTTACCTGGAAGCCACGATCCGCTCTGTATTAGAGCAGGATTATCCCAACATTGAATATATCATCATGGACGGTGGTTCGACAGACGGCAGTACGGAAATCATTCAGCGTTATGCTGACCGGCTGGCGTATTGGGAATCCGCAAAAGATAAAGGACAGACAGATGCCATCAACAAAGGTTTTGCCCGCGCGCATGGAGAGATCCTCGCCTGGCTGAATTCCGATGACATTCTTTATCCTCATGCGGTACGGGAAGCGGTGGAATACCTGACAGCCCATCCGGACTGCGGTCTGGTTTACGGCGACTGCGACTTTATCGACGCGAACGGGAATGTCATCGGTCGTTTCAATGCCAAACAGACGGATCATAAAAAGCTCACGCAGGGGTATGTCCATATTCCGCAGCAGGCGTCCTTCTGGCGGGCAGATTTATGGAAAAAAGTCGGACCGCTGGACGATACGATCTATTTCGCCATGGATTATGACCTCTGGCTGCGGTTGGCGGAGGTCTCGGAGATCAAATATCTCCCCGGCAGCAAACCCTGGGCAGCCTTCCGCCTTCATGCCGACGCCAAGACCATCGCGGAGGATGACCGCTGCTGGCCGGATATGCTTCGCATCCACAAACGCAACGGCGGCTCGGTATTTTCAGTTATCTATGCCAAATACTGCCTCCGCAAGCTTCTCGGTCCCGTCATCCGCTGGCGCAGAAGACGCACGCTCTGCAGATGAAACCCCGGACCTGTTTTTCCGCTGTATTCTGTTATGAATAAATAAGGAGTATGTTTATGAAACTGATGCCGGCACTTCCGGAAACTGTTTTTGATATTTTGTATCTGATCTTCGCAATTTCCAGCGGAATATGGCTGATCAGGAAGGCCGGCAGCCGAAAATCCGTGCACCTGATGGGGCTGGCGGCGCTTCTTTTAGGCGCCGGTGATGCCTTTCACCTGGTTCCCCGCATGCTTAACTATTGGATCGCGGGTAACTGGACCGCAGCATTGGGCATCGGAAAGCTGGTCACTTCAATCACGATGACGGTCTTCTATCTGCTCCTTGAATATATCCGCAGGGACCGGTATCGCGACGACCGGAATAAAAATCTTCTGACAGTCTTTTGGATCCTGGCTGCCGTGCGGGTTATATTGTGTGCTTTCCCGCAGAACGGCTGGACATCCGCTGCGCCTTCTCTGATCTGGGGCGTGATCCGCAATATTCCGTTTGTGATGATCGGTGTCATTACGATCGCGCTCTGGTTCCGGTCAGCCGGACAAGACCGGACTTTTCATCTCCTCTGGCTTGCGGTCCTTCTGTCATTCCTCTTTTATGTCCCGGTCGTACTGTGGTCAGGCAAAATTTCGATCATCGGTATGCTGATGCTGCCAAAGACAGTGATGTATATCTGGATGATCTGCATGTTCCGCAAAGCGGCAGGGGAAGAACGGTAAAAAGCCGGAAAAATCAATTTCGGGAGAATGTAGGATGCTGAAAGATGAAATCGTGAAGGAGTTGTTTGCTCTGCGGGATGAGAAATACGGCGAATTTCAGTCAAAACTGATTCCCACAGCGGATCCCGGGATCTTTATCGGCGTGCGGACGCCGGAACTTAGGAAATACGCCAAACAGCTGGTGAATAATGAAAATATCCATGAATTTCTGAATGACCTGCCGCACCGGTATTTCGATGAAAATCAGCTGCATGCCTTCATTCTTTCCGCGATGAAGGATTATGAACGCTGTATGACGGAGGTCTGCCGCTTTCTCCCTTATGTGGATAACTGGGCAACCTGCGACCAGATGTCCCCGAAGGTCTTCAAAAAGCATCGCCCGGAGCTGCTTGATCACATCAAAGAATGGCTGGACTCCGGTGAAACCTATACGGTCCGCTTTGCCATCGGAATGCTCATGGAGCACTTCCTCGACGAGGATTTTGATCCCGCATACCCGGAAATGGTCTCGCGGATCCGCTCGGATGAATACTACGTCAACATGATGACGGCCTGGTACTTCGCGACCGCGCTGGCGAAACAGTATGAGGCGGTCCTGTTTTATCTTACGGAGCACCGCCTGGACAAATGGACGCATAACAAGACGATCCAAAAGGCGGTGGAAAGTTACCGCATCACGGATGAACAAAAAGCTTATCTTAAAGAATTAAGAAGCAAATAAAACCTGATAAAGTTACAGCCTTCCGATTGAACAGGGAACCGCTCAGCGTTTTCCTGTTCTTTTTTTATAGAAACTTCCGAAAAAGAAACATTCATTATTGATTAATGGAATGAAAATTGTAACGTTCCAATATAAAAAATATGAGTGGGGAGTTTCGTCAATGAAAAACGATATCAGGCGTACGGTAACAATTTTGTTTGCAGCATTATGCTTTATTGCCGCTGTATTTCCGGCTTTTGCGCTGGATCCTGAAAATGGCACCGGGATTTCATATCAGCCTGTCAGAAAAGTGGACCTGGGCGTCCCGTCTCTGACACTTGAACCCGGGGAAAAATATACTTTTTCCGTAAGCTTAGAACCGGATGACACTCCGGTCACACGGCTGACCTGGTTCAATACAGACAACACGGTCGCCGCGCTCAATCAGCTCACCAACACCGTGACTGCCCTTACGCCGGGAACCGCACGGCTCATGGCGGAAAGCTTTGACGGGGAAGCCTGGGCAGTCTGTGAGATCATGGTAAACGGTACGCAGGAAAAGGACCTTTCCGGAATGGTCGAAGGGAAATCCCTGCTCACACTGTCGGAGGCGGACCGGGCGAAGATCGAGGCCTCACAAATCAACCGCCGGCTGGATCTGCTGGAAATGTCTGTTATCAATGAGGAGGCTTTTCAAAAGCTGCAAAATCAGGACATTGAGGTCATAGCGGAGGTGCAGCCCGGAACAGAAGACGCGGAAAGCGAGCGGGCACTTGCACACGGTATGAGCGTGGCTTATCCGATGAGATATCTGCATCTGGTCAGTCTGCACGGATCAATCTTTCAGATTCTGGAATTTGTCAAAAGCAATGATGACCTGATCCGGATATTCAAGGAACCTGATGTCTATTTTTTTGATCCTCTCCCGGAAACAGGTACTTCTTCTTCGGAGCCGAAAACAGCTGCGGTCAACTATACGACAAAACTGGAGGGCAAGGTGGAAGAGCTGACTTCGGTCAGTGTCATTCATAATTTCGGCTATACAGGCAAAGGGATCACGATTGCCATTATCGATTCGGGCC
Source organism: uncultured Chloroflexota bacterium (assembly GCA_902786265.1). GTDB lineage: Bacteria > Chloroflexota > Anaerolineae > Anaerolineales > Anaerolineaceae > Flexilinea. Next base: position 13,513 of record CADACE010000038.1, on the reverse strand, counting down.
TGAACAGCAGCCATGAACAATTTGCCGGCAGAGTGGTCGCCGAAAACTGTTTCAGCAACAGTTACCGATGGAAACTGAAGGAAGGCTGTCAGCCGTGTGATGAAAAAGATAAGGATTGTGACATTTATAAATGCTATCTCAAAGAGGATTTTTCTGCCTGTAAAGGCGGTGCTGCTGCCGGTCACGGAACGTCTTATTCGGCTTTCCCGGGCGGTGCTGTAAAGCCCTGGCGCTTCAATCACGGATCTCATGTAGCGGGTATTGCAGCAGGAAAAGACGGCATGGCTCCGGGAGCAAATATCGTTGCGGTACAGGTACAGTCGGAAATAATTGATCCGGAATATATTTCAGTGGGAAATCCGGATGGGTATTTGGTAACAATGAATAATGAGGATGTGTTATCGGCATATGACTGGGTGCTGGGATTACAGGATAAACTGAAAAAAGAAGGAAAACCGGTCTCAATTCTCAATTTAAGCTTAGGCGGCGGAAGATTTGACGAAACCTGTGATACTCAATCCGGTTGTGAAGATCATTTTTCCGCATTAACAAAATTGAACAAAGCGGAAATCCTCGTCGTAGCTTCATCCGGCAACCAATATTATGAAAAAGCATTGATTATGCCGGCCTGTTTATCAAACGTCATGGCTGTAGGAGCACTTGCTGCCATGGATGAACCTTACATCACTGCAAGTTCCAACCACAGTCCCCTCGTCGATATTCTCGCTCCCGGGACTGATATCCGCTCTGCCTTTTTGGTAAACGATGCCGGACAGCCGGTTACGGATCATTATGGGAAATTGTCCGGAACATCTATGGCAGCACCGGCTGTCAGTGGGTCTCTGGCTCTGCTCATGGAGGCTTATCCAGGATTGGGACTTGAGGAATACAAACCCATGCTTATGGGAATGTCATCAAAAACAGCAAACAGGCGGATTTCGATTGACGGTACAGTCGATGACACCGGGACGGTATTTGAATATACAAAACCGGTCCTGGATTTTTCAAAATTTCAAAAACCGGGACCTCAGGACCCGGAACCGCCGTATCCGCATATAGATATCTTTGATTTGCATGTCATGCCGAAGACCGGTTTTTCTGCAGTCCGCCCGCAAAATCTTTCTGAAAAACCGCTGAGCGTGCAGTATCAGCCGACTCGCCTGACGCTGCAGCTTCCGACGCTGGATGTGGTATCCGAAATCGTGAGTGTACTTTACACAGAAAGTGAATATCCGGTGGAATGGCTGGGCACTTCAGTCGGCATGCTGGAAGGCAGCAGCCTGCCGGGTGAGGGGGTCACGATATTGACCGGACATAACCATCTGAACACCACGGAAGCCGGGCCTTTCGCACTGCTGAGCAGTCTTGGTTCGGGAGACAGCATTATGATCACCGACAGCAGAGGCGTAATGCGGACCTGGCAGGTATACAAAAGCGCGAAGATCCCTGCCGACGGGTTCAGCAGGATCGCCGGAGATGTGAAGGAAAACGCGCTGGTGCTGATCACCTGTGAGGATGAATCCCCTGAGGGCAGCTACCTCAACCGCCGGGTGGTCCTGGCAGAAAAACAGTGAAAAAATAAAATAGAAAAGTGCACAGGGAACAGATCCCTGTGCACTTTTATCATTTTCTCCCGAGAGCAATTGCCCCGAAGCTGAAAGCGAGTATCAGCACCGCATACAGGATGGCAGAGATCTGAAAAGCGGTCAGGTATGTGCTGCCGATCCTGACAAGTCTCGGGTCAAGCATAGAGGAATTGATCAGCACCTGGAGAGGAGTAAGGAAGCGGATCTGTGAAAGTACCCTGAACCTGGGCGGAAGCGTCAAAAACAGATCCAACAGTATGGTCAAACAGATCACCCCTCCGGATGCGATCATGTTATTCAGTACCCGTGACAGCAAAATCGCGGCGGCTCCGGTCAGCAGACCCGCAAGGAGAAACAACCCCGTATAGATCAGCAGCAGTTTCCCCGTTGTATAGGGATAAGATGAAAAAGGCACGATGATCTGGCAGGCGGTTTCGATCCCGTGCAGGCCGTTGAACAGAATATGCGGCAGCTGGACCGAAACCAGCAGCATTGTGCTTACGATCAGTGAAAAAATCTCTCCTGCCAGGATTTTTATAACAGGGAGATTTTTCACTCCCTCTTTTGTACACATGATCAGCGCGTCCGTGCGGTATCTTGACTCAGAAGCAAATATTCCCGAGAGGCATATACCAATCGTAATGGAGACCAGCGCAGCTGTCATTCCGTAATTGGCTCTCATTGCAGAGACACCGTAATTGGCAAACCAGATGAAGGGTTTAGCGATTCCCGATTCTTTGCTTCTCCAGTATTCTCTTTCCGGTTCATCCAGTTGAAAATAGTCATAGAGATAATCCAGCATCGCTTCCCGGTTCCGGTAAAAGCTCTCGGCATTCAAGTCCTCTGTTGAAACGGAAACAGAGAGATCCGGAATCGTCAGATAAGTCCCAAATGCGCGGTTGATATAGCGGGAAACATGATAATACAGGCTGTTCCCGTCGATCTCTGCAAGACTGCCGTATCGGGCTGCCTCTTCTGTCACTTTGGACATCATATCATCGTCAAGTTCCTTCCCTTCCAGTTCGGCCTCCCTTTCGGAAACAAACCTGTCCTCCGGGCTGATCACCGTATATTCAAGCATGGTTAGGCCGAAAAGAAACAACGCAAACAGAACCAGCAGGAGGATCGTAATTTTATTGATAAGCAGTTTTTTCAGCTCGAATCCAAGCAGGGTACCGAAATTATGCATGCTGTTCCTCTCCAAATTCTTTCAGATAAAAGCTTTCCAGGCTTTCATTGCTGTCTCCCCAGGTGCCCTGCCAGATGATCTGTCCGGATCTCATCATGATCACCCGGTCCGCGATGTGCTCTATGTCGGATAAGATGTGTGTCGACAGCAGAACGATGCTGTTCTTTCCAAGCTCTCCTATGAGATTCCGGAATCTTACCCGTTCCTGCGGATCCAGCCCTGCTGTCGGTTCATCCATGATCAGCACTTCCGGCCGGTTAATCAGTGCCTGCGCAATGCCGAGACGCTGTTTCATCCCGCCGGAATAAGATTTGATCCTTTTCTTTGATACGTCGGACAAGCCGACGATGCGCAGCAGTTCTTCTGTCCTCGCCTTCGCAGCCTGTTTACTCAGCCCTTTTAGTGCGGAAAAATACATCAGAAAATCCGTTCCCGTGAAATCGGGATAGTATCCGAAATCCTGCGGCAGGTAGCCTAAGATGTTCCGGTAGCTTTCTTCCGTCACCGGAATTCCATCATAGGTCACGGTGCCCTCCGTCGGTGTGAGAATGCCGCAGAGCATCCGCATCAGTGTCGTTTTGCCTGCGCCGTTTGCGCCTAAGAGTCCTGTGACACCCTTTTGCAGCGTGAACGTCAGCCTGTCTGCAGCGATGATGTTTTTGTAGCGTTTGGTCAGCCGGTCAGCTTTTAATTCCATTGGTTTACCTCCCATTGAAAGGTTTTTTTGATTTCAATCAGAAACAGCACGATCAGGATCATGAACAGGATGTTCCGCATCCCGGTAAGGTCTTCCTTAAAATAACTGCTTTTCACACTTGCAGCCAGTACAGCCCCGGATGTCAATGCGGATATTCCCAAACATACCGCCGGGTCCTTACGCCCAAAGGAGCTTTTTTCAGCTTTCATACTCAGAATGGATGAGATGAGGTACGGAATAGTGATCATGATCCCCGTTGTGAGAAAATCATATTGACAAACAGGCGAGATCATGAGAGAAAGCCCCGGAATGAGAATGATATGTACAATACCGATACAGGCGATTTTCGCGAAAAATATTCCTCTCAGGGAGAATAAAGTCACCCCTTCCAGCTCTGCCATCGCGTACATTTGTGACCGGAAGGATTCAAATACCGCAAATCCGGAAACGAACGGCATCAGTGCGGCAACGCAGATAATAACATTCCGGTTCCTAAGGCAGCCCCAGATCGCGATGAGGAGCACTGCGAGTGACATGAGCCATACAGCAGGGCTGATACAAATAAATTGGGATCCGAGCATTTCCCGAATATCTGTTTTTGGAGAACCTGTCCTTCGGCGGTACATTCTCAGGAATGTATCCTTCCGGACCGGATCCGGTGAGGGTGTGAACTCTGAAATTGTGTGCCGTATATTTTTATTCATCTGACGAAATTCCTTTCCGGGAGCCTTCTACACCGTCCCTGTCAACCTGTCCAGTGTCTTTTGGATTTTCCTCAATTTTCTGTATAACGAAAAGCGTGAAATCTTCAGGACCGCACAGATATTTTCTGTTGATTCCATATTCAGGTAACGCATGATGATCAGTTCAAGGTCCTCTTCCGGAAGCTGCTGCAGCACCTGCCTCAGGAAAACCTGTGTTGTCAAGTCATTTTCGGGTCCCGTATCCGGGATCTCATCGGGGATTTCCGTGAGAATGCGCTTCCGGCTCTCATCAATGCACAGGTTTCTTGCGATGGTATACAGATAGCGGATCCGTTTTCCCTGCTCATCATAGTTACTGTCCAGAAAGCGGAGAAAAGTTTCCTGTGTCAGATCTTCCGCGATTTCTTTATCATGTACTTTCCAGTAACAGAAGCGGAAAATTTTATCGTATTCTTCTTCGATATCCATGGACATCCGATTTCACCTCTTCATTATTGTATAACGGACAGAAAGCAAAAATGTGCGGTTGTTTTCGAAAATACGGATTATGATTAATGTTGATGATCTGTAGAATAAAAGGTAACCACCGCATTTTACGGGTAAGTCAGAAAAAGAGCTCAAATACACAGCGGGGGTATGGGGGCCGCAGGCCCCCGGGAAATAGGCGCGGGCTGCGGCTTTCGCAAATACACGAGCTTTCGATCCCGCGCCTTGCGAAGCATACCCTCCGGTATGCAAAGTGAGCTCTTATATCAGGAGTTTCGATTATGGATCTCGATACAGCTGTTTTGAAATTTTGGCAGGAGTTTGGCGATCACAGGCTGATGGTTCTGTCGACCTCCCTGCATGATGTTGTGACCTCGCGCATGATAAGCGCGGTGGCTGCTGACCGCCGTTTGTATTTTCAGACGGATACAAAGTCCAGAAAATACGCACAGCTTAAAGAAAACCCCCATGCGGCGCTGTGTATTGATAATATTCAGATCGAAGGCATCTGCCGGGAAACCGGGCATCCCGCTGAGGATCCGGTATTTTGTGAAATATATAAGAGAAGCTTTCCCGGATCCTATGACAGATATACAAACCTGCAAAGCGAGCGCCTGTTTTGCATGGAACCGGCTTTTATCGAAAGGTGGCTGTATATCGATGGAAAGCCTTATGTCGAAAAATTTGATTTATTAGCAGGGGAATATTCGCTGGCAGAATATTGTGTCGAATAGGAGTGCAGCTGATGGAACTGATACGGGTACAGGATTCGGATTACCGAAAAACTTATGAATTATTCATGACGTTTCCGGAAAATGACAACGGGTATATGAACAGCGTCTATGGATATACCTACGAACAATTTCTGGAATGGATCGAAATGAAGCGCAATTGGTCGCAGGGAAAAGACCTTCCGGATGGCTTTGTCCCGGATACCACCTACGTCCTGGCGGATGGAGAGAATTATGTCGGCGCGTTCAACCTGCGGCACTGTCTGAATGATTTCCTGCGGGAAGGTCCCGGACACATCGGCTATTGCATTTCCTCCGCATACCGGGGCAGGGGATACGCGACGGAAGGACTGCGCCTGACGCTGGAAAAAGCGAAGGAGATGGGTATCGATGAGGCTTATATGTCCGTGAACAAAGACAACACAGCCAGCCTCAGGACCCAGCTGAAAAACAGCGCGTTGATTCACCACGAGGATGATGAGAAATATTACACGCGGATAAAGCTGTGAGGGGATGACGGAAAGGAAAACCCATGAGACGGAAAGACAGAGAAGTAACGGATATCAATGAGATTTTTGATATTTTGAACCGCTGCGACACGGTGCGGATCGGGATGCGGGGAGAAAAATACCCTTATGTTGTGCCGGTCTCCTTCGGTGCGGAGATGGCAGACGGCAGGCCGGTGGTCTACTTCCATTGTGCCCGGGAAGGGCTGAAACTGGACCTGCTGGCAAAAGACCCGATGGTCTGCGTGGAAGGAGATATCTTCATCAAAATCGAACCCACCGACCACGGCATCACGACCCGCTATGAAAGCGTGATCGGCTTCGGCAAATGCGAGATCCTGTCTGACGAGGAAGAAATCGTTCACGGGCTGAAGACCGTTTGTGACCATTACGGTTTTTATAACTACGACCTGAAAAACTGCCGCGCGCTGCAGTTCCTTCACGTCGGACGGATCGTCCTGGATGAGATCACCGGCAAACGCAATCTGCCGCTGTAAATTTTAGAACACCTGTTTTCTGCGTCCGCCCCGGCTTGATGTCAATTCCTTTCACACCATTTTTGCTATTCCCGTATTTTCAATCGATGCAACGATTAGCAAAATTATGTATATTATGTATATGATTAAGTACTTCTATTCAAACCGGGACAAAACTGCAGAATAACGTTGTCCGCTTATAACCAGGAAAAATCAGAAAAGAGGATTCATTATGCCCAAATGGCTGAAAATTACGCTCATCGCCCTCGGGGTCGGTGCCGCGGGGCTGATCGCTTATGCTTTTCCGCTGATCATAATGCTCATCAGCGTAATGACGGCAAAAGTTGAGGTTTACGATGATGTCTCATCCTATGAAAATTACCTCGCTTACGCCGACAGAGACGGAAAAAATAAATGGTCCAAATGGGATATGGATGAAAGCATCTGGCCCCGGAAGATCACCGATTCCATGAAGGTGCTGGACTATAAAATGGTTTACTATAACCCCTGGGACGCGCAGTATCTCGGGTATCTGGCCGTCGAATACACACCGGAAGCTTATGCCGCGGAAACTGCCCGGCTCAGGGCTTACCCCTCTGATGACTACGTCGGGATCTACAGCGTTACCGAAGAAAAGACCCATGAACTGCTGGCGGTCCATGCTGACTCTTACCACGGCTTTGTTTATGCCCTTGCCGGGGACGAAAATCAAATCATTTATGCCGAACAGATCTTCTGCAACTACATCATGGACCTGGATTACAAGCAATACATTCCGGAGGACTACCTGCTGGACGGCTTCAACGCGGGGAAGGATAATCCCTACCGGAAGAAGATGATGAGCGAAAAATAAATAAGGGCACTTCAAACCTTAAAGAAAACATAATAATTCAAAACGAAGCACACGAGGTCAGCCATGATGCTGCCGCGCAGCCGGCACAGCAGGACTGACCTCGCAGTGCGCTTCCGGATACTGAACGAAGCATGCCCCGTATCCAAACAGGCTGCAGAACGAAACGCCTGATGCGCTGCCAAAGACTGAACCCTTACCAATTTTTACGAAAAGTGTAACGTTTACTTGAATTTTATCTGCGGATAAATTAAGATTGATTGGAATCTGATTTAAAATATAGTATTGTCAGAAATGGCAAATATTGAGACAGTGAAAACAGAGATCGAAAGGAAACACACCTGATGGAAGAAAAGACCCAAAAACAGATCATTCTCACCGGCGACCGTCCGACCGGGCGGCTGCACCTGGGACATTATGTCGGCAGCCTCAAGCGCCGCGTGGAGCTGCAGAACTCCGGAAAATTTGATGAGATCAACATCCTGATCGCGGACGACCAGGCGCTGACGGACAATGTGGACAATCCCGGCAAGATCCGTGACAACATGATCCAGGTCGCATTGGACTACCTCTCTGTCGGACTGGATCCCAATAAGACCACCATCTGCGTACAGTCCGCGCTTCCCGCGCTGCACGCGCTGACCTTCTATTACATGAACCTGGTCACCACAGCCCGCCTTTCCCGCAACCCAACCGTAAAAGCGGAGATCCAGATGCGCGGATTTGCGGACGAAGGGCTTCCGGCCGGGTTCTTCGCCTATCCGGTCTCCCAGGCTGCCGACATCACCGCCTTTGACGCCACCGTAGTCCCGGTCGGGGAAGACCAGCTGCCGATGATCGAACAGACCCGCGAGATCGTCGAAAAATTCAACAAGATCTATGGGGAAACCCTGGTTCTGCCGAAAGCCATGATCCCGGAAAATGAGACCCAGCGCCGGCTGCCCGGTGTGGACGGCAAGGCGAAGATGAGCAAATCCCTCGGGAACTGCATTTACCTTTCCGATGATCCCAAGACCATCAAGAAACAAATCAACGGCAAAATGTTCACCGATCCGCAGCACCTGCGCATCGAGGACCCGGGGCACCTGGAAGGCAACGTGGTCTTCACCTATCTGGACGCTTTCTGCACCGATGCCCACTTCGCGGAATTCCTGCCGGATTACGCCAACCTGGACGAGATGAAAGCTCACTACCAGCGCGGCGGACTGGGCGACGGGACCTGCAAGAAGTTCCTCTTCAACGTTCTGGAGGAAGAGCTCAGCCCCATCCGCGCGGAACGCGCCAAATGGGAAGCGGATATCGATTCCGTATATGACATCCTGCGGGACGGCACCGCAAAAGCTGTGGAAAAGACCAACGCCACCCTTGCGCGTGTACGCAAAGCGATGCGGATCGATTATTTCGATGACCGCTCGATCGTCAAAGAGTGGAAGAATCTGATCAAATAGGACCGGAAATCAGGATCTCATGGAAGTCATCAGAGCTGCGGAAACCTGGCAGCAGGCCGGGGCATATTATGTCCGTATTCAGGCAATGGCGCGGAAACACCATATTACGCTCCGGCAGGAATTTGATGAACATGATACCCCTGAGACAAAATATATCGTCATTCTGGATGAAGATTTCCCCGTGGCAACCGCAAGGGTTTATCCGCTGGATGAGACCCGTGCGATGATCGGCAGAGTTGTGGTCCTGCCGGAATACCGGCACCGCGGGATCGGCACCCTTGCGGTCGCGGAATCTGAAAAATGGCTCCGTGACCTGGGGTTTCGGACCGCGGTCGTCGAGAGCCGGGATAACAAGGTCGAATTCTACCGCCAAATGGGATATGAGGAGACAGGGGACGAACTGATTGAGGGTGATACCTTCCGCTGTATCCGTATGACAAAAGATTTGTGATCGTGACAGGAGAAAAAAATGAGCTGTACGACAATTCTCGCGGGAAAAAAGATTACAGAGAGCGGGTGGGTCATCGCCGCTCATAATGAAGATGAACGCGGCAGGTACGTGACCTATCACGGAATGCTCCCGGAAAGAGATTGGGACCTGAGCGACCCGGATCAGGCTTTCCTGCCTGCCGAAAAAGGGCTTGCGAAGATCCCGCAGGTACAGCATACGTTCCGCACCTATTGGGTGGAACATGTATACCCCGAAAGCGGGGCGGAAAATTCGGATATGTTCCTGAACCGCAACGGGGTACTCTTCACCAGTAACGCGGGCGGCGAAACAAAACCCGACCCCGATGATCCCGCTCTGGTCAAAGATGGCGGGATTGCTTATAACCTGCGCCGGGCAGTCGGGGAACGGGCGGAAAGTGCCCGTCACGGCGTACAGATCGCGCTCAGCCTGCTCGCGGAATGGGGCTATGCGCCGACCGCGCGCTGCTATACCATCGCCGATAAAGATGAAGCCTGGCTCATTCAGGCGATCAGGGGCTTTTATTATGCTGCCGCGCGTGTTCCGGATGACGCCGTGATGGTGATGCCCAACCATCTGACTATTCACAGCCTGACCGAATTCCCGGTCTCGCTTCCGCTGGATCCGCATGAACCGCAGGTCCCGATGGACATGGACTTTTCGCAGGGGGCGATATTGTATCCCGCGGACCTGGTCTCTCACGCCATGGAACAGGGCTGGTACATTCCCCGTGTTCCGGGCTCGACGGATGATTTTGATTTTGGCTGGGTCTATCAGAAGGAAAACGCCTGGAAGAGCACCTACAATACAAACCGGCACCTGATCGGGATGCGTTTCATCATGGACGATCCGGATCTGCAGTGCCCGGAAGATCCCTTTGCTTCGATCCACAATGACCCCAATACGAATTTTTACCCCTTCTGTGTATACCCGAAACAGAAAGTCACGCTGGAGAAAATTGCCGAAATCCTCTGCGATCACGAAGCGCTGACACCGGACGCTTTCGCTGCCCTCGGTCCCGGGAAAACGCCGCATCTGCGCCGGGGCGTGATCTGCTGCTACGGCAATTCGGCAGAAACGACCATGGTGCAGTTCGCGGATGAAAGTGAGCGGATCACGATGTGGACTGCGTTCGGACGAAGCTGTCACCAGCCGTTTATCCCGCTCCATCCGCTCTGCGGGATCCCGGAGATCATGGATCCGCTGGAAGATCCTTCCCGGACGATGCATGACCACCTGCTCTGCCGTCCGGAGCGTACCTGCTGGCAGGATAACACCTGGTGGCAGGGGTTCCGGGTCTTTCAGGAGCTGGCGGATATGCAGTTCGCGGATGTGGAAGAGCCGCTGCACGCGCTGCGCTTTGAACATCTCAGGCGGGAAAAGGTCCTGAACGAGAACAACCTTAAAGAAAACGGCGACCTGAAAGCCTTTGACCGGGAACGGATCGAAGCAGCGCTGGAAGAGTGGAAAGCCTTTGCGGATGAACATTTCAATCTCGCTGAAATTCTCCCGCATGGCCCGGTGCAGAAAGAGCCTGCCGAACCGGAGATCGAAGTCCAGTTCCGCATGCCGGAGGGACAGACTCCCTGCGAGGAGGGAATGGTACTGATGCAGGGAATGGGCCTGATGGGAACGGAACAGGCGGACGCGGTCCCCGGCAGTCTGAAGTACGGACCGGACGGCATCTGGTCCGTACGTTTCGCTTCGGAAAAGATCCTTGCCAAAGCCTTTGCCAAAGGGGATTTTGATTATTATCTCGGCGGACTGAATACGGCCGGCAGGACCTTCGCCGGGCAGCTGATCATCCGTTTTGTTTGATTTCAGATGGGGGAGGAGCGATGATCGATTTTGAAAGCTTAAAGAATCTGCCGTTGGAAGAGCGGGCTGTGGAGCTGCGCCGCAGCGGGAAATGCAACTGCTGCCAGGCAGTTGCCGTCGCTCTCACGGAGGATGAGCTGGTCTTTCAGGCTGCCGGCGGTTTCGGCGGCGGAATGGGCAACCGACAGGGTTCCTGCGGTGCGCTTGCCGGTGCTGTGATCGCAGCCGGCATCAAAACCGGCGGGAAGGGAACACCCCGCTTTGCCGGACAGATCCAGGAAAATTTCCGGGAACGCTGCGGCGCCCTGATCTGCCGGGACCTCAAGGGACTCGATACCGGTAAAGTTCTCTGCCCCTGCGAGGACTGCGTCCGCAACGCCGTGCGTGCTTATCAGGACGTGATGGAGTAGCCCGGGAAGCTCCCGTCTTTTTTCTAACAGACTCAAACAAATAGCCCAAGCAGATTTGTATAGCGCTGTACCCTTACCCGGGCTGTGCACGAAACGGGAAAAAGGTACATCGGCACCTGATACAATGTGTACCGCCGCGCAGCAGGCGAAGCTCCTGCACCGAATCAATAGGCGCAGCCTGTTCCTTACGGTGCAGGCCAGTATCTGGTGCCGGTGTACCACGCCCAATCAAAGTGTCGGCGCTGTTCCTGAAGATATAGTGTCAAAGCCCCCGCTGCGGATCCAAATGAGCGCTCTTCCTGCGAAGCTTGAGAGCGGAATAGTTTGGGGACCGGACCAAAGGGCCTGTACCCTTGGCAATGCATTAAACGGGAAAAAGGGACATCGGCACCTGATACAATGTGTACCGTCGCGGAGCAGGTACACTTGTATCAGGTGCCGGTGTCCCGCCTCCGTTAATCTATGCAATTTTTACGGCCATAGCGGGAATTCATTCCGTTTACAGGGGATGAGCGTTTATTTTAGGCGCTCATTCCCTGAAAACGGGAGGACAGTTCCCCTCGGCTGACGCCTCGGGCGAACCGTCCCCAGTCTTAACTTAAGACAGCCGAAACCCTCCGGATCCCGGCTCACTATCCCCTATTTCCTATATCCTATTCCCTACTGATCCCTGATCCCTAATAAAACCTACTTTCTCTTCTTCCTCTTCTCCCGCAGCGCTTTCCGCACCTCAGGCGAAGGACCGGCCCGGGACATGAGGGCTTCCCGCTCGACCCTCGCGGTGTATTTCTCCCAGCGCGCGTGAAGGGCGTAAGTATCTTCCTGCGGGATGGCCCGGATCGCTTCCTGATCTCTGCGCTTCATCGCGTCCTCCATCAGCTGCCGCCGGGCTTCCGCTTCACTGATTGCTCCGTCCGGAAGGACTTCCGGTTCATACTCCGGTTTTATTTCGTCCAGCGCCTCTGCCTGCTTCCGCAGGGATTTCGCTTTTTCTCTGTTGATCAGAGCCCAGTCTTCTTTGGACGGTCCGAAGGGCTTCGGAGGCCGGAACCCGCCCGGGACCCTTGATGAGATCCGCCGTTCACAGCGTTCTGCCTCTTTGAGCAGCCGCTCTTTCTCTTTCCGGATCATTTCTTCCCGTTTTTCCGCCTGTTTCTCGTATCCCAGCATTGTTCGCGCCATTGAACCCTTGATCGGCAGGGCATTGGCATGGGAAGGCAGGCTCTTCGCGGTATCGGAAGAAGTATTGTTATTGGTGCCGGGTTCGCCTTTGAAGGTCTCCGCCTTTTTGAGCATGGATTCGGTGTTGATCTTCCCTTCTTTGATGGCCTGAATTTTCACTTCGGTTGCCCGCAGGCGGTTGTCAAGCCCCGCCCAGCGGAATTCCCAGTTCAGGTAGGTCATGCCGAGGATGTTGTTGTCCCGGTAGATCCCTTCCAGCGCGGCGTGTGCCTTGCGCAGATGGAAACCGACCATGCCCGCCAGCTCCCGGATCGTCATTTTGGAAAGCTTCGGGAAGGACATGCCGTTCTGTTCCAGGACCGCCTTGGTCAGGCAGTAGGAGCCGAGCTGTTTGATGTTCTTTTCCAGTTGATCGCAAAACATCAGATAGTTTTCGAAAAAGCGGTTGGCGGTGCAGGCGTTGACATAAACCTTCTGCGTGTCACCCCATAACAGGAGTGCCGTGTGTTCAAATTCGGAAGGAGCATCGCTGAATTCACTGATCTCCTCAGCGGGAAGGTCCGCGGCTTTGACGTTTGTTATGATCCCGCGGTATTCATTTGTAATAGACTGCAGACGCACATTTTGTACTGCTTTCTTTATATCTGTCGCTTCCATCATTGACATCTTCAGCGATCTCCTTTCATAATTTATAGAATCTTTTTTCTTGATAATATTCTAACTAATAACAAATAAAAAGTCAATACCAAATATTAACAAAAAACAAAATAGTGACATTTGTCATATGGACTTTCTTTCAAACGCGCACAGGTGACTGGTCTGCGGGCTGGACCCTGATACCGCTCTGCTATGACGCGCCCGGAGACCTGTCTCCTGTGCTTTACCTATGCTCAGCGGAAGGAGAACCCTGCTCATCAACCGGGCAGATCAGCTATGGCTTTCCCGATGAGCGTCAGGGATA
>CADACE010000037.1 GCA_902786265.1 uncultured Chloroflexota bacterium | reverse complement strand
GAAGTTCTACACGATCGACGCTTTCGCCGTTGCCAAGAAGACCGGCATGGGCGGCCGCATCAACACCATCATGCAGACCTGCTTCTTCGCCATCTCCGGTGTTCTGCCGCGTGATGAAGCTATCGAACAGATCAAGAAGGCCATTAAGAAGACCTACGGTAAGAAGGGTGACGCCGTTGTTGCTCAGAACTTCGCCGCTGTCGATGGCTCCCTCGAACATCTGCACGAAGTCAAATACCCGAACAAGATCACCAGCACCATCCATCGTCTGCCTCCTGTCTCTGACAAGGCTCCTGAATTTGTGAAGGAAGTCCTCGGACCCATCATCTTCGCTCACGGTGATAAGCTCCCGGTCTCCAAGATGCCTGTTGACGGTGCCTTCCCGACCGCTACCACCCAGTGGGAAAAACGCAACATCGCGTTGGAAGTCCCGGTATGGGATCCGACCGCTTGTGCGCAGTGCGGTAAGTGCGCAGTTGTCTGCCCGCACGCTGCCATCCGCCAAAAGGTCTATGACCCGGCTCTGCTGGCAAATGCCCCTGCCACCTTCAAGTCCGTCGATGCCAAGGGTTACAAAGAATTCCCGGGCACCAAGTTCACCGTCCAGATCGCGGTAGAAGACTGCACCGGCTGCGGCCTCTGCGTTGAATCCTGCCCGACCAAGGCGAAGGGCACACTGACCATGGCTCCGCAGATCCCGCTCCGCGAGACCGAACCGGCCAACTGGGACTTCTTCATGTCCATCCCGGATCCGGACCGCACCAAGGTCTCCCAGGGTACCGTCAAGGGTTCCCAGCTGCTGCGCCCGCTGTTCGAGTTCTCCGGCGCCTGCGCCGGCTGCGGTGAAACACCGTATGTCAAACTCCTGTCCCAGCTCTTCGGCGACCGCGCTCTGATCGCCAACGCCACCGGCTGTTCCTCCATCTACGGCGGTAACCTGCCTACCACTCCGTGGGCAAAGAACGCTGAAGGCAAAGGTCCGTCCTGGGCGAACTCCCTCTTCGAAGACAACGCTGAATTCGGTCTCGGCATGCGCCTGACTGCTGACAAGCAGCACGAATATGCCTGCGAACTCGCGAAACAGCTCTGCGACAAGATCGGCGCTGAACTGTGCGAAGGCCTGGTCAATGCTGATCAGAAGACCGAAGCCGGCATCGCTGCCCAGCGTGCCCGTGTTGCCGAACTGAAAGCCAAACTCGCCGGTGATGAAGATCCGAAGGCGAAGGAACTGCTCTCCCTGGCTGACGCGTTCGTGAAGAAGAGCGTCTGGATCCTCGGTGGTGACGGTTGGGCTTACGATATCGGTTACGGTGGTGTTGACCACGTTCTGGCTTCCGGCCGCAACGTCAACATCCTCGTCCTGGATACCGAAGTTTACTCCAACACCGGTGGTCAGGCTTCCAAGTCCACACCGCGTGCCGCAGTAGCGAAATTCGCTGCCAAGGGTAAGGAACTGCCGAAGAAGGACCTCGGCTACATCGCCATGACCTATGGTTATGTCTATGTCGGTCACGTCGCCATCGGCGCCAACGATGCCCAGACCGTGAAGACCTTCCTCGAAGCTGAAGCTTACGACGGTCCGTCACTCATCATCGCCTACAGCCACTGCATTAACCATGGTATCAACATGCGCAATGGTCTGGCTCAGCAGAAACTGGCTGTCGACTCCGGCCTGTGGTCCCTGTACCGCTACAACCCGGAAAAGATCGCCCTCGGCGAAAATCCGCTGACCATCGATTCCAAGGAACCGACCAAGGACGTCGTCGAATACGCTTACAACGAAAACCGCTACAAGCAGCTGCTCAAGCTGGATGAAGCCCGCGCTGAAGCGTTGATGAAGAAGGCTGTGAAGGATGTCCAGAAACGCAATGCCCTGTACAAACAGCTTGCGGAACTCGACTACTCCATGAGCAAAGAAGACTAATTTGAAATTTCCGGCAGCTGATATGCTCACCGGCTGCTGAAATGAGATCAGCTCCGCGGAAGACTCCGGTCTCCGCGGAGTTTTTTTATGAAAATGGCCGGAAATTGGTTGTATTACGGAAAGATATTTTGATAAATGATCCTGCGTAATGATTCAGAACGAAGCAAACGAGGTCAGCCCACGCCCATGGCTGACCCTCCTGCGCAACAGCGAGAGAGCCTTAGAATCTCAATTGAAGAATACTGCGAATTTTGCGACCATCCTGATGCCTGCGCTTGCCGTCAAATAAAATATGTCATACTGAAAAAAACAGACTGTCTGGATTGTCTCGCCGCTGATTACGGCAAGATATCCGCCATGCAATTGCTCTGGACAATCCTGAAATGATCTGTCTGCGTTGTTTGTCTGAAGACTAATTTAAGAAAATTCCTGTGAAATCAATCAATTCACAGGAGTTTTTATATTTTTTCGTCCATTTTATCAACTACATTAGATATAAAAAGAGTGGAGATAAAACAGGAGATATATTATCTTTTTGAGTGCATCATAAAGGCTTGATATGTATGAATAAAATTCTTTCGAACAAGCAATATCATTGCATCCCCATTATCTACAGTACAAACATTGAGAAATGTATCTGTTTCTATTCCATCTAAACTATTTAGTTGAGATAAGAAATCAGAAAGCGACAACATGCGTGAACTTGGAATGCCACCCATCAACATTGAGTAGGTTTGGTAAGCTTTTTCAATACTAAGTTTTTGTTTTGTCAATCCTTCAAGAGCATTCTGAATAATAATGAACATAACCTCGTTGTATTTATTCATTATTACGGAGAAAGAGAGAAAATCCTTTTTTTCTGAATCCATATAAGCATATTGAATACCTGTCAACCCAGATGTATATTCGTTCGGAAATTGCGAAAATAATCTCCAATCATTATTACCAATTTTTGTTACAACCTTTTCATAAAAGCAGTTAATATCCCAAAATTTATCTGGGCAAGGTACATATGGATTATTATTTTGTCTAATAGTAATAGTTTTACCCTGTTTACCCATTCTTGTTTGAGTACATATAATTCCTCTATAAATAACAGAACTATTTGAGTCTAATTGAGTAATAATGTTTTGTAATTCGTTTTTGGTAAAAGCAATAAATTCAAGCGCAGAATAATAAAATACTTTATAAAATTCCTCAAGCTTTGGCGTTACTGATGAAAATAAGCTATGAGCCAAATCATTATTAACTTCAATTGAGGTAACCCAACCTAAATCCGAAGCTGAAATATTTATCGTTGTTCCATTTTTGTATTTTATAACGTAGGAATTATTTCCAGGTTTGTCTGCTATCATATCTAAATGAAATATTTTGGATTTGTTTTTTATGTTCATTGCAGATAATGTAATATTCTTATTCATAATTACCTCCTTTTTTTCTAATTCAAATAATCATTCAATTTACAAATAAACTCTTTATAGGCTTCCATGGATTTCAAATATATATTCTTCTGGATCATGATGCTGAAGTATGCCGATTTTTTTTGTAACACCTTTTCTCATGATTGGTAACTCAATTTTATCGTTAATAAAATTTTTCAAAAAGATTGTAGCTGCATTTACTTGATCCGGAATAAAACATAATAATGCGGCAGTTTCTTTATGTGTAAATGATGTTATAGACTCATCTTTCATTTTTATCATATTAACACTGTTTAGATGTTTATAATCGGAATCCAATTGAAGAAAAATGATGGTGTCGTTTGAAAACTGTGCAAACAAAATTGGTGTGCTTTCTATTTCTCCCAAATTAACTTCAGTGATTTTTATGCCATTAGGTTCAAGAACTTGAAGGTTTCTGTTTAAATTATATATAAAAGACTCTGCAGAAAACATAGCCTCAAATGTTTCAACTGGTGGAATCCTTTTTATTTTTGATATTGAATTATTATATTCATGCAGACGAGTTTCAAAGTCGGAAATTGGAATGCTTATGGTTACTTCCCATCCGTCTTTAATTTGGTGCTGTTCACTTTTTACTCCTTTTCCAGAGTATGGAATTGTTCTGATCATATTTTCAATGACCATTTGGATTTCAAACGAATCCATATTTATCAGACATCCAATGGACATCACATAGCTTTTGATATGAGTCTCCAATTGCTTTTTCTTGATAGTATTCGATGCGAATAAGCCAGTGCTAAGTTGTGTTTTGATGGTAATGGAAGTTATATGATCAAGGTAGTTTGCCTTAGCGACTATTTCTGTATTATCAATTGTCGTTTTAAAAACGTGATTGGCCATAGAATAATCCGGAGCACAACGCATTAAATCAAAAAAATTTTGTTTAAAGCTGGATAATTGATATCTCACAAATTGCTCCTAAAATCACGTTTCCACATTATAGAAATGTGGTTTAATTATAACATGATTGATGTTTCTGATGATCTTTACGCAATATTGGAAGTTTCTTCTGAAGCTACTCAGGAAGAAATTAAAAAGGCCTACCATGCAGCCGCAAAGAAATATCATCCTGACATCTATCATGCTCCTGATTCTCAACAGAGATTTCAAAAAATCAATGCAGCATATGAAATACTAAATGATCCGCTTCAGCGTGCCAAGTATGATTCGTTTATTGCCAATTTAAATACGAGAAAATCTGATTCACCAAATAAGCCAAACACAAGAACAAACAATCAGGATTTTTTTACTGATCCTGTGGATGTAGACAATAATTTATATACAGAACTTGATCTTAATCTTTTTGCAAGTTTAGAAGAAATAAAAAGAGCTTATAAAGATTTATCTGAAAAATATAATCCCAGTACCAGTTTGGTTCCCAATGCCAGAGAAAAAATTCGAAAGATAACATTTGCATTTTCGATATTGTCTGATCCTAATCTAAAGGAGAGGTACGACTATCTCTTGCGTATTCTCGTAAAATTCAGCGCAAAAAATGGGAATTCAAATAATCAAACATCGTCTGGATCCACAAATTACCAAAAATCCGGAGCAACATCTACTAATAAAGGAACGAGCGTAAATGAATCGCATAAGCAATCTTCCGGTTCAAATACGTCATATCAGTCAAAAGCTAATAACAATTCAAACCCCTCATATACAACATCA
This sequence comes from uncultured Chloroflexota bacterium, assembly GCA_902786265.1. Taxonomy (GTDB): domain Bacteria; phylum Chloroflexota; class Anaerolineae; order Anaerolineales; family Anaerolineaceae; genus Flexilinea. The sequence goes on along the minus strand of CADACE010000037.1, from coordinate 61,897 downwards.
GAACAGAAAACAAATTTTCATAAAACCGCTACCTATAGTCAAACCAGTTATTCAAATTCACAAAACACAAATAGAAGAGAAACATCCAATTATAACAATAAGAATAATTATCCGTCTTCTTCTGGAAATGATTCTTCCAATGAGGGTAGAAAGATAATCTTTATTGCTATTTCTTTCATTTTGCTATTTTATTTACTATCGACATGTTCAACAGATAACAAATCATCCTCCACAAATAGAAGTTCTTCAAACTATCAAACAACGAGTTCAGTACAGAAAACTGCTAAGCCGACCAGTATTGCGTCTTCCGGAAATTCTATTTTTACTAAGAAAAACATGGAAGTAGAAGTTGGCAAAGTTATTTATTTGGGTTATAAATTGCCGGACAATAAGAAATATACATATTCTTATGATCATGATTATTTAGAAGCATCCATCTCTCCAAACAGATTTTCTGTAAAGGGGTTAAAAGTTGGTATTGCTCATGTCTATATGTATAATAGCAAAAAACAATTGGTAGATACATGTACAATAAAAGTAATACCCGCACAAAAAAAGATAACAATACCAACCAGTACAAAAGTTAGCATAACCAGAACACCCAAACCAACTGCGACTAAAAAACCAACAAGTACTCCGACAACGGTTTCAGCATGGTCTTTTGAGACAGAAAAACTAAATATTGAGGTCGGAGAGAGTGTGGAATTACACTTTTCAACACCAAGTTATGCCGTTTACACATATATTCCGGAAAAATATGGTGTTTTTTCAACAACTAATAAGAATTCGAGCACAGTAATTATTACAGGAATCAAATCTGGAACAGGAAAACTCTATTTACGGAATGATCGTGATGAAATTGTCGCAGAGTGTACTATTACTGTATCAGGAAAAACGAATGGATCCCAAACTCCTACACCCCTTACAGGTAAACAAGATGGATATACAGAACAAGAACTTATCCAAAATGGATATGTTGGGACTAAAAAATCTGATGGTACGATGTTTTATCCTGGCTTTTACCAAGCTCCAAATGGAAATTTTTATCCTACAGGGAACTAATTATAGTTTTGCAATAAATTGTCATTTCTACGATTGTTTGAGTCAAAAATAGTAACATAAATACTGTCATCTTTGCGATCCATTACGGATCTGATACCATTTTTGCAATAAGGCTCTCCTTTTTTTATTCTTTCAACATCTTCATTATTCAGAACAGTATGAATGAATAATACAGCAATATATGCCTTTATAAACTCGTCTATTCGTAAGCCAAGCTCATATTCATTTTTACATATAATAGATGTATCAATAAAGGATGTGAAAGCTGTTCCGGAATTATTCAGTACCATCTTAATCATAGTATGTTTTGTATATATATAATTATACACTTCGCCATTACTTAAATCTGTTCTCACCCCATAGTCTTCGACAGAAATACCAAATCGATTGAGGTTACCGCAGATCATTTCTACGACCGGACTCACTAATTTTCTTTTGGATTTTTCGTATATTCCCATAGAAATAATTATATGCTAAAATAAGTCAATTAAAAAGTAGTTTTTAGTTATTACATAGCTGCTTGCTGATCATCAGAATTTTCCATGCTCGTTGCTTTTGAATCTGCGGTACAGGCGGCATTATGAATAAATCATACGGCGGAGCTCTGATTTATGGCTCCGCCGTGTGGATCAATTGCAAATCAAATCAGTATCAGTCAACTGTTTGTTCAGTGACGAATTCCCATTCGCCGGTTTTGTTATTCACCCGTTTCACAAAAGCAGATGTGCGGACAGCGTCCCCGATTTCATCAAAGATGATCCTCCCGGAAACGCCGGTAATATCGACCCCCGGAAGCGCTTCCAAAATCGCTCTGGAATCCGTCGAACCGGCAATTTTCATCGCTTCAAGAGCTACCAGATAGGTATCATACCCCATTGCGGAAACCGCGGCGATCATGTCATTTCCACCATTGTTGGTCAGGTATTCGCTATTGGAATTCAGCCATGCCCTGAAACCGTTATCAAACTCGGGATTGGCACCTTCCTGATAGAAGGTAGTAATAGTTACTTCCACATCGGTGCCGGTAGCAGCTTTAGCGACAACGTTGCTGTCCAGTGTGTCACCGCCGAGGATCGGGAAAGGTACACCCTGGCTGGCAGCCTGCTGCACGATCTGGGTCGAATAGGCAATAGAGACCGGACAGAAGAATACATCTGCGCTGTACATCTGCGCATTGGTCAGATAAGAAGTAAAGTCGGAAGTACCGTTCGGGAAAGAATCCGCAATGACAGTGCCGCCAAGCTCCTCAAAAGCCTGCTTGAAATACGTCGCAAGACCCTGATCATAGTCATTGCCAAGCTCCGCGAGACTGTAAGCGGTACGGGCTCCCAATTCCTTATAGGCATAGTTGGCAAGGACAACTCCCTGGAAAGGATCGAGGAAACAAATGCGGAAATAGTGATCATTTCCTGCTGTTACCTGCGGATTGGTAGAGGAAGCGGTGATCGCCGCGATATCGGCATCAGCAAAGTATTTCGATCCTGCTATTGAGACTCCGGAGCCGTAGGAGCCCAGAACAACAGATACGCCGCTGGACACAAGCGCCTGTGCAGCTGAGGGTGCCTTGTCGGTTGAAGATCCGTTATCCGCATAGATCAACTGGATCTCATAGGTCTCCCCGCCGATTTCTACGGTGGGAGTCAGATAGTTGGCATACTGTACCCCGAGCATTTCCTGCTTTCCTCCCGCTCCGGAGTCACCTGACGCAGGTTCATAGATACCAATCAGCACGACATTATCCGCACTGACAGCAGCTGCAGCCAGCATACTAAAACATAATACAACAATAATCAACAATAAAGATTTTTTCATAATGATTCCTCCTGATGATTTGTATGTTTTGAATTGGATCTTCACAACAAAAAAAGACATCCTTTTTCGTACAGGAGAAATGTACGAAAACGAACGTCTTTGCTCTGTAAGTTTTTATAAGCCCAACGAAATGATTTGTCAAGATTGTCACATAATTCATATGACATTTTTCAGGGTTCAGAATTTTTAAATTTTTGATAAATTGCAGCTTTCTGTATGCGGCAGGTAAATTACGGTTTTGATCCGGAATCAATTTACCGAATGATCATCCATAGGCAAAACTGATTCTTTCGAAACTGATTTCCGCCCCCGGCTCAAAAGGGTTCCGTAAATAATAACCCGCCATTACTGATTTATTAACTGACAGTATTTTTCCCCGAAGAACGTTATTTCCATCCCATCACAAATCATATATGCCATAAAAGTCCAATATATCGTACTTGTATCGTTTTTTTGCCAATAGTCTTTTTAAACAGACTCATTCCGGGAAAATTTTTCGTATAATACAAGCAAAAAAATAAGGAGGACTTCTCATGGATAAAATTTATTTCACAATCACCGGTACCAGGCATTACTTCGGGCACGAATTTTTCGAGACGGGAATGAAAGTCCGCCTTGTAAAAGAACCGGACAATGAAAACGACAGGGAAGCGATCCGTGTGGAAATGCCGGGCCTTGGAAAATGCGGATATGTCGCCAACAGCACATATACGGTAGAAGGGGAAAGCTGGAGCGCAGGCCGGATCTACGACAAAATCGGTGAAAAGGCTGAGGGAGAAGTGCTGTATAAACTGCCCCGCTGTGTGATCTGCAGTCTCAGCGAGGAATCTCTCATCAAAGCGTAAATCAATGAATAGGTCAGATCCGTGAGGATAATGATCCCTACATCCTAATCGATGCAGATGAAAAAAGTACCAGATCAGAATGACAGCAGCCATTGTGTGCCTTCTCAGGTACTTTGCCGAAAAATCCAGGATTCCCGTTAGCCTGCCGGAAAAGTATGAGAAAGGTAAAGAAGATATTAACTGCGCCGGTCTGCTGACTCTCCAGAAAATCTGCAAAGCTATGTACTGCAGGCCTCCGGAAATTCTCACAGATAAAGATACGTTCAAATAGCTTATAAATAACATGGAAGTGAATTAAATCGTCAATACGGACCATAGCGGATAAACTGAACCATAGAGCTTACTTCAGGTCTTTATATTACTGTATTTGTTACGTCTCTGAATAAACAGATATTGAATCAAACTATCATGATTATCGGTCTTAACTGGCAGTATATCAGTGAGAAAGATTTATTAAATCAAAAAGACCGGGAAATTCCGGTCTTTTGTGATTCCACTTGTACAAAACAGTTTCGTGATCAGAGCAATGCTCCGGCACAAAACGAATTAACGTTTTGTATAGGTAGGAGCCTTACGGGCGCGCTTCAGACCCGGCTTCTTGCGTTCCTTGATGCGTGCATCGCGGGAAAGCAGTCCGGCATGTGAAAGAGAAGGTTTCAAATTCTCATCCATCTTTACAAGTGCGCGGGCGAGACCCAGTTTTACTGCATCCGTCTGGCCGGTAACGCCGCCGCCGTTCACATGAACGGAGATATCAAAACCGCTCTGGTCCTGATTGATAGCGACGAAAGGTCCGAGGATAGCTTCGACATCACCAAAGCGGGTGAAGTATTCAGCAATTTGTTTATCATTCACTGTGAAAGCACCGGTGCCGGCGGAAACGCGGACACGGGCAACACTGTTCTTGCGGCGACCAACACCTTCGTAATATTGTCCAGCCATTATGCACTCCTTAATTTACACGTTTCGGGTTCTGAGCGGCATGCGGATGTTCGTTTTCAGCATAGATCTTCAAACGGGTCATCAATGCACGGCCATGGCTGTTGTGAGGCAGCATACCCCAGACAGCACTGCGGATAACACGATCCGGATAGGTGCGCATCATGTCTTTCAGGGATGTCGCGGTCAAACCACCGGGATAGCCGGAATGGCGGTAATAAATTTTCGTTGTCATTTTCTTCGGGGGAATTGCCAGATGTGCGGCATTCACCACCACAACGAAATCACCCATCTTTACGCCGGGTGTAAAATCAGGCTTATGCTTCCCCAATAAATAATTAGCAATTTGTGTAGCCAGTCTTCCAATACCCTGTCCGTTGGCATCTACCAACAGCCATTCATTGGAAGGTTCACCTTTAATGACGTAGGTCTTTTCCACGGTCATTCTCTCCATAATTTAATTCGTTTTTTTACTCTATCTTCATCCGTATCCGGGTAGCGAACCGACCGGAGCGTGAGGCCTCTTGCGGGAGCCAGTCCGGGTTTTGCATCAATACCGTATCTGACAGCCTGTATGATATCCTCTTCTGTGACACTTCCCCGCCCGAAGGCTGTCTGCAGGAAAACGATACGCCTTACCATGTGGTATAGAAAGGCATTCGCTTCAATTACAAAACAGAAAGCATCATCAGACTGCTTTTCCCAGCCGTTCCTGAAGATTTCCCGTACCGTGCTGTGGTCCTTTCGGGGCGGAGAACCAAAAGCACGGAAATCATGAATACCCATGAAGTGTCGTGAAATCCGGTTCAGTTTTTCAATCTCAAGTCCAGGCCATATCCGCCAGGAAAAATCATCCACCAGCGGGAGCCTTACCGGAGAGAAATAGATCCGATAACAATAAGTCCTTGAAAGCGCATCGTACCGGGCATTGAAACCAGGATCTGATTTCTCCGCCTTCAGTACAGCGAGATCAGCGGGAAGGACCGCGTTCAAAGCATTTCGAAGCTGTTCCTCCCCGTGATGCCATTCCAACGCTGCGGAAACTACCTGTCCCACAGCATGGACACCGCTGTCAGTGCGTCCGGCACCTGTTATCGATTCTTCTTTCCATCCCAGCTTTCGCAGAGCTTTTTCCATTTCCAGCTGAACTGTCCTGGTTTCACCCTGCCGTTGAAAACCTGAAAAAGCCGTTCCGTTATAAGATATCGTAAATTTGTAACGTTCAACCAATAGCGATTCTTCAGGAGAAGAATCAATGTTCATTATTCACTGACCAGTTCGATCAGAACCATTTCAGCAGAGTCACCCTTGCGGGGGCCCAGCTTGATCATCCGGGTGTAACCGCCATTGCGATTCTTGAAACGAGGAGCGATATCATCAAAGAGTTTCTGAGTGATTTCGCGATCGTTTCCGAGGCGGGAAGAAGCCAGACGGGCAGCATTCATTTTCTGAACCTTATCGCCCTCGTTGCCCTTCTTGGCCAGAGTGATCAATTTTTCGGCATCGCCGCGGAAAGCAAGAGCTTTCGCCTGCGTTGTTTGAATTCGTTCATGTTCAAATAGCTGACGAATCAAGGTGGTGCGCAGAGCCTTGCGTTGCGAAGATGTTCTTCCTAATTTTTTTCCTGCAACTCCGTGTCGCATTTTTACTCCGATTCTTTATCTTTCTTCAGGTAACCTTTTTCCTGCAGCTTTGCGCGCAGTTCATCAAGGCTTTTCTCACCGAAATTACGGATCGATTTAACAGCGTCATCGCCCTTGTCCAACAGATCCAGTACATCACCGACAGAGGTGACACCGGTGCGTTTCAGGGAATTGAAGACACGAACGGACAAATCAAGATTTTCGATTGGAGTGTCCAGAATTTCACTTGAAACATGAGTCTGTGCGGTAGTCTGTTCCGGCATGATCGGTAAGATTTCCTCATTGATGCCGGAGATGTAACGCAGATGCTCGATAAGGATCCGGGAAGCTTCTCCCAGAGCGGTTTCGGGTTTCTTTGTTCCGTCAGTCCAGATTTCAAGCTCAAGCTTATCGTAGTTCGTGCTTTGGCCATATAAAGCATTGCCAACATTCCAGTTTACGCGTTTGATGGGACTGTAAATCGCATCGACCGGCAATTCGCCGATAGGCAGGTGGCCGCTTCTGTCATTGGCAGGTAAGTAGCCGCGTCCTTTTTCAACTGTCAGGTCGATTTCCAGTTTAGTTTTCGGATCATCTACCGTAAACAGGTAGAGTTCCGGATTCACAATTTCGATTTCAGCCGGGCATTGGATATCAGCAGCAGTGACTTCACCGTCACCAGATACTTCAAGCTTCATGTGCGATACTGTCACATCATGCATAATCAAGCGGATCTGTTTGATTTGCAGCATAACCTGCAGAACATCTTCCCGCACACCGGGAATAGCGCTGAATTCATGGTTTACATCCTGAATGTGAATTGAGGTAATCGCAGCTCCATCCAAAGAGGAAAGCAGCACTCTGCGCAATGCGTTACCGAGTGTTACACCATAACCGCGTTCCAAAGGTGAAATTACGAATTTCGCGTAATTTTCAGCATCACGTTCAAGCTTGACAGCAGGTGTTACCATATTCATAAGTGTTGCCAATTATCACCATCCCTTCCCAATACACTAAAAACTCGTGTATCGGATTAATCAGCTTATCGTGAATAGTATTCGACGATCAGTTGTTCAGTGATATTACCGTCAATTTCCGCTCTTTCGGGTAAACGTAATACCCGGCCGCTGATTGATTTTACATCACGATCAAGCCAACCGACGCAATTGCGCTTTTCGGCGACTTCAGCGAAATCCTTGAAGAAAGCTTTTTTCTTGGAGTTTTCGCAAACAGTGATCTGATCACCGGGGACCAAAATCATGGAAGGAATATCAGAACGAACGCCATTCACCATGAAGTGGCCGTGGGAAACCAGCTGACGAGCCTGAGCACGGTTTTCCGCAAAACCAAGGCGGAAAATTACATTATCCAAGCGGGTTTCCAGCAGCTGAAGCATAACGAAACCCGTCTGTCCACGGCGTTTGGAAGCCACACCAAACATGCGGCGGAACTGGCGTTCCAGCACTCCGTATGTTCTGCGGGCCTTCTGCTTCGCACGAAGCTGACGAGCGTAGTCAGAAGCTTTGTCGCCGCCGCGTCCGCTTCCGGTTTTCCCATGATCACCAGGAGCGTATCCGCGTTTTTCAAACGCACATTTCGGAGTTAAGCAGCGTTCACCCTTTAAAAACAGTTTTTCATTTTCGCGCCGGCACAATCGACAGGCCGGACCAGTATATCTTGCCATTGTAATCCCTTTCTATTATTACGTGCGGCGTCTCTTTGGCGGCCGGCATCCATTATGCGGAACAGGAGTGATATCAGAAATGGAACGAACCTTCATCCCCATTCCCTGAACAGCACGAATAGCGGATTCACGACCCGGGCCGGGCCCTTTAATGATCAGATCGACTTCCTGAATACCCATCGTTTGTGCGGTTTTGATTGCCTGTTCAGCAGCCAGACGAGCTGCGAACGGCGTGCTCTTGCGGGAGCCTTTGTAACCGGAAGCGCCGGAGCTGCCCCAGCAAACCGGAGCGCCCATGGCATCGGTCACGGTGATGATGGTGTTATTAAAGGAAGCATAAATGTGCACCTGTGCGGATGACATGGTGCGCTTTACTTTACGTGCAGCAGCTGCACGACGCGCTGAGCGTACATTTTGAGCCATTATTTCCTCTTATAACTTATTTGAATGAAACATTCCTTTTCCAGACACACGAATATTGCAGGCAGCCGCAGGGGGAAAGGAACCCCAAACCTGCAATATATCGCATGAATCGAATCAGAATTATTTCTTGGTTGCTCCACGGCGGCGGCCACGACCGGCAACAGTCTTCTTCGGACCCTTAGCGGTACGTGCGTTCGTGCGTGTTCGCTGACCACGGCATGGCAGATTGCGGCGATGCCGCATTCCGCGATAGCAGCCAATTTCGACAAGGCGCTTGATGTTCATTTGAACTTCACGGCGAAGATCACCTTCGACGGTATAGTTCTTCGCGATATAATCACGGATAAGATTTTCATCATTATCGGAGAGATCGCGAACACGAACGTCAGGATTTACGCCTGTATCACTCAGAATTTTCTGGGAGCGGGTCAAACCAATCCCATAAATGTAGGTTAATGCAGTTTCTATCCGTTTATTACGCGGAAGATCAACACCTTCAATTCTTGCCATTTATACCCTCTTTTATCCCTGGCGCTGTTTGTGCTTCGGGTTTTCACAAATCACATACAAACGTCCACCACGTTTGACGATTTTGCACTTTGAACATCGTTTTTTGATAGATGAAGTAACCTTCATTTTATTACTCCCTCCGGGCATGAAAACATGCCCGTCATTTTCATGATAGCCTGTCTATTATACACCGAATCGGAATTTTATCAAAATTCCATTAATTGTTTATGACAATCAGTTTTTACTCAGAACCCGATTTTTATGATCCGGATTAAATACTACAGGCGGTTCATCATTATCGAGCAGAGTCAGGATCATTGGACCGTCTTCTGTTACCGCGATCGAATGCTCGAAATGTCCCGTAAGTTTACGGTTAGCCGATGAAACCGACCATCCGTCTTTCATGACTTTTGTATCTTCGGTTCCGATCAGCAGCATCGGCTCGATAGCGATCGTCATGCCGGCTTTCAGCTTCAGACCGGTCCCCGCGATCCCGTAATTCGGGACCTGAGGAGCTTCCCACATACTTCTACCAACACCATGGCCGGTATACTGTTTTGTGAGATAAAAGCCGCGGCCTTCCGCAAAAGCCTGAATGGCAGCAGAAATATCGCCGGCGTGGTTCCCGGGGACCATCTTGAGGATCCCCTCATAAAGAGAACCTTCCGTTGCGTCCATCAGCGCAGCAGCTTCTTCGGAGACTTTTCCGACTCCAACCGTTACTGCAGAATCTGCCACATAACCCCTCAATGTCGCGCCGCAGTCTATGGAAACGATATCACCTTCTTTGAGCACGATATTTTTGCTTGGAATTCCGTGGACCAGAATATTATTTACGCTGACACACGTACTGGACGGATACGGAATCGGCCCCGGTACGCCTTTGAAAGCGGAAACGACATGGTATTTCTTAAGAACCGCGTCGGCGGCTGCATTTACATCCCAGGTAGACGCACCCGGAACACAGGCTTCTGCCGCTGCCTTCAGAGCCTCGGCATTAATCACGCCTGCTTCACGCATAACTTTCAATTCCTCTGCGGATTTAATACATACCTGTCGTTCCCAACTCATATTTCGAATGACCCTCTATTGCTTTCCCGTTTAGATTGCTTCATCAATGGCGGCAAAGATAGCCTTTGTCACGTCTGTGATAGACATGTTTCCGTCGACCGTTTTCAGCACTCCCTTCGGAGAGTAATAATCGACGAGTTTTGATGTCGTTTCATTATAAGCATTCAGACGTGTCTTGACTGTCTCTTCATTGTCGTCAGCCCGCTGGTACAGGGGCTCACCGCACACATCACAGACGCCTTCGACCTTCGGCTGTTTGGTAACCACATGGAAAACGTGACCGTTTTTGCACATGCGCCGGCCGGAAATACGTGCTACAAGCGCATCCTGATCTACATCAATACAAGGTACGATGGTCACTTTTGCACCGAATGATTTTTCAAGCATCTCATCCAGAGCTTCAGCCTGTTTGATCGTGCGCGGGAAACCATCCAGAAGCGCACCGTTTTTGCAATCTTCTTTCTTCAGTCTGTCTTCGACCATTGCGATCGTAACTTCATCCGGGACGAGCAGCCCGTTATCCGTATATTCCCGTGCTTTCTTTCCCAGTTCCGTATTCTCACGAATATTTTCCCGGAAAAGATCGCCGGTCGACACATGTGTCAAATGATAAACTTCCGAAATTTTTTCCGCCTGGGTACCTTTACCGGCCCCGGGAGGACCGAGAAGAACAATATAAACTGCCATGATTCTGCCTCGTTACTTATCTGATGAGCTTTTCATCATAGCCACGCTGGTTCAGTTCGGATTCCAGATAATCCAGGATATCGCGGACACAGCCCACAACGATCAGAAGACCGGAAGAAGAGAGCAGCATGGTAGAATTGGCGTTGGTCCCCAGGATCCCACCCAGAATATACGGGAGAATAGCGATCAAACCGAGGAACACAGCACCCGGCAAGGTGATTCTGTCCTGAATTTTCGCAAGATAATTCTGGGTCTCTGTACCGGCAGCCCGGCCGGGAACCACTGCACCCTGCTTTTTCAGGTTTTCACCATAATCGTTGTTCATGAACGTCACACTTGTGTAGAAGAATGTAAAGGCTACGACAAGGATGAAATAAAGAACAACATAAAATGCACCGCCGCCGCTGAAATGGGACTGGATCCAGTTCGCAGAGTTAGCAACCCACGCGGTGCCTGAATTGACAAAGAAGCTTGCAATCAAAGCAGGGAAGGTTATCAACGACTGCGCAAAAATCAACGGAATCATACCGACAGAGTTGACACGCAGCGGAAGGGTTGTTGAACCGCCGGATTTCACGCCGCGGTAACCGAGACGCTGACCGGGGATCATCAATTTGACATACCGTGTACCCTGCTGCAGGTAAACGATAGCAAAAATAGACACAAGGAAGACAATGATCGAAATCGGGAGGATATACCACCATGAAGAGGAGTCAGCAAGGATCCTGACTACATTCGAAGGCAGCTGAGACACGATACCCGAGAAGATGATCAGGGAAAGACCCTGCTGCTGGATACCGTATTCAGATATGATCTGACCAAGCCAGATAGCGATCATCGTACCGGCGATCATGGTAAGAACGTTTGCAAGCGTAGGCAGAAGATTGGAACCGCTCCAGCCATATTGCTTCAAAACAGTCATACCGGGAAGGATCTGATTAAACAGACCAATCTGCCCAATCGCGGACAGGAATGCCAGCGGGATTGACAGATACATCGTCCATTTTTCCATCCATTTCCGACCTTCTTTAGGATCATTCTTCAGCTTATCCTGGATCGAAGGAATGATCGGTCCAAGCAGCTGAAGAATAATGGAAGCGGTAATGTATGGGTAAACACCCATTGCGAGGATGGAGAACGATGAAAGAGTACCACCGGATAATACATTAAGGATACTGATCAAATCGCCAGCCGCGGAACGACTGGTATTCAATGCCGCAATCACTTGGGCATTGAAACCAGGAACCGGGATGTTTGCGATCAGACGATAAATGACAAGTATACCCAGAGTCAGAAGCAATCTGTTACGAATACCTTCAGACTTCCAAATATAACGCCATGGGGATCGCTTCATTTTATAGTTCTCCTACTTAATCGGCGTCGGAGCTTAGTCAACGATCTCGACACTGCCGCCGGCAGCTTCGATCTTGGCCTTTGCACCTTTAGTTACACGCTGAACCTTTACGGTCAGCTTTTTGGTAAGTTCGCCGTTACCAAGGATAACGATCGGATTGCTCTTCTTGCTCAAAAGACCTGCAGCGCTCAACACTTCAGCGTTGATTTCAGAGCCGGCATCGAAGCGTTCCAGCATTTCGACGTTAACTTCATTATATTCTACACGACTCGGCGGAGTGAATCCTTCACCGCGCATGAACGGCAGGCGGCGGAAGAAAGGCAGGTTACCACCCTGGCGATAAAGTTTACCGCCGGCGCCCTGACGGACGGCCTGTCCTTTTGTACCTTTACCGGCAGTCTTACCCTGACCGGCAGCCGGACCGCGACCTACACGTTTTTTGGAGCGTTTTGCCCCGAAATTCGGTTGTAATTCATGCAGTTTCATATCAGTCCACCAATTCTACAACTTTAACCAAATGAGCCACTTTGCGAAGCATGCCGCGGATGCAGGCATTATCTTCTTTCACGACGGTTTCATTCAGGTGATGGAAACCCAGGGCACGGATTGTGTCCTTGTGTTTCTGTGAATAGCCGATAGCGCTTCGGTAATAAGTCAGCTGCAGTTTCTTTGCAGTATTTTCTGCCATTTTTCTTACCTCCGATCCCAGAAAGGAGTCAGTTCTTCAGCGGTTTTGCCGCGGAGGACTGCTTCATCGGACGCGTTCTTCAGCTGGTCGAGAGCATCGAATGTTGCTTTCACAACATTGAGCAGGTTCGCGCTTCCCATGGATTTTGTCAGGATGTCATGCACACCGGCAACTTCCAGAACAGCACGAACGCCACCACCGGAAATAACTCCGGTACCTTCGGAAGCAGGGCGCATCAACACGACTGCACCACCGCAGCGGCCGTAGACTTCATGAGGAATGGTCGTCTTATAAAGATTGACCTTCTTCATGTTCTTGCGGGCTACATCGGAGGCCTTGCGCATTGCATCCGGAACCGCGTTCGCTTTTCCGCTGCCCATACCGATCATTCCGTTATTGTCACCGACAACAACTGTTACGCGATAGCGCAGACGGCGTCCGCCTTTGACCGTTTTTGACACACGGGCGATTTCGATTACTCGTTCGTCCAGTTGTTCTTCTACTGATTGATATTCCATATTTTCCATATCGTTTTAGTCCTTATCCATTTTGCTAAAACTCAAGGCCTGCTTCACGTGCTGCATCAGCCAGTGCCTTCACACGGCCGAAATAGCGGAAACCACCACGATCGAACACAACAGAGGTAATTCCCTTATCTTTTGCACGTTCTGCAATGGCTTTACCAACCAACTTCGCCTGATCGGTCTTATTCTTACCAGCCATGTCAGCTTTCAAAGCCTTATCGATGGTAGAAGCGGAAGCCAGAGTTACACCGGCTTCGTCGTCAATGACCTGGGCATAGATCGCATCAATGCTGCGATAGATGCACAGACGAGGGCGATCGGCCGTACCGGACAGAGTAAGTCTGACACGAGCATGGCGCTTAATGCGAGCTTCACTTCGAGATAATTTCGCCATATTTCACCCCTATTTCTTAGCCTTACCAGATTTACCGGCCTTGCGGCGGATCCGTTCACCCAGATAGTGAATGCCTTTGCCCTTGTAGGGTTCCGGCGGGCGGATGCCGCGGATATTAGCAGCGACCTGGCCGACCTGTTCACGGTCAAAACCCATGACCTTGATCTGTCGGGCTTTCGCATCAACATCAAAGCTGATACCGGCAGGAGGAACAACTTCCTTCGGAGCCGAATAACCAACATACAACACAAGATTCTTACCGTTCATTTCAGGACGATAACCGACGCCATCCACTTCGAGGGTGACGGTGAATCCATCGGAGACACCGACGACCATGTTGTGCAGTAATGCACGGGTCGTACCGTGGAGAGCGCGGACCGAAGCTTCATCAGAGGAGCGCTTCACAGTAATTTCATTCCCTTCCTGTTCGATCGCAATGATCGGGGAGAAGAGACGCTTCATTTCGCCTTTCGGGCCCTTTACTGTAACCTCGCTGCCATTGATATCCACTTTAACGCCTGCGGGAACAGTGATGGGTAAACGTCCAATTCGAGACACTTACAGCCTTCCTTTCCTACCAGACCTTGCAGAGGATTTCGCCGCCAACACCTTCCTGGCGAGCGCGCTGCCCGGTCATCACTCCCTTGGGAGTGGAGAGAATCGAGATACCCATACCGGAAAGAACCCAGGGGATCTCATCATGGCGGGTGTAAACACGGCGGCCGGGACGGCTGACACGTTCGATACCGGTGATGACCGGTTTGCGAGAACGGCGTTCACCCGCGTACTTAATTTTGATTTGCAGCGTAATCTGAGAAGGTTTTTCGCCTTCGTTCACAGAGAAGTCTTCAATGAATCCTTCTTCCTTCAGAATACGGGCAATTTCCTTTTTGATATTTGAACTCGGCATCGCAACATCGGCGTGACCGGCCATCATGGCGTTGCGAATTCTTGTCAACATATCGGCAATAGGATCATTAATCATTTTATTAGCTCCTTCGTATCCAATATTACCAGGATGACTTCGTAACGCCCGGAATTTGGCCATTCAATGCCAGTTCACGGAAACAAATTCGGCACAGGCCGAAACGGCGCATATATCCATGAGGACGACCGCAGATACGGCAGCGATTGCGAACCTGAGTCGGATATTCACGTCGAAGCTCACGATATTTCATGCATTTCTTAGCCATATTAATCCTTCCTGAAAGGCATGCCGAGCAAGCCAAGCATCATACGGGCCTGATCGTCCGTCTGAGCAGTAGTTACGATAGTGATTTCCATACCACGGATTTTGTCGACCTTTTCGTAGTCGATTTCCGGGAACAGAGTCTGTTCCTTCAGACCGAGGGTATAGTTTCCGCGGCCGTCAAAGGCGTCCGGGGAAATACCGCGGAAGTCACGGACACGAGGGAGAACAATGTTCATCACACGATCCAGCAGACCCCACATCTTTTCACCGCGCAGTGTCACTTTGGCGCCGATCTGGCGGCCTTCACGAAGTTTGAAGTTCGCGATAGAAACACGGGCTTTGGTGATGATCGGTTTCTGACCGGTGATCTGGGTCAGATCATTGACCGCAGCATCCAGGGCTTTCGGGTTATCGAGTGCTTCACCCAAACCGATGTTGACGACGACCTTTTCGATCTTCGGGTACTGCATCGGGTTTTCAAGGTTCAGGCTCTTCTGCATAGCAGGAACGACTTCGTTTAAATATTTTTCTTTCAACGGATTCATGATCTAAACTCCTGTCGTTTATGCGTCAATTTCAGCATGACATTTTTTGCAGATACGGGTGACTTTTCCGTCCTTGCGGCTGAAGCCGACGCGCGTTGCGGCGTTGCACTTCGGGCAAACCAGCATAACGTTGGAAACATGGATCGGGGCTTCGAATTTAATGATGCCCGGGTTGATGTTCCGACGGCCGGCCTGTGTCTGGCCCTGGTGCTTGGAACGGATGTTTACACCCTGAACAACGACACGTGATTCAGTAGGGATCACTCGGATAACTTCACCGCGCTTCTTTTTGTCTTCGGCACGACCGGCGATGATCTCTACGGTATCACCTTTGCGAATTTTCTGTTTCATTCTAAATCACTCCTTAGATCGCTTCTGGTGCCAGAGAGACGATCTTCGTGAAACCTTTTTCACGCAGTTCACGCGCGACAGGCCCGAAGATACGGGTACCCTTCGGATCCACACCGTTGCTGTCGAGGATAACGCAGGCGTTATCATCAAAGCGGATGGAAGATCCGTCTTCGCGGCGCCATTCTTTGGAGCAGCGTACGATCACGGCCTTGACCACATCACTCTTCTTTACAGTCCCGTGAGGAGTCGCGGATTTGACAGCGCACAGCACTGTGTCACCAACGTATCCATAGCGGCGGACAGAACCACCGAAGATGTGGAAAACAAGGACTTCTTTTGCGCCGGTGTTATCGGCGACGCGCAATCTTGATTCCTTCTGGATCATTATTCTTCTCCTTCAACAGGGGCATCAGCTCCGGAGAGATCTTCCTCACCCTTTACATCATGCCGAATGATGCTTTGAACGACCCAACGCTTTTCGCGGGACAGCGGGCGGCTCTCAACAATCATCACCTTATCGCCGATTTTGCATTCATTATTTTCATCATGAGCCTTGACCCGTTTGAAATCGTGGACGACTTTGCCAACCAGAGGATGGCGGTAGGTCCGGCGGATCTCGACCACAACGGTTTTATCCATTTTGTCACTGGTAACAGTGCCCATTAAGCGACGGCGTTCGTTCATGCTTTACCTTCTTTCAGTTCCATTTCACGAAGGATCGTGAGCAGGCGGGCAATATCGCGGCGGACTTCACGAACACGGCTGTAGTCGGTCAACTGACCACTAACATCCTGGAAACGCAGGTTCATGGCTTCATTACGAAGTTCGTTGACCTTTGCATTAATTTCAGCAGCCGACATGGCTCTAATTTCTGACGGTTTCATATTACATAGCTCCTGTGGCACGTTCTTCACGTGTTACCACTTTGGTTCTGATAGAGAATTTGTAAGAAGCCTGGTGCAGCGCTTCAACAGCAACAGCTTCAGACAAACCGCCGATTTCGAACATCATACGGCCCGGTTTCACAACCGCGACCCAATATTCTACATTACCTTTACCTTTACCCATACGGGTTTCGGCAGCGCGGTGAGTATAAGGCTTATCCGGGAAAATACGAATCCATACTTTACCACGGCGCTTCATTTCACGCGCCAGCGTACGGCGAGCAGCTTCGATCTGGCGAGCAGTTACCCAGCCCGGTTCCATAGCCATCAGACCATAATCGCCGAAGGAAATTTCCGCACCTCGCAGTGCTTTACCGCGCATACGGCCGCGCTGCTGCTTGCGATACTTCACACGTTTTGGCATTAACATATTAATTACCTCTTTCGATCCGATTATTCACTGACGTAGACGCCTTCAGTAGCGTTTGCAGCCGGAGCGGTTTCTTCATTCATGGAAAGAACGATGCCGCGATAGATCCAAACCTTGATACCGATCTTACCGTAGGTGGTCAGAGCTTCGGTACGGGCGAAATCGATATCCGCACGCAGTGTCTGCAGCGGAACACGGCCTTCACGGAGCCAGACAACACGGGCGATATCGGCACCACCGATACGACCGCCGATGGCGATTTTAATTCCCTGAGCGCCCTGGCGCATCGCCTGCTGGATGGCGCGCTTCATAGCGCGGCGGTAACCAACACGACGTTCAATCTGACCAGCGATGTTCATACCAACTAAATATGCATCCAGATCCGGGTTCTTGATCTCTTTGATTTCGAGATCGCATTTTTTACCGGTGAGGGTTTCCAGCTGCTTGCGGATGATTTTGACGGACTCGCCTTTGCGGCCGATCAAAAGGCCCGGTTTCGCGGTGTTGACAACAACCTTCACCTTGCCGGGGAAGCGTTCGACTTCCACACGGGAAACGCCGGCATTACCGGTCTGGGCATGAATCAATTTACGGATTTCAAGATCCTGGTGGAGCTGATCCACATATTCGTCACCGGCCGTCCCAGGGTTTATTGATATTCAATCGAAATCCAATAGGATGTACTTTACGACCCATTTTTTATCTCCTGACAATTCCTTTGTTCATCGTTCTCATATTACTCACGTTCGCGAAGAACAACGGTAACGTGGGAAGAGCGGCGCAGAACCGGCTTGAAACGGCCGCGCGCACCGAAATACCGCCACTTGCGTGTCGAAGCTTCGTCGGCGTAAATCTGATAAACATACATGTCATTCCGGTCCAGACCGAAGTTTTCTTCAGCGTTCGCTGCAGCGGAAGCAATCAGCTTATAGAGCGGTTCGGCACATACACGGTTCGAGAATTTCAGGATATTCAGCGCATCCGCGACTGATTTTCCGCGAACCATATCGATTACCAGGCGAACTTTTTGGGCAGAAATTCCGGTATTAGTAAGACGTGCTTTTACATCTGTTGCCATAGTTTCTACCTCTTATTTGATTTTTCCGATACATGACCACGGAACAAGCGGGTCGGGGCGAATTCGCCCAGACGATGTCCAACCATGTTGTCGGTGATGTACACCGGAATATGGCGGCGTCCGTCATGAACGGCGATGGTATGACCAACCATCTGCGGGAAGATTGTGCTGGCGCGGGACCAGGTGCGGATGACCTTTTTATCGCCGGCGTCATTCATTTTTTCAACCTTCTTCAAAAGTTTCGGGTCAATAAATGGCCCTTTCTTTAATGATCGTGACATTTCTACGTACCTCTCTTAATGCTCGTGAGGACTAGCGCCCGCTCTTCGCGTTGCGGCGGCGGACGATCAGGCGATCCGTCGTCTTATTGCGGCGAGTCTTGTAACCCAATGCCGGTTTGCCCCAAGGAGTCTTCGGACCGGGCATACCAACCGGCTGACGGCCTTCACCACCACCATGCGGATGGTCGCGCGGGGACATCGCAGTACCGCGAACGGTCGGGCGGACACCCAGATAGCGCTTGCGGCCGGCTTTACCGAGTTTAACATTGCTGTGATCTACATTGCCAAGCTGACCAATGGTCGCGTAGCAGGTCTGCAGGACCATGCGGACTTCACCGGATGGCAGACGAACCTGAGCATACTTACCTTCTTTAGCCAGCAGCTGGGCGCTTGTACCGGCGCTGCGAACCATCTGACCGCCTTTGCCGGGCTTCAATTCAATATTGTGAATCGTGGAACCGACAGGGATGTTGGCGATCGGCATGGCATTGCCGACACGGATTTCAGCATTCGGACCGGAAACGACAGTGTCGCCGGGTTTCAGTCCCAGAGGGGCCAGAATGTAGCGTTTTTCGCCGTCTTTGTAGAACAGCAGAGCGATACGGGCAGTGCGGTTCGGATCATATTCGATCGCATTCACAACAGCCGGAACACCGATCTTGTCGCGCTTGACGTCAATGATACGGATGAAACGACGGGCACCGCCGCCGCGATGACGAACAGTGACACGGCCATAATTGTTGCGGCCGGAATTTTGCTTGCGGAAAGTGATCAAAGAGCGTTCCGGTTTGCTTTTGGTGATCTCTTCAAAAGTGTAACCGGTCATTCCGCGCATACCCGGGGTGATGGGTTTATAAATCTTAACTGCCATTATTCAACCCCCTCGAAGAACGGGATCTTCTGACCAGCGGCCAGTGTGACAACAGCTTTCTTGGAGACAGCTTTTTTCACGCCCTGGCGGCGGTTGCGCAGGTTCCGTTTGGTTTTACCAGGTGTTACGATGATATTTACACGTTCAACATTGACCTTGAACAGCTGTTCAACAGCGTCTTTGACCATGGTGCGGGTAGCATCCTTCTGAACTTCGAAGGAATACTGGTTCATTCCGTAAACCTGTTGGTTGGTTTTTTCAGTTACCAGAGGACGGCGGAGTACATCATAAATTGTAGTAGTAGCCATTAGTTTTCTCCCTGTCCCAAGTATGAGGCGATCGTATCGATAGAGGCGAGCGGAAGCACAACCTTATCATATTTGAGCAGATCGCGGATATTCAGATAATTCGCAAGCAGGATCTTTGCATCGGCCAGGTTGTTGGTGGCGCGGACGACATCAGCGGTAGATTCCATATCAGGAATCAGAACCAGAGCACTGTCAGTACCGACGAGCTTGGTCAGCGCGGCAGCCATCAGTTTGGTCTTCGGCGCATCAAGTTTCAGTTCATCAACAACGACAATTTCAGCATCGCTTGCTTTGACGCTCAATGCGGAGCGCAGTGCAGCGCGGCGCATTTTCTTAGGCATAGCCTGGGTATAATCACGCATATGCGGGGTATGGACACGACCGCCACCCTTCCACTGTGCTGCGCGGATGGAACCCTGGCGGGCACGACCGGTACCCTTCTGCTTGAAAGGTTTGCGGCCGCCGCCGGCAACTTCGTGACGGGTCTTGGTTTCGTGTGTACCAACGCGGGCGTTGGCTAACTGGCGGACATATGCCTGATGCATCAAGTCTACTAAAATCGGGGCTTCGAAAATGCTTGCCGGAAGTTCAACTTCAGACACTTTTTCGCCCTTCATATTTTTGACATCGATAATCATAGTTCTTTACTCCCTATGTATTCCCGTAAAACCTTAGGCCTTACGTGCATCTCTGATCATGACAAGACCGCCGCGTGCTCCGGGGATCGCGCCTTTGACACCGATCAAATTACGTTCCGGATCGATGAAAGCAACCGTCAGGTTCTGGATTGTGACACGATCATTACCCATATGACCAGGTCCATGGGCACCCTTGAAAACACGACCGGGTGTGGTACCGGAACCATGGGAACCGGGGGCGCGAAGACGATCAGACTGACCGTGGGTCTTCGGACCGCCGCGGAAACCGTAGCGCTTGACACCGCCGGCGAAGCCGCGGCCCTTGCTGGTACCAATCACATCGACCAGTTCGCCTAATGCGAACAGATCCACAGAAACTTTATCTCCTTCGGAGACCTGCGGATCGACAACACGAAACTCGCGCAAAAAGCGCAGCGGAGGCAAGTTATTCCGCTTAAGGTGACCCTTTTCAGCATTCGTAATGCGGCTCGGTTTTACTTCATCGTAACCGAGCTGAACGGCTGTATACCCATCAGTTTCCTGATTACGGACCTGGGTAACATAGCAAGGCCCAGCTTCGATCACGGTGATGGGAATCGCCACACCATTGTCATCGAAAATCTGGGTCATGCCAATTTTCTTGCCGAGTAGCCCTTTAAACATCTCTATTTTTTCTCCCTTATTTAGGTTATATATTCTTCGGGGTCAGCGCTGCATGAGATCAAAGGCAGCCCTTTTCTTTCATTACATCGTTCCCCATCCAGGATTGTCAGCATGGGCTTAGCTGCATCATCCTGTTCGCAAACCAGTCAATCGACCTCGGCCTCGCCGTGGAATTTTTGTCGCGCGCCTTCCGGCTGATTCTTAGCATGCGATGTTTGCCGGCGCAGGCATCTATCTGCGCAAGCGAATAGTATTATACTCAAAATGTGAAATTCGGGGTGGAAAATATGACAACGTTTACAATTTCATTTTTTTCAAAAAAACCGCGGAGCGATCCGCGGTTTTCCGATTGCATTTTTTTCAATCTCAGCCCTGACGGCCCTGGTATTTGGCATTGCCGAACCCAAGGATCAGCTTGAAGATCGGGTTCAGGAAAAGCAGGCCGAGGAAAAAGCCGAAACCTTTGCCGAAAGCCTTCGCGAGTTTGTATTCGCTGATGATAGCAATAACTGCACCGACCAGGCTGATAATGGAACCAAGATTACCGGCAAAGGTTCTGACGGATTCGCCATCAGCGTTCACAGTCACTCCAGAATTATACAGGATAGAACCGAGAATCATGCATGCGATCATGACCCAGGCCATGGTGCGGTTCCAGCTCATATCTGTTCTGTCCCATTCATTTAAGAAGGGAATGATGCTGTGCCAGCCGGGTCTTCCGGCTTTGACAAAGATCTTCCAATAGGCAATGGCCTGGAGAATATACCAGGCAGCTACAAAAACAAAAAAGAAAATACCCAATGTTGCCAAAATGGCACCCAGGATACCTCCGGCAGCAAGTGCATCGCTGTTAGAAACAGCTAAAACTTCTTCTTCTGGCATTTTAACACCTCATATTACTAATGGGATTTTTCATTAATTAGTCCCAAATTTGAGTGAATCATACTCCTAAAACGATAAAATGCATATAAAAAACAGGATTTTTATCATTATTTTATGACATTATAACAAACCGGATGGTTCGTCACCATCCGGTCTGTTATCGATATCAAAAAAGCTGTTTACTCCGTTTCAGTCTTCGGGCGCGACTTTCTGGGAGGAATATTATCTTCCGGAACGGAGACCTCTTCATCAGTTTTCTCAGGTACCTCAGGGATCACGATCGCCTCGAGACCATCCGCCGGGATTTCATTGACCTCACCGCCTTTTACCGTGTACGAAATCAGGTCCAGCGCGTCATCAATACTCTTGACATTGCCCAAATTCTCAAAAATATTGGCAACCGTATCTTCCATAAGCCGGGAAATCTTTTCATCTTCCATCACGGGAGGCTGTTCTTCGCCCTCTTCCGCAGTCGTGAAACTCATCATGTCCGGTATTTCATACCAACGCCCGTTCATAAAAATCGCCGGGATCATCTGGTCAGGAGTTACGTTTTCTCCGGAGAAAGACACATAAAGCAGGATCGGGATCGTGCGTCCGGGAACGCTTACCATCTGAATGGTCCGTCCATCCTGCCCGGCAAAACTGAATGTGGAATAGATCACATCAGCAAATTCCTCAGTCAGCCAGAATTTAAGCTCTCTGTAATCTTCGGCGGACATTTCATAAGCCTCAGGTGTCGGTTCCGGAGTTGGCTGAGATTCGGCAGAACTTTCCAAAAGTGATAAGAACTCTGATATTTCACTGAAAAATCCCTTATCATTATTTTCCGGCTCGATTTTTTCCGGTTCCGGAGTCAGTTCAGGTTCCGCAAGCATTTGCTGAAGCGCCTGCGGCAGTTCCGAATAATCACCGCTTGACATCACATTAAAGATGTTTGCAACCTTTTCCACAAATCCATGAATATCGACGCTGAAATACCACATCGCCCAGTTGCCGTTAGTGAAGTTTTCGTTGTCAGGCAAAGTCAGTTTCACAAGCGCGCGGTCTTCATCAAAGAAATCCGGAAGCGTATCATTGCCAAGCCGCGTAGCGTCCAATGCCTGGGTCAGAGCTGTCTGATATTGATCCATTCCCTGTGATTTCAATACCCAGGGGAGTAGGTCACACAGCTGCGGATAATCTGTCCCCGGTACCATGGTGCAGTCTACCGCGAACCAGAATGCCCGGGCTTCTTCCAGGGTCATCCCGCCATTCGCGACAAGACGATAAGCCACATTGTTCAGCAATGAAGAATTGGAGTGGACACCACCGTGATCATTGATCAGTGTGGGAGTCTGAACCTTTGGCGTGTAATAAAGGTCCCAGCTGAATTCAGGCTGATTCAAAAGGCGGGGGTTGCTCATAGAACGGAACGGTTCGATGCTGTTATCACCGAGCAGCCAGGTGGCATCTTTCGTATCGCCTGACATCATTTCACAAATCTGCCCCTGGATATCACTCATTCCTTCATTGATAGCGCCATAATCATTCACATACGAATTATAGGTCATCGTCGCGTCGGTCACACAATGGGTGAATTCATGCGCGATCACATCAAGACATTGTGCCAAATCATTGGCGTAACTGGTCAGGAACATCGACCAGCCCAGATAGTTGCCGACAAACGCAGCATTATCCACCTGCACGTGGTTCTTATCCTGGTAATCATTCAGGATCAAAATCGGTGTGCCGAGTCCGTCACCGCCGATCCAGCCGATTTCTTTGTAATAATCATAAACACGGCAGTAATTATACAAAGACAGCAGTCCCACCTGATCCCATTCCTTATTGTCAGGACTGTATTCCAGGGCGATCCTGCCGCCGTTATACAGGAATTCATAACAGTTGGCAACAACGATCTTCCGTTCAATATTGCCCAGAAAATACATCCCGGTGCGTTTGTCGCGCATGACGGTGACAGTGATTTCCTTTTCCGTACCGTCAGAAAGATCCACATATCCGGTATATTCTGCCGGTTCCATGTCAAAAAACACATATTCGGAATCAAACCCGGTTGAAGACACCGCGTCACCGGGCACCAGCGTTTCCAGACTGTAAAGGTACTCACCGGCCATGGTCACATAATGAGCTAGGTAAGGAAATTCCGAACTGTGATTCACCGGACTATCCGGATTGTCAGTATATACCACCCAGACAAAGCGGGAGGCATTCTCCTGCTCATCATCAATATCAAGGCTGAGGATCACAGGAAGGATCATCTTGTCAGTGTATCCCTCAAGCACAGTCGGAAGGGGCTGATTATTTTCCTCCGCATACTTCAGCACGATCTGCTCTGCCTCTTCCGCGGTAATGCCTTCGGATTCTTCAATTTCCGGCAGGTCGGTTTCAAGACTGCTGCTGAGACCGATCATGTTCCCTTCCGGATCGGTTATGACTTTCACCGCTCCGCCCATAACAGTTGTTCCGGCATAGATCTGCTTGAATACATAATACCTGTTGCCGAAAGCATCAGTCAGGTCTCTCCAGGGAATAAACTGCGTACGGATATCACCGCCAAGGAGCTCAACCATCGATTCCACAACCGCTGCCGCTGATTCCAGATCGGGCACCGGATCTTCCGTACATTTTCCGGAGACAAATGTGACACGGCCGTTGTGCTCAAAAATGTCAATATCTTCTCCGTTCATTGCCTGAAGATCTTCGTGTGTCAGCTGATTTTCAAGCGCTGTTTCTGCAGCAGCAGCTTCACCCTGAGCAAATACCGGAAAAGCAAAGCCCATGACCAATACGAATGAGAACAACAATCCGCTGAACATTCGTTTTCCATATTTCATAATTAATAACTCCTGATTTAAGTATAAGACCGGCTTCTGCCGGATAATAAAAAATACTTTCGGATCAGTCCGTACATCCCACCGTTCTACCGGTAGGAAACATCCTCCAAAAAGCGATGCAGGCCTGCAGGAGCCTGATCAACATCATCCAGATTGTTGTCACCAAGCATCACCAGCTTGTTTTCACCATGGTAATCACTGCCTGCCGTGACATACAAATTATATTTTTCCGCAAAGCCGAGGATCTCTTTCTGCATAACAGGTGAAAAACCGGAATAATAAGCTTCAACCCCTTTGAGACCGAATCCAATAAGGCGCTGCAATCTTTCATCCATCTCATCGCCCATGATCGTCTCATCACCGCTGCCAAAGGAAGGATGAGCCAAAACAGGAATTCCGCCGCTTTCCAGAATTGCAGAGATGGCTCTTTCCGGACTGACATAGATATTGGGAATTTTTGCCTTATTCAGGAAATCTGCAAAAGCCTGGTTTACCGTTTCCGCAAAACCGTATTTCACCAGAAGCTTCGCGATATGCGGTTTGCCCGGATTATTGTTGGCATAAAGCTCCGCGGCATCCTTATCTGAAAATTCAATTCCGAATATCTCACGTAATGCATCCAGGCGCATTCCTAATTTTTTCATCCGGGAAGAATGACCTGTCTCAACAAGGGAACAGATCGCTTCCGCAGATGAATCATAGCCATACCCGAGAATATGATATTTACCCAGTGAATCCCTGCACGAGAACTCAACGCCGGAGATGAACAAAGGACAATCCGCCCGAAGAATTTCTTTTATCGAAATACAGGCTTTTATGGCGTCATGATCAGTTACGGAAAACAAATCGATACCGGCCGCTTTTACTTTTTCGAGCATTTCTTCCGGCGTATCCGTTCCGTCTGAAATGGTCGAATGCATATGAAGGTCTATTTTATGAATGCTCATCCTGATTTTTATGCTCACTTAACATTTTCACAAAGACAGGGTACTGATTAAAAACAAATAACCACACAATAAACAATTTTTATGTTCATTGCGGTTCAAAATATTACATGTAACGGAAATATCTCATGACATGAGATATAAGGTTAACAGGCATTTTGAGACAGTACGGTGCAGTTTCCCGCCTACTCGATCGTCAGAATATCGGAAAAGCCGGTCACATCAAAGATTTCCTTTACAATGTCATTGGCACCGATGACCTTCATTTTTCCGCCGGAAGCATTCATCATCTTTTGAGCCGAGAGCAGCACGCGCAGACCCGCCGAAGAAATGTAATCCAAACCCTCAAAATTTATTGTCAGATCCGTAACTCCGTTTATTGATTCTTTCAGTGATTTTTCAAATTCCGGAGCAGTTGTTGTATCCAGTCTGCCGGAAAGGGCAATTTCAAGATTGGAACCGTCAGCTTTTTTATTGATTTCCATAATATAACTCCTTTGCAAAACAATTACAATTATACCAATTTAAAAAAGCATATCTGTTAAATATTTATTAAATTTTTATTCTTGACAATTATTCTTTCGACGAATAAGACAAAAGAATAAGGGAGCCGGACAGAAAACTGACATCCGGCATTTATGTTGCTGCGCAGCAGGCGCAGAGCGGACTTCATCCGCAGCCGGAAATCAGTTATTAGGTCCGGGCGTGGCCGTACGCAGTACCTCGACCGTTACCCAGCCTTCGTACCCTTCATTTGTTTTGACACTGATCCAGGTATATCCGTCCGCGTAGACGGTTTGGCCGGTAATTTCCAGTATCGCGTTATTATACAGGCCTTTAATGACATCAGAAACCAGAGAAGGTGTTGTCCGGACCAGCACACCGGTATCTCCCTTGACACTTACGATCCCGTAAACAGGGGTAGGTGTCATCATCTTTGTCTTCGTCGGTGTCATCGTCGGGATCAGAGTGCGGGTAGGTGTGATCGAAGGAGTAACCGTGGCGGTGTATGTTGACGTCGGTGTCGGCGTAACCGGTGTTCTGGTTGCCGTTCCGGTTACTGTCGGCGTCAGTGTAGCGGTACTCGTCATGGTTGCCGATGGTGTGACCGATGTCCCTGTCGCCGTCTGCGTTGGAGTCGCAGTGTTTGTCGGTGTCAGCGTGGCAGTGTTCGTCGCAGTCGCGGTAGGTGTGCTGGTTGGAGTAAAAGTAACCAGATTTATGCTCTGCATCATCGCTGCTTTCTTTTGGTTAAAATTCTCTTCCACCGAAGCAGGCAGAAAACCAAGACAGGCTGCGGAAGCAAATATGCCGGGGATCATCAGCACCAGGCTCATCAGAATACCGGAGACAACAGGACTTCCGGCACGTATCAGATAAAAAGCGGCACAGGCCAGCATCAAAGCGATCAGACTGTACAGTAAGCCCGTTTCCAACGCGGGAAATACCAGATCGCGGTTCCCGCTGATAAATGCCCAGCCGGCGACGGTCAGCGGCGCCATAATAAACACCATCAAAGCGGAACTGAAAGCACCAAGCGCCGTAGAATTATTTCGATTGAGCTGCAAAACGCAAACGACTACTCCCACCGCAACGACGAAGACTGCATAAATATTCTGCCGGGAAAAGAATTCCGTCACAGCTTCCTTCGGAGTATGTGAACCGTGAAGGATCAGGATCATGATCAGGGATCCGATCAGGAACAGCAGGAGGATCAGCAAATATTTGCCAAGTGATTTTCCCAAAAACCGAATTGACCCCGCGGTACATGACAATGAAATTCCCAAAAAGGGACCGCAAAAGGGGATCAAAGCCGCGGTAAAAATCCATAACGCGTCTGCCCCCAGCATCAGCGCTGTACCCGCACAGAGTCCTGCAATTAAGGCAAGAAGATAATCCCCCATGGAAGGGATCAGTTTATGGGATAATTCATTCTGAAAAATCTGCCGCTGATTTTGAGGCTCTTCGTAAAGACCGCGTTTTTTATAGCGCTTCCGCGCTTCGCTTTCATATTCATTTGTGTTCATAGGCTCTCTCTCCATTCCTATCTCTCCAGTTACATTATAATATAAACTTTCCCTGTTCCCATGCAGGACATATAAAAAAACAAAAAAAGGCCGGATGCAATGTCTGTACGCATCCGGCCCGGATAAACCCTGTTATATTTTATTCAGATCACTTCTGAGACAGACATTTTTCCGCCCACATGGAGTTGCCCATCACCCCTGCATTGTCGCCCAATTCACCGAGAAGAATGGTAATTCCCTTCAGCGGCGTAACATGGACCCGTTCATATACGACCTGCCGGACCGGCGTAAGCAGCAGTTCACCCGCCGCAGCCACACCGCCGGTAATGATCACCCGTTCCGGTTCAAGCGCCATGATCATATTCGAAACAGCGATCCCGAGATAAAAACCGGCCTGGTTATAAATATCGATCGCCATCCGGTCGCCTTTTATCGCAGCCTGCGCGACCGTACGGGCTTCCATTTTATTCAGGTCAAAATCACAAAGCTCGCCGAGGATGGTCGTTCCGCCGTGAGCGACCGCTTTCATTGCCGCGGAACGGATGGCCGGACCGGATGCATAAGTCTCCAGACAGCCCCGGCCGCCGCAGTTGCAGGCATTTCCATGAGGTTCAACGACCAGATGTCCGAGTTCGCCGGCAACACCTGTTTTTCCGAGGACAAGGTTCCCGTCAATCACGATCCCGCCGCCGATGCCGGTTCCCAATGCGAAACAGACAGCCGAGGAACAGCCCCGGGCAGCGCCGAAACGAAGCTCACCCCAGGTAATGGCGTTGACATCATTCAGGAGAAAAGTCGGAATTCCGGTTTTTTCTTTGAGCATATCCGCAACCGGTACATTGACCCAGTGATCCGGCAGGTTGGTCATAAAAACCGAAACACCGGTATGGGAATCGATCGCGCCCGGCAGACCGACCCCGGCGCCCAATATCTCCGTGGGATTGATACCGGATTCGGTAATCATTGATTTAAAGAATTCAGCGATCCGATTAATTACAGCATCATGACCCTTGTGAGCCATCGTCGGAATGGAGCGGACTCCATAAACGATCCCTTTTTCCGAATCAACAATGGCGCCCTTAATATTTGTGCCGCCAAGATCACATCCGATATACTTACCCATTTTTACTCCTTTGGTATTTTATTGTCAGCTGCAGCTGTCAAACAGCAATTTTTGTTCAACGAACGACGAAACACTATTTTCTCAGCATATCGCTCATGATCGCGATATCCTTCATATATTTTACATCATGTACGCGAATTACATCGCAGCCATTTAAAATTGCGTAGCACAGCACCGCTGATGTACCTGCAATTCTCTCACTGATCGGCCTGTTCAGATAACGTCCCAAAAATGATTTTCTGCT
The DNA here is from genome assembly GCA_902786265.1 of uncultured Chloroflexota bacterium. Taxonomy (GTDB): domain Bacteria; phylum Chloroflexota; class Anaerolineae; order Anaerolineales; family Anaerolineaceae; genus Flexilinea. Next base: position 32,984 of record CADACE010000037.1, on the reverse strand, counting down.
GGCTCCGATCAAAATCGGAAAGCCCAAAAGGGAAATCTGCCGGACCTGCCGGATTATTTCCAAATCGACAGAAGGCGAGCTGCCGAATCCGATCCCGGGATCCAACACAATATTATTCTGCCTCATCCCGTATTTTTGAACATTACTCACCCGGTCCAGCAGCTGAGACCGCACTCGCTCAAGGATCCTTTCCGGTGTCAGCATCTCATCCGGCGCTTTCCGCAAAGACTCCGAACGCATCAGCACAGTGACTTTGCCGCTTTCCGCGCACAGCGCATCCAGTTTTTCATCTTTGGAAGTTCCCGTGTTATTGATCCAGTCGATCCCGCAATCCAATGCTGCCCGGATCACCTCATATTTTCTGCTGTCCACCGAAAGCAAAGCTTTGGGAAAATGGCGGCGTACTTCCTTCAGCACCGGAACCAGCCGCATCATTTCAGTGTTATCATCAACCTCTTCAAAACCGGGGCGGGTGCTTTCCGCGCCGAAATCAAGGATATCCGCACCGTTTTCCAGGAATGCCTCACACCGGCGCAAAGCTCCCGTGATCACATTCTGACCATTCATCAATCCATCACCGGAAAAACTGTCCGGCGTCAGATTGATAATGCCCATCGTGTAGCTCCGGAGCCCCCAATTGATCAGGGGGCGGTCGAACTCCATGGATACATCAAGCTTTTCCACGCTGTCCGCCGGGCATGACTGCAAAAAATCAAACCAGGTCTTTTTGGTGACCGGATCCTGCTCCATCGGGATCAAATCGCAAAGCGGCTGCAGAACAAAACGGCGTTCACGCATCATCGCATGAGGAATCGTAAGTCCCTGCGATTGATAGGTACGGTCATTGTACAGCAAAATATCCAGATCGATCACACGCGGACCGTAACGCAGCGTCTTGACTCTTCCGATCCGTGTTTCAATTTCCTTAAAATACTTCAGCAGGCTTTCCGGATCCAAATCCGTTTCCGCTTCCCAGACAAGGTTATAAAAAGAAGGCTGCGGTTTATATCCCCAGGGCTCAGTCAGATACAGGTCCGAAGTGCGGAGAATTTTAACCGCAGGCGGAAGCAACTGTGCCGCCATGCGCAGATAATCCAGCCGGTTTCCCTGATTGCTTCCCGCACTGATATAAACAAGTGCCATAAACCTTCTCTCTCTTTCTGCAGGTAAGAACCGGTCAGAGCCTGCGGCTCGCTTCAACAAAAGCCCTGAAAAGCTTCATATGGTCATCATATTGCTGCATGCATTCCGGATGCCACTGAACGCCAAGGACAAAGGGATGATCCGGATTTTCAATTGCTTCAATGATCCCATCATCACTGAAAGCGGTGACTTTCATGCCTTCCCCCGGTACAGATACTGCCTGATGGTGGAAGCTGTTCACAGGGATCCGGTCCTTCCCGATGATTTGGTGAAGCAACGTACCGGGTTCAATCAAAACATCATGTACCAGATGATCCCGCGGCGTCCCGGTCGGCTGATTATGAACATGCTTTACCGTCGGTACCTGATCCGGAATATGGCTGTACAGCTTTCCGCCGGCAGCGACATTCATGATCTGGATACCCCGGCAGATCCCGAAGACAGGCCACTCCGTCTCAAGCGCGAGATGGTAAAGGCGGCATTCGATCTCATCCCGAACCGGCCACACTTCACCGACCGAAGGATGCTCGATCCCGCCGTAGCGTTTGGTATCCACATCCCCGCCGCCTGTCAACAGAAGACCGTCAAAGGATTCACGGATAATATTCAGGTTATCCAGAGGGAAATCAAGCGGGATCAAAAACGGGAGACCTCCCGCTTTAATGACAGAATTAATATAAGTTGTGCCTAATGAATCCGGCAGGATCCGGTTATTTCCCGGATTTTCACCGCGATGGCATACTAACGCAATTTTCGGTTTATTCATAGAGTTTTTCTCTTTCCACTTTTATCATACACCACTTTTCAGTTTTGATACAAGCTGATTTTCAGCCAAAAAACTCAAATTCAAATGTAACAGGGAAACCGGAGCCGGGTTTTTTATTATTCAGTCAGCAGCTGCTGTGTGTAGGGATGCTGAGGATGATAATAAACCGATTCTATCTCCCCCTGTTCAACGATCTCGCCCTTTTTCATCACCATCACACGGTCGCAAATCTGATAAATCACATTCAGATCATGGGAAATGAAAAGATAACTCAGGTTAAATTGTTTTTTGATATCGATCAGCAGACGAAGGATCTGTGCCTGTACGGTTACATCCAAAGCAGAAACAGGCTCATCAAGGAAAATAAGCTCCGGCTGCTGGATCAAAGCAGCCGCAATCGCCACACGCTGGCGCTGTCCGCCGGAAAGCTCATCCGGATACCGCTGTAAATAAGACTCCGGCAGTCCTACCCGTTCCAGCAGTTCGCACACCCGCTTCTTCCGTTCTTTACCGTCATACTTGTTCAATACACGCAGCGGTTCTTCAATGATCCAGCCGACTTTTTTATAGGGATTCAAAGAGCCGTACGGGTTCTGGAACACCATCTGCGGACGGTATGTATTGAGTGTAATCGTACCGGTTTTATCCTTTTCAATGCCGAGAATCGTCCTTGCCAGTGTGCTCTTGCCGCATCCCGACTCACCGACAAGACCTAAAATTTCACCGCGTCTGAGGTAAAAACTCACATCATGCAGTACCTGGACCCGTTTTCCGCGGCCGAAAATCTGCGGCTTTCCATACCAGACGTTGAGATTTTCCACGTTGACAATGTTATCAGACATAACGCTTACTCCTCGTAGGGATCGCCGCGATCAGCCGCTGGGTATATTCTTCTTTCGGGTGGGTAAAAATCTGCTCAACATCTCCCGTTTCCACAATATTGCCGTTATACATCACAATGACCCGTGTGCAAAGACGGCGTACCAGAGAAAGGTCATGGGAAATGTACAGGATCCCGACGTTTTCCTCTTCATTTTTCCGTTTCAGCAGCTTCAGGATCTGCGTCTGGACTGTTACGTCCAGCGCGGTCGTCGGTTCATCCGCGATCAGCAAAGAGGGATGACAGATCAAAGCGGAAGCGATCATTACCCTTTGGCACTGTCCGCCGGATAATTGGTGCGGATATTTGCGGATCGTCACTTCAGGCTCAGGCAGGTCAACATCCCGGATCGCCTGCAGCACCCGCTCTTCCCGCTCTGCTTTGGAAAGATCCGTATGGAGAAGCAGGGGTTCCTCGATCTGCGGACCGACCGGCATCAGGGGATTCAGCGAAGCCACCGGATCCTGAAAAATAAAACCGATCTCTTTTCCCCGGATTTTCCGCATTTCTTTGCCGCTTGTATTCAGCATATCATGGCCCATAAACCGGATCGAACCGAGTAATTCAGCATTATCCTCGCGAAGCAGGCGCGTGATGGCCAGGGCAGTGAGGGTTTTCCCTGCACCGGACTCACCGACAATACCAAGACGCTCACCGGCAGCCATTGAAAAACTGACGCCGTGGACAGCCTCTCCTCCGATACGGTCATGAAAACGGATCACGAGATCTTTGACTTCGAGCATCATTCGATATCCCCCAATCCATCTGAAAGCAGCCCGAAACCCAGAACCAGCAGAATGATCATTCCGCCCGCGGAAAGTGTATACCAGGGAGCGGAAAACAGATATGTCTGGGATTCCGCCAGCATCCTGCCCAGACTCGGGTCCGGGGGCTGTACACCGATGCCGAGAAAGCTCAGACTGGCTTCTGCCAAAACCGCGTTATTAAACCCGATAGCGGTCGTGCTCAGCAGCGTATTGACCGCATTCGGAAGAATATGAACAAACATGATGCGCAGCGGAGGAACTCCTTCGAGCTTCGCGCATTTGACATAATCCATATTTTTGATACGGGAAAATTCACTTCGGGTAATACGGGCAAAACTCGGAATGAAAAGCAGCCCCAGGGCAATCACAACATTTTTCTTTCCGGGCCCCAGCAGACTGACAATCACCAGTGAAAATAAGATCGACGGGAATGAGTTCAGTACATCATTCAAACGCATGACGACTTCATCAAGAACCCCGCCGTAATATCCGGTAAAAGCACCGACGATCACCCCGCACACAAGGCCAAAAAGAACCGTAAAAACAGAGATCCATAAGGTACTGACGCCGCCCTTCAATACACGGGAAAAGATATCCCGTCCAAAGTTGTCGCATCCGAGAATATGTTCCGGCGAAGGTCCTGTGAGCCGCAGCTTGACATTCATCATGTCCGGATCATACGGCGTCCAAAAGATCCCGATGGTAAGCAAAATCACGACAAACGTGGTGATGATGATTCCGAAAATGAGGTTATAATTCCGTTTTTTCATTTACGTTTATTCCTCATCTTAAGCGTGTCCGCGGATCAACGATCTGACATAACAGATCCGCCAGGTAATTCATCAGGATAACCACCAGGGCTATGATCATCACGATCGTCAGCACCATGGGATAATCACGGTTAGAAATCGACAGCAGCAGCAGACGTCCGATGCCGGGAATGACAAATATCTGCTCGATAATAATGCTGCCGGCTACGATCCCGGAAAAGGTCATGGCCAGAAAAGTGATGACCGGGATCAGCGCGTTGCGGAGTACATGAACATACAGGAGACGGTTTTTTGTATTTCCGCGGCTGGTTCCCGAACGGACATAATCCTTCGTCATTTCCGTCAAAATGGACGCCCGCAGCAGCTTGATGGTCTGAGCGCAGCGCGGCAGGGCAATCGCCAGAGCCGGGAAGAAGAGATAAGTCCAGAATTTCAGCGGATCTTCTGTCCGGGAGATGAAATTTCCCGGCACGAACAAACGAAGACCGAGCCCAAAAACAAATGTAAAGATAATGCCGATAAAAAAGGGCGGGATAGACATCAAGATCTGGTTGATCCCGACCAGCAGGCTGTTCAGCGGACTGCCCAGTAATTTTGCGTACAGTATGCCCAGCGGGAAGGAGACAACCAGAATGATCAGAAAAGCCAGCACTGAAAGCGCTGCGGTTACCGGGATCTTGTCTTTCAATATTTCCGCGACCGGCATCCGATATCCCAGAGAAATCCCGAGATCACCTTTAGCAAAACCGGAAATCCAGTTCCAGTAACGGACCAGGATCGGCCGGTCATACCCCAATTCCGAACGCATCTGCGCGATTTGCTCAGGAGTAGCCTCTGTACCCAGCATCGCGACGACACTGTCCCCCGGGATGATCTGAAATGCCATAAACGCGGCAAAGGAGAACAGGAAAAGTGTAAGGATCAGGCTGACCGTTTTTTTCAAAATATACATAAATCCTCAATCAACTGTATCATACCTTGTTTTTCAGTATTTCCAAAAAAAAGGGGATAAAAGGTTAACTTTCAATTTTCCCTTCAAAAAATAAACCTGCATATGAAAACACCTCTTCATTGGAACCGCGGCGCGATCTTGATGAGATTGATAACAAGCTGAACCGCAAAGATACCGGCTGACAGGAACCAGGCTCCGATCTGAACCCGTTTATTTTTCAAAACAGACAAAGCCCGCGGCAGCGCGAACATACAGCTCATCAGCGGCAGCATCACGGGCAGTACATACTGTGTGGATTTTACCGCGATGAACCAGATCAGGTAAACAGCCACCACGACCCACCAGAGTGCAATGACACAAAAAGTCCACCGGTCCCTGCCGATAAAACAGGCTGTCACAAGTGAAAACAGAAGGAAAAAGAAGCAGAACATTTCAGTGAAATGATCTTCAAATGCCGGATACCAGGCATTCCAGCCGGGACGGTAATCATTTTTCATATCCGTAAAATCCGAATCGTATCCGGTGCTCATCTCCCCGGCCTTTTCCGTAAGAATGGCAGCCATATTCCGCCGGGCGTCCGCACGAAACATGAAGGGAGAACTCCACAAAATCGTCCCGAACATCACCAGAATAAACAGCATTCCTTTCACTACAGCTTTTTTGATATCCAGGCGTTTCGAAATCACCCCGCATAACAAACTGACAAAAACAGCCAGGAAAAAGAAAAAGCCGAACAGCCGTGTCGCGGCTGAAAGCCCCACAAAAAAAGCACACAGGTAAAAGTTTCTGCCAAAACGCAGACGATCCCGCTGCAAAAAACATAGCCCGGCGCAGACAAAAAACAAATTCAAACCATCCGGATGCCAAAATCCCTGGTTATTCTGCAGAGAACCCGGTGCCGTCAGTAAAAACAGATAAACAGCCGCACTGACAAAAGGATTTGAAAATCTCGTCGTCATATAAACCAGGATCAGGCAGCCCAGCATCATCGGAACAACTGACACCATGGTACGCAATGTGGGCAGCGTCAGGTCGATCCGCTGAATATAATCCGCACCGATAAATAAATGAATCGGCTGCAATACCAGCCAGGAAACTGCGTAAAACGGATATCCGTAATGGTAGTCTTCATGAATGTAATGATGGTATAGCCATTCACTGTAGGAATTTCCCGTATTGGCGACATTCTGCAGGATCGGATAGACTACATACTCATCCCCGCCGTAATGCCGGAAATCATCCCAGTCACGGGACCCGCTGATATTTGAGGGCAGCAGAACGATAATATAGATAATGCCGATGAGACATAAAACGCAGAGCGATATCTTTTGTTTTCCGGAAAGACTGCTGAGTTTGGGAAACAAGCGGTACTTTTCGACCACATTATCAGCTTTGAATGTACCCCGGAATGTAAATAAAATGATCCCTGCCGCAGAAAGAAAAACCACCGCAGCCCATAATATCTGAGGCCGAAGGTTCCTCGGGATAAACAGCCATGAAAATTTGAATGCCCAGAGACTGAGGAACAAGCCAAAAATCAAAGCAAGGAAAACAAAATATGCCCGATTACCGCTGCACAGGAAATTATTTATCCGGCTGGTAACAGCCCCGTTTGTACGCTTATCAGAGACAAGCATTCCGGCAAAACCGGCAGTCAGCGCGGCCGTCCCAAAACCCAGCAGCCAGCGGCTGACAGAATAAGCTCCGATTTTAGCGCTGCCGGCACCGGATGGATTCGCAAAAGTAAAAAAAAGTGCTGTCAAACCGGCAAGGATTGACAGTACCAAAAAAGCCTGAACCTGAACAGATGTCAAACGATCTGTTTTCTGTTCCATTTATCTTTATCCATCCTTCATTTGTTCCCGTCATCCGATCAGGATCCCGGGATGAATTGATTCAATGCTGCCATTCAAAGCGCTGTTTTCCGGGACCGTCCCGAAAAAGGACAGTCCCGCAGCAGCTTTGGATTTTCACAATCGGGTAACATTCACCCTGTCCGCATCACCCGCGAGTGTGACGACAAAGGTTTTGGTAACCGATCCGCGGTATACTTCGATTTCAACCGTATCGCCAGGACTGTATTTGAACAGACAATTATAGAAAGAACCGTTTTCAGCAATCGTATAATCGCCTATGCGAATGATGATATCATCCACCTGCAGGCCGCCCCTTTCAGCCGGACCGCCGGGGGTAATTTCCATAATATAAACACCGGAATCGGTAGGAAGCCGATAAGCTCTTGCCATCCGGGCAGTAATTTCCGTCCAGCGGATGCCAAGAACAGGACGGCTGAAAGCACCGTTTTGAATGATCTGATCACTGATCAGTTTGGCGGTATTCGACGGGATCGCAAACCCGAGACCTTCAGCAGTCGCACTGGAATAGCTTGACCCGCGGACGATCATAACATTGATTCCGATCACTTCACCGGCGAGATTGACCAGCGGACCGCCGGAATTACCCTGATTAATCGCCGTATCCGTCTGGATCAGGTTTTCCATCTGGTAGCCGTTTGAAGATTCCAGAAAACGCCCTGTAGCGCTGATAACACCGACAGTTACTGTATTTTTGAAATTCCCGAGAGGGGAACCGATCGCAATAGCTGTTTCGCCCGGTTTCAGCAAATCTGAATTTCCCAATTTCGCGACAGCAGGCACAGTTCCTTCAACTTTCAGGACCGCCAGGTCTGAAAACGAATCCGCGCTGATCAATTGCGCCTGCAGCACTGTTCCGTTTGCGAGTTCGGCGTAATATTCCCGTCCTTCACTGATAACGTGATTGTTGGTCAGAATATAACCATCTTCACTGATGATCACCCCGGAACCCATGGACGTAGAATCCGAAGTACGTCCGAAATACGTCATTGTCCCCGGAATTACCGCGGTGATCGTCACAACCGCTGGCGCGACTTCCTCAACGACCCGCGTGATCTGGCTTGAAACTTCCACCGTATCAGCTTCCAGATGACCTGTTGTCGGGACTGTACCAAGCTCATCAACTTTGATCTGCAAATCTCTGACCTGATTCTGAAGAGCATTTATTTCCGACACATCGACAGTGTTTTGCGGTGTTTCAACGGATTTCTCATTATTGATAAACGGGAGATTCAGAAAATGCATATCCTGATTTCCGCCAACAGCACCGCCGATAAACCCACCCAGAATCGCAGCTATCAGAGCAATCAGGAGCACAGTACCCCAGGATGGTCCGTTATTTTTATTTCTGTTCGGCTTATCCTGCCGGACCTCATAGTATGGTTGATATTGATTGTACATAATTTAATAGCCTGTTATCATAATACACAGCTGCCGGGAAAATTTTTTATTTGATTTTTCCGGCAAGTCAATTCTATTTCTTTTTCTTTGAGAATAGTAACAACACAGCGGCCAGGGACCAAAGCCAGGCTTTACTGCCCGGACCGTTTTTCCCGGTGCAGGGTGCATTCCTCACAACCTCCAGAAGGCTGTGATCCTTTAAAGAGGTTCCGCCAAAATCCTTACGGATCTTCCCATAGAAGCGGTCATCTGAGATGACCCGCATGATTTCATCCTGTTCATCTGCCGACATCAGGCGGGCTGTACCTGCGAACCAGCCGCTTTTCAGCCACAATTCCACACTCGGATTATGAAGCAGCTTGTCCCGCACGCTGTTCAGTTCAAGCGGTGTCAACGCAAGAAAAACCCTGCCGTTATGTTCACAGCAGGGAAAAGGATACTTTACCCTTTGTCCCGGGAAACTGAGAACAGCCTGCTGACCAAAAGCATCAGGAAGAGCGTTCATCACCGGCCCCAAGCCTGTTTCCCAGGCAAATAATTTTGCCTTTTGCAGAAAGGTTATTCCGATTTTCTTTCTGTCAACGCTTTTTACTAATTCAACAGCCTGTTCCCGAAAATTCATAAAATCACTCAACTCTTTAAACGTGCATAAATCACGGACGTACCATCAGAACCCTTGACTTCTTTGGTCTCAAATTCATCAGGATATGCCTGGATCAACAGTGAAAGCTGACGGAAGCCAAAGGTACGGGAATCAAAACCCGGATCCAGCTGCCGGATATGGTGACCGAGAGACCCCAAAAAGGCCCATCCGCTGTCCTGCGCCGCAAGATCGAAAGCTTTTTTCAGCAGCGGGATCGGATTGTTCTGCGGGTTATTATCTTTTTCTTCGCTGTTCTTTTTTGTCCGCTTTTTTCTCGTAGCAGTTTTTGCAGATTCGGCCTTTGCCGGTTCAACCGGTCCCAGGTTCTCCGTATATACAAACAAATCGCAGGCATTCACAAACGCGCGGGGCGTCTGTTTTTTCCCGATCCCCATCACAAAAATACCGTTCTCACGAATCCGCGTTGCCAATCTGGTGTAATCACTGTCACTGGAAACAAGGCAAAAACCGTCCACTGACCCGGAATAAAACAGATCCATCGCGTCAATTATCATTGCGCTGTCAGTAGCATTTTTCCCGACTGTGTACCGAAACTGCTGGATCGGCTGAATTGCATGCGTTTGCAAAACCTCTTTCCAGCCTCCCATGTTGGAAGCAGTCCAGTCACCATAAATCCGCCGGATCGTTATCAACCCGTATTTTGTTGTCTCCGCAAGCATCTTTTCAATCATGGATGGCTGCGCGTTATCACCGTCGATCAGCATGGCAATTCGCTGTGAAGGCGTGACATCCATTATGTCACGAATCGTAAGGTTATTATTGATATCTAAATTATTTGCCATTTTCGACCCTTTCCGGCTGAAAACATTTCAGCACTAATTCTAATTATATTAGATTTTTGTCAGGCTTTATGACTTTTTATAAAAGATTAAGGAATCATCCCGGATGAACAAGAAACAACAAAGTAACTGACAAGCAGATTTTTTTGTGTAAAATAGTATTATGAAAGAATTGATCCGCTTCCCTGTGCCAACACGGGAATGGCAGAAATTATCCCTTTCTGCCAATAAATCAGTCTTTTCATGAAAAATAATGGTTACGAAATTTTTCGAGGATGAGGAGAGAAAACAATGAAAACATTTCGCAAAATCATGCTGATCACCATTCTGCTGATGATGGTGTTCAGCCTTTCAGCCTTCCAAAACGCGGAAGAACCCGGTCCCACCATCAGCAACTCAAGCCATGAGACGGTTCTCAACCCGATGACCGGGACACCGGTTTCCAACCCGGACCTTCTTACCATGCCGCCGGTTTTTGTTCCGCTGGCACGATACCCTTCCGTATATCGGCCATCCTCCGGACACAGCCAGGCGCAATGGGTCTTTGAAATGTATGTCGGCGATGAAGAATCCCGTCCGATGCTGATGTATTACGGAGAAATGCCGATTGCTTCTGTTTCCCGAATTTCTTCGGCAATTTACGGGCTGGAAGAACTGCGCAAACAATACGGCGGCATCATCATCGCGGGCGGAACTTCAAAATCCGTTCTTCAATCGGGAATTCTCAGCCTTGAATTATGGTATGGTGTAAACGGAAATCAGCTTTATCCGGAACTGCCGCTTGAAAATTATCAAAGGATCCTGAACAAATGGTCAAAACTCGTCACTCCGGCAGATCCCAATAACCTTACTTTGAATTTCTCCGAAGAACCTCCGGAAGGAGGAAGACGGGCAGATTCCCTGTTCTTCCGCTATGCCTCAACCAATCAGATCCTGTGGCGTTATGATGAAGCCGACGGAAAATATTACCGCATGCAGAATTCCGTGGAAGACCCGCTTTCCCTGGAAGCAGATGTAGACTCATCCAACAGCGAACAGATTGGGGTAGAAAACCTCATCATCCTGATGGCTCCGCATGAGTGGGCGCCTTATCAAAGTATCGCGAACGGTCTTTTTACCGTGAAACTCAATTATATCTCGAATGAGCCGGCGCTGATTTTCCGGGACGGAAAGCTTTACCATGCGACATGGACAACATTAAGCGAAAAATTTGAACGGGATTCCCAGCGGATGCGCCCGATCCGTTTTCTTGACAATGAAGGAAATTATTTCCGTCTGAAGCCCGGAAAGACCTGGGTCCACATCGTAATGCCGGGGAATCCGTATTATGAAGTAGAAGCCGAACTCGGCAAAGAAATTACTCCGGGCAGCGGTCATTGGAAAATGCCCTACATTTCCTTCAAACCGGGTACGGTTGAAGATATGCAGAGAGAAGTTGAAGAACTGAAAAACATTGAGTGGCAGCTGAACGAACCCTACCTGCCGTACTACTTTAAGGACGAATGAAAACCGTTAAAACAAACGTCATGAGGATTCTGGAACAGCACAAAATCGCCTGCGAATCCTATACCTATGGAGATGGGATCACTGCCATCAGTGGTATGGAAGTCGCCGAATTGCTGGGAAAAGATCCTCTGACGGTTTTTAAGACACTGGTCACTGTCGGAAAAAGCGGGCAGCATTATGTCTTTGTCATCCCCGTCTGCTTTGAGCTTGACCTGAAAAAAGCCGCGGAATCAGTCGATGAAAAAAATATCGAAATGATCAAATCCAAAGAGCTCCTGGGACTGACAGGATATATTCACGGCGGATGTTCTCCGATCGGTATGAAAAAGTTCTTTCCGACTGTAGTCGATATCAGCGCGCTGGATTGTCCGGCAATTCTTTTCAGCGGCGGTCACATCGGCTGTCAGGTCGAAACAGCTCCGGCTGACCTGGAAAAGGTCATCCCTGTCAAATACGCGGATATTATTGAGTAAGAATAGCTGCCTGAAGAAATAGTGATATAATTCGCGGACACTGATAATATATGGAAACTCTACGTTTCCATGAATTATAATTTTGGAGGTTTTTATTATGAAAAAATATATTGCTGAATGTCTGGGGACTTTTGTCCTTGTGTTCTTTGCCTGCGGTACCGCGGCAGTTACCGGATGTACAGCTGAGGGAAATGCTGCATATCTGATCACCGCTCTGGCATTTGGTCTGGTAATCGTAGCAATGGCATATTCTATCGGCAATGTTTCCGGATGCCACATCAACCCGGCAGTCTCTATTGCCATGCTCTGCAGCGGCAAAATGAGCGTCAGTGATTTCATCGGATACGTTGCCGCACAATTCGTCGGCGGCATCCTTGGCGCAGCCTGCCTGGCAGCTGTTACCGGAAAACAGTACGGTCTCGGCACTAATGGCCTCTATGATGGCAGCATCATGAAATCCCTGATCATTGAGGTCATCCTCACTTTCGTCTTTGTCCTGGCCATTCTGGGCGTGACATCCAAAAAGGAATTCAGCAAGGTCGCCGGTCTGGTGATCGGTCTGTCCCTGACCCTTGTCCACCTGCTGGGCATTTTCTTCACCGGCACTTCCGTGAACCCTGCCCGTTCCTTCGGTCCGGCGCTCTTTATGGGCGGTGACGCGCTGAAATGCGTATGGGTGTTCATCGTTGCACCGCTCATCGGCGGTGTTCTGGCTGCTTTCTGCTACCGGTTCCTTGATCCGGAAAAATAAGGTCGGCAAATGATTTGAAGAGCGGCTCCGGAAAAAGGGCCGCTCTTTTTTTCTCTTTGTCATATACCCTTTACAAAATAAGATATAATTAGTGCAAACTTTATATCTTATTTATCATATTAAGGAATCCATAATATGGGAAAATATTTCGGAACAGACGGTTTCCGCGGTGAGGCAAACAAAGAACTGACCTTTGAACACGCGGTTCAAATTGGCCGTTTTCTCGGCTGGTATTACGGGAAACGCCTCAACAAAAAAGCTAAAGTTGTGATCGGCAAAGATACCCGCCGCTCCAGCTATATGTTCGAATACGCACTCTGCACCGGGCTGACAGCATCCGGGGCTGATGCATATATCATGCATGTAACAACCACTCCTTCCGTCTCTTATATCGCCAGGACCGATGACTTTGACTGCGGGATCATGATTTCCGCGTCACACAATCCCTATTACGATAACGGGATCAAGGTCGTCAACAGCAACGGCGAAAAAATGGATGATGAGACGCTGAACCAGATTGAAGAATACATAGACGGCAAGATCGAAATTCCCCTTGCTGAGCGGGATGAGATCGGCCGCACGGTAGACTATGTCTCGGGCCGCAACCGCTACATCGGTTACCTGATCGGTCTCTCAAAATACAGCTTCAAGAACGTGAAGGTCGGCATCGATGCCGCCAACGGGTCCGCCTGGGCCATTGCCAAGAGTGTCTTCGACGCGATCGGAGCCAAGACTTATGTCATCAACGCGGAACCTGACGGTCTGAACATCAACCGGGACTGCGGTTCCACCCACATTGAGCATCTTCAGAAATTTGTTGTCGAAAACGGGCTGAACATTGGCTTTGCTTACGATGGCGACGCGGACCGCTGTCTGTGTGTCGACGAAAAGGGAAATGTCGTCACCGGCGACCATATTCTGTATATCTATGGTCTGTACATGAAAGAACGCGGCAAGCTCATAAACAACAAAGTTGTCACCACAGTTATGTCCAATTTCGGACTTTATAAAGCTTTGGACGCTGTCGGTATCGAATATGAAAAAACCAAAGTCGGAGACAAATATGTCTATGAGAATATGGTCAAAAACGGACACCGCATCGGCGGAGAGCAGTCCGGCCATATCATCTTTTCCAAATACGCCACTACCGGTGACGGCATCCTCACCAGTCTGAAACTGATGGAAGTCATGCTGGCAAAGCATAAACCCATGAGCGAACTGGCTGCCCCGGTCAAGTTTTACCCGCAGGTTTTGAAAAACGTGCGCGTCAAGAGCAAACCGGACGCCCAGAACGATCCGGATGTTCTGGCAGCTGTTCAGGCTGCAGCGGAAGCGCTGGGCGAAGATGGCCGCATCCTTGTCCGCGAATCCGGTACCGAACCGGTGATCCGTGTCATGGTTGAGGCTACTTCAAATGAAACCTGTGAAAAGTATGTCGACGGCGTGATCGATGTCATCCGGGACAAAGGGCACCTGATCTGAGGGTGAAGTCAGAAGTAAGAATTTAGGAGCAAAAATGAGAGTTGTTATTCAGGATAACTACGAAAAAATGAGCCGCTGGGCTGCAAATTATATTGCTGAAAAAATCCGCGCTCACAAGGAAGACCGCCCGTTCGTTCTTGGGCTGCCTACCGGGTCATCACCGATCGGCGTTTACAAGGAACTGATCCGCATGAACAAAAGCGGCGAACTTTCCTTCCAAAATGTCGTGACCTTCAACATGGATGAATACCTCGGACTGCCGAGAGACAATGATCAGAGTTACTGGTATTTCATGCATGAAAACCTTTTCGACCACATCGAAATTCCCGCGGAAAATATCAACATCCTCAACGGGATGACGGATGACCCGGAAGGGGAATGTGCCAGATATGAAGAAAAAATCGCCTCCTATGGCGGGATCGATCTCTTCATGGGCGGGATCGGCGTTGACGGTCATCTGGCCTTCAACGAACCTTTCACATCCCTTTCCTCCCGCACCGGTGTCCGCACTCTGACCACCGACACCCGCATCGTCAATGCCCGCTTTTTCGGGAACGACCCTGAAAAAGTGCCCGCGCAGGCACTTTCCGTCGGCATCGGCACCGTCACGGATTCCAAAGAAGTCCTCGTGCTGATCTCCGGTCACAACAAAGCCCGCGCTCTTGCGGCAACCGTTGAAGGCAGCGTGAGCCAGAAATGGACCTGCAGCGCACTCCAGCTCCACAACGGCGCCATCATCGCCTGTGATGAAGCTGCCTGCGGCGAACTCACCGTGGATACCTATAAATATTTCCTCGACATCGAACGGGCAGAACGCCTCTGAGATCAAACAAACCGAAAATGGGGCTCCAAAACCGGGAGCCCCATTTTTTATCTCATTTTCTGTATCTTATTCTTTGCGGAAAGACATCGCGACCCAGTCTTTGACCTGCATGCGTTTGATAAAGGTCAGACCCTTTGATTCAGCCATCTTCCGTACCTTATCTTCCTGATCTTCCAGGATACCGGAAAGGCAGATGATGCCGCCGGGATCTACAAGGTCAGCCATTCCCACATCAAAAAGCATCAGCAGGATCGGCGCAAGAATGTTCGCCAGCACCAGCGGAGCATGGTTAATACTGCATTCATCCTTCAGAATTTCGGCAACCGAACCCTGATAAAACTCGCATTTATCCAGCACATCATTCCGTCTGGCGTTTTCCATGCTGTTCTTCATGGATTCCGGATCGATATCCACACCCAGGGCATGTTTCGCCCCAAGCAGAACGGAACCGATCGAAAGAATACCGGAGCCGCAGCCCACATCGATCACGTCGATTCCGGGCTGCACATATTCCTCTGCCAAAGCAAGACACAGCTGCGTGGTCGGATGGGTACCGGTCCCGAATGCCATAGACGGGTCAATTTTCACCGCGATGCGGTCTGGGTCTTCCTGTTCAACCCAGGCAGGCAGGATCAGCATCTTCTTCCCAATCAGGATCGGGCGGTAGAATTTCTTCCAGGCGGACATCCAGTCCTGGTCTTCGATGACCTTGAATTCCGGTTCCGGGATCTCGCTGATAAATCCCAAGTGCCAGAGTGCCTGACTGATCTGGGCCTTCTTTTCCTCAACTTCATCATCCATCGGCAGATAGCCGTAAACATGACAGGGACCGAAAGGCGTACCGATATCTTCCGCGTCGTTATAATCCATTCCGCGCTCGACAACCACACCGTTTTCCGCATAGCGGGAAAGTACTTCAGAAGCGGCTTCCGCGATTTCCGCGTCCACCGTCAAACTTACTTCCAACCAGCTTTTGACCTCATTATTCTCCACTGATCACCTCTTTCAACCGATCCCAGAAACTTGTTTTGCTGCCGACTGACGGATTCGTACCAAGAGAAACCGCCAGTTTTTCAAACAAATCGCGCTGCTCTTCCGTCAGATTTGTCGGAGTAACCACATCCACGATCACCTTTTGATCCCCGCGGGTACCGCCGCGCAGAGCCGGAACACCCTTGCCTTTCATGGTGATGATCTTTCCGGGCTGTGTACCGGCAGGGATACGGATCTTTTCCTTCCCGTCAACCGTCGGCACTTCGATCTCAGCACCCAGTGCGGCCTGCGCGACATTGATCTTCATATCCAGATGAATGTCATTTTCATATCGGCGGAAATACGGATGGTCCGCGACGGAAACTTCAATATACAGATCACCGTTGGGACCGTTATTTACGCCCGGCTGACCTTCTCCGGACATGCGGATGCGGGTACCGTTGTCCACACCGGCAGGAACCGCGACAACCTTTTTGACGGTTTTGCGTTCGATCCCCCGGCCGTGACACTGCGGGCAGGGTGAGGGAATCGTTTCTCCGGTACCGTTACAGGTCGGGCAGGTCGTTACCTGCACCATAGAACCGAACACCGTCTGACGTGTCGTTTTCACTTCACCGGTACCGTTACAGGTCTTGCATTTTACCTTCTGTGTACCGGGCTGGGCACCGCTGCCGCCGCATTTGCTGCATTTTTCATCACGGTTGAAAGAGATTTCCTTATCAGCCCCAAAAACAGCTTCTTCAAATTTCAGCTTTACATTCGTCTGCAGATCAGCACCGCGGCGGGGTGCGTTGCGGCGGGTGCTTGAGGACCGGCCTCCGAAGCCGCCAAATCCGCCGAAACCGAACAGGTCGCCTAAAATATCGGAGAAATCGATATTCGTGTAATCAAATCCGGCCCCGCCCATTCCGCTGACACCGGCTTTGCCGTAACGGTCATAAGCCGCCCGCTTGTCCGGGTCAGAGAGTACCTGATAGGCCTCATTGATCTCTTTAAACCGTTCTTCCGCACCCGGTTCCTTGTTGACATCCGGATGATATTTACGGACCAGTTGACGGAAAGCACTTTTCAAATCCGCTTCGCTAACGTCTTTGCTGACACCCAAAATTTCGTAATAGTCTCGTTCTTCTGCCATGTATCAGTCGTTTAACTCCATTTTAGTTGTTAGTCAGCAGTTGTCAGTTTGGAAAAGAACAGTGCTTTCATATCTTTAAAAAACTACCAACTGCTGTCTGCCAACTGTTATTACAACAGTATAACGGAACGATCGATAAACAACCGTTCCGTTATCATTATAACCAATTTATTGTATCCTTCATATTCAAGGTGAAAGGCGTTTCGTTCTGCCCTTCAGCAAAACGCTCCGCCTTTCACTCTTTACTCTTCAATTACATGCTGCGGAATTCACCGTCGACTACGTCGTCGCCGCCGCCATTGGATCCGTTGGAACCGTTGTCTCCGCCCATGTCACCAGGCTGCGGGCCGGCATCCGGACCGGCACCCGGCTGCTGGTACATCGCGCCGCCCATCTGCTGGAGCAGTTTGTTCAGTTCTTCGGTCTTGGCCTTCAGCGTATCGGTATCAGCTGTCTGGATGATACCCTTCAGTTCGTTGGCTTTGGTTTCAACCTGAGACTTCAGGTCAGCCGGCAGCTTGTCGCCGTATTCTTCCAGCATCTTTTCGACAGTGTAGACAGTGCTGTCAGCAGTATTCTTGACTTCGATGCCTTCCTTGCGTTTGCGGTCTTCTTCAGCGTGAGCTTCAGCTTCCTTGCGCATCTTTTCGATTTCCGCATCAGTCAGGCCGGAAGAGGCCGTGATGGTGATCTTCTGAGAGCGGTTGGTGGCTTTGTCCAGCGCGCTGACATTCAGAATACCGTTGGAGTCGATATCGAAGGTAACTTCGATCTGCGGGACACCACGGCGGGCAGACGGGATACCGTCAAGGATAAAGCGGCCCAGGCTCTTGTTATCGGCAGCCATCGGACGTTCACCCTGCAGTACATGGATCTCGACGCTTGTCTGGCCATCAGCAGCAGTGGAATACACCTGAGAGCGCTTGATCGGAATTGTGGAGTTCCGCTCGATCATCGGGGTAGCAACGCCGCCCATGGTTTCAACAGAGAGTGTCAGCGGAGTGACATCCAGCAGGACCACATCCTTCACATCACCGGCCAGAACACCGCCCTGGATCGCGGCACCGATGGAGACAACTTCATCCGGATTGACGCCCTTGCAGGGTTCCTTGCCGAATTCGCGCTTGACAGCTTCCTGAACTGCCGGCATACGGGTCATACCACCAACCATGACGACTTCATCGATCTGAGCAGTGGTAATGCCTGCATCCTTCAGCGCATTGTGGATCGGGGTCATGGACTTCGCGATCAGGTCGCCGGTAAGCTGTTCGAGCTTCGCGCGGGTCAGGGTCAGCACCA
Source organism: uncultured Chloroflexota bacterium (assembly GCA_902786265.1). Lineage (GTDB taxonomy): Bacteria > Chloroflexota > Anaerolineae > Anaerolineales > Anaerolineaceae > Flexilinea. The sequence goes on along the minus strand of CADACE010000037.1, from coordinate 14,526 downwards.
GGTGCTTCGGACCGGTAGCGTCAGCCGTGATGTACGGCAGGTTGATTTCAGTCTGCATGGTGGAAGACAGTTCGATCTTCGCCTTTTCAGCTGCTTCCTTCAGACGCTGCAGAGCCTGGCGGTCATTGCGCAGATCCATGTTATTGGCTTTCTTGAACTCATCCAGCAGGTAGTCCATGATGCGGTTGTCGAAGTCATCGCCGCCGAGGAAGGTATCACCGGAGGTGGAGCGGACTTCGAAGACGCCGTCACCGACATCCAGGATGGAGACATCAAATGTACCGCCGCCGAGGTCATAGACCGCGATCAGTTCATTGCTCTTCTTTTCCAGACCGTAAGCCAGAGAAGAAGCGGTCGGTTCATTGATGATACGCAGAACTTCAAGACCCGCGATCTTACCGGCATCCTTGGTCGCGTTACGCTGCGCGTCGTTGAAGTACGCAGGAACGGTGATGACAGCCTGGGTAATGGTTTCGCCCAGATAAGCTTCCGCGTCAGCCTTCAGTTTGGCAAGGATCATCGCGGAAATTTCCGGAGCGGAATATTCTTTTCCATCGAGGACAACACGGACATCGCCGTTCGGGGCCTTTGTCACTTTGTACGGGACACGCTTGATGGTGCGCTGTACTTCTTCATCATCATATTTGTGACCCATAAAACGCTTGATCGAGAAGATCGTGTTTTCCGGGTTGGTGATAGCCTGGTTGCGCGCGGCACGGCCGACCAGACGTTCATGATTTTTGTTCACAGCCACGACAGACGGACAGGTGCGTTCCCCTTCAGCGGTGGGGATGATGGTCGGTTCGCCGCCAACCATGACGGACATTGCAGAATTTGTAGTCCCTAAGTCAATACCAAGAATTTTACCCATAATATTACTCCTTTTATCTTGCTACCCGTACCATAGCGGGACGTACAATTTTTTCGCCCATACGGTAGCCATTTTGTAAAACTTCAATAATTTCGTCTGATCCGTATTCATCACTGTCTTCCAAAGAGACCGCCATGTGAATGTTCGGATCCAGTTTGTCGCCGGCTTTGACATCGATTTTTGTCAGGCCGTCATTTTCCAACAAAGACTTGAACTTGCGGATGATCAGTTCAATTCCTTCCGCCCAGGCTGCCGCTTCTCCGTCTTCCGGACGGTGAGCATAAGCCAGTTCAAGATCATCGAGGACCGGGATGAATTTCTCAAGAACATCAGATTTATATTTTTTCTTTGAAACTTCCTGATCCCGTTCAATACGTTTTTTGTAATTGCTGAAATCAGCCCGTTCGCGCTGCCAGCTTTCAAGGTTTTCCTGCGCCTTTTTCTTTGCCTCTTCCAGTTCTTCGTTCAATTTGTCGAAGTCTTCCTGAGAGAATCCGGTTTCAGTCTCCTGTTCTTCCTCCGCAGAGATTTCCGGCTCTTCTTCCCGGATCTCTTCATTGACTTCCGGTTCTGAACCTTTGTTTAATTTGATTTTCGTCTTTTTCCCCATTTCTTTTCCTCTGCTTTATTTATATTTCTGCAGCGCACAGCGCTATCCTGTTTTACTGACTGCTGTCTGAAACCAGATCGCTCAAAATTCCGGCCAGAAATCGGACAGTCGGTATATTTTTACTGTAAGCCATCCTCATCGGGCCCAGAACACCGATCGTTCCGGTCGCGACTCCCTGCATCCCGTATCTCGCGACGACCAGAGAGCAGTTCGCGATATCTTTCAGCAATCCGTCCCCGCCAAAGAACACCTGGACTCCACCGACTTTTTGTTCCCGGGTGGTCTTGGAAAGGAAGTTTTGCAGCAGCGGTTTTTCATCCAAAAACCGCAGTGTCCTGCGGGCCTCCTCAGAATCCGAAAATTCCGGTTCTGCAAGGACCTTATTGATCCCGTCCGTATAGACCTCTCCGGTCTGCAGCGCGTCCGTATCGTAGAGCGTGTTCAACAGGGTCCGGACTATTTCATCCGCGACATTTCCCATCGAGGGAAGATGTTTGGCAGTGACCCGGATCTCTTCACTGTTGCGGCCTTCAAACATCCTGTTCAGTGTTTCCGCGATTTCGTTCAGCTGTCCCTGCGTCATTGTTTCGTTGACGAACATGAACCGCTGCTGCATCTGCCCGCCCTCCAGAACCAGGATCATCAGGATCTGCTTACTCGTGATCGAGATCAGCGAAACATATTTCACCCGTGTCCGGTTCGGCAGCGGAGCGGAGACCACTGAGATGGCATTCGCCTGATCCGCAAGGATCGAAGCCGCCAGTTTGATCCATCCGTCCATACCCTGCTGTGCCTGCGAAAACTGATGTTCGATCATGTGCCGGGTCTCTTCAGGGAGTTCCCTCATCTGGATCAGACCGCTGACAAAAAACCGGTAACCCTTTTCGGTCGGCACACGCCCTGCGGAAGTGTAGGGCTGGCTGAGATACTGAGCTTCTGTGAGCGCCGCCAATTCGTTGCGAACCGTTGCCGAGCTGTAATCAAGGTGATAATGTTTGACCAGGTTTTTGGAGCCCACAGGATTCGCCGTCCTGACATACTCATGGACAACAAGGCTCAATATTACTTTTTGGCGTTCAGTCAACTCACTCATTTTCTTTTTCCCGTTAGCACTCTAAAGCCTTGAGTGCTAACCATCTATAACATATAATACCACCCTCAAAGAAAAAGTCAATAGGTTTTTGAACTTCTAACAAAGAATTAACAATAACGGAAAGAAAGAAAAAATTCTGCCAATGCCCGAAGACATGTTCAGGACATGACAGATACAGCGGAAAAACCTGTCACAAACTCAAAAACCGAGCCACATTGCCGGCCGGACAGCAACGCCTTCGGTATCGATAATGTCACCGCCGAGATAAATCGAACCGGCATTATCAACACTTACCACGCTGGTAACATCATCTCCGGGCGTACGCAGCCACCAGAAAGTCGCACCATTTGAACGGCCGGCATAAGCGCCATGTGCCTGGGCAAACGGAGAGGCTTCACAAATACGGTCATCATCCGTCTTATAATATTTATTTGCCTCATCAACACTCAACAGGAAAATCTTGTCCCGTGTGCGTTCACCGCCCTTGGTCCCGTATCTTTCATTATCCGGATTTTCAAGCGTGACCTTGAGAATCTGCTCTTTTTCAAAATAATCGAAGGCGGTATCATAAAATTCCCCATTCAGCCATTCGCGCAGTGCGGAAGTCTCCCATGTGACATCGTCACTATATTCATTATACGGTTTGGCATCCAAAGCAAATTTGCTGACTGCCAGGATCCGGTCAGCACCTTTGGAAAGCACGACCCATTCAATAGCTTCCACCCCGTCAGCGGAAACATTATCCTGCTCATATTCCCCAAAAGTAAATACATCCCCCACCTTCAAATTGTTCAGTAATACAGATGAATCCGCAGTACTGACCGCAGATTCCTCGATCCACCCTTCCAGACCATCCTCAGTTTGAACAAGGATCCATTTTTTACCGCCGGCAGTCCTCTTTTCACCGACTAGCATCACCTGGTTTCCTTTCAGGATCGTTTTCAAAACAGAAGATACGGCAGAAGGTGAACTGTACAGCATAACATCAGCATTTACATTTCCGGGAGTCAAATCCGCAGGTGTCTTTGTCGGTACCGGTGTCCTGGTTGCTGTCGGCATCGGCGTATTTGTCGGAACATTCGTCTTTGTAGCAGACGGAACCGGCGTGGCTGTCGGTATAGCGGTATTCGTAGCAGACGGAACCGGCGTATCTGTCGGCAGGGCGGTATTCGTGGCGGACGGAACCGGTGTATCTGTCGGAAGAGCGGTACTCGTGGCAGACGGCACCGGTGTATCTGTCGGCAGGGCTGTATTCGTGGCAGACGGTACCGGCGTATCTGTCGGCAGGGCAGTATTTGTGGCAGACGGAACCGGCGTATCTGTCGGCAGGGCAGTACTCGTGGCGGATGGTACCGGCGTATCTGTCGGAAGAGCGGTACTCGTAGCAGACGGTACCGGCGTATCTGTCGGAAGAGCGGTACTCGTGGCAGACAATACCGGCGTATCTGTCGGCATAGATGTACTCGTGGCAGACGGTACCGGCGTATCTGTCGGCATAGATGTACTCGTAGCAGACGGTACCGGCGTTTTCGTCGGCAGGGCAGTACTCGTGGCAGACGGTACCGGCGTATTTGTCGGCAGGGCAGTATTCGTAGCAGACGGTACCGGCGTCTTCGTCGGCATAGATGTACTCGTGGCAGACGGAACCGGCGTATCTGTCGGCAGGGCTGTACTCGTAGCAGACGGTACCGGCGTCTTCGTCGGCCTGGGTGTATTGCTGGCAGAAAGCACCGGTGTATCTGTGAATTCTGATGATTCAACAGCAACAGGTGTAGGCGTTTTAGCCGGGGATATCGAACCACGGAAAAATACAAAATAGATAACACCGCAGGCAGCAAGTACTCCTGCCAAAATAATTATCCACGGTATAGGATGTGGTGGTGGAAGCGGTGGGGTTGGCGGTAAAGGAGGAGGGGTTGGCTGTGAAGGAGGAACCGAATTATAAAGCTCGTCATAAAATTCCTTCATGGTCTGCGGACGATCATCACTTCGAACAGCCAAACCATGAAAAATCGCTTTTTCCACATTTTCCGGAACAGATATTCCCAACTCACTGAAGCTCTTCAGATCGGACACGCCCATCATACGGTCTGTAGCATTCGCGGGAACTTCCCCGGTAATCATCGCATACATGGTCGCAGAGAGAGCATACACATCTGAATAGGGACCCTGCCGGCTTTTCGCGCTGTATTGCTCGATAGGAGCATAACCCGGGGTTACCATTGCTTCATACGTATGCGTAACCTGAGCCGACACAAAACTTCTGGCAGCACCAAAATCCAGGAGCACCAGCTGTTCGGTCTTTTTATTTTTATTGGTAACGATTTTTATATTATCCGGTTTGATATCCCGATGGATCAGGTGTTCTTCATGAATTTTACCCAATTCCGGGATCAACGGTTTGAAAAGCGACAGCACCCGCTCCCATGAAATTCTCCCGCCATTAACTTCAACTTCCTTTGTCAGGCTGTTTCCGTCAATAAAATCCATGACAATATAAGCGGTTCCGTTTTCAAGGAAGTAGTCGCGGACATGGACAATACTTTCACTATTGAATCTGGCCAGGGTTACAGCCTCAGCCTGAAATTCATCCCGCCCTTTTTCAAAACCGTTCGAATCGGAAAATGAAGTCGCGGCAACCACCCGGCTGGAATTCGGTTCACGGATACCGACTCCCATCGGAAAATATTCTTTAATTGCTACTTTTACGCGTAAAACAAGATCAAAGCCGATGTAAGTGATCCCGAACCCGCCGCGTCCCAGCATCCTACCGACTAAATATTTCCCATGCAGGATCATTCCGGCATGCAAAATGTCCGGAGATGTATAAACCTGTGAATTATCGTGACCACAGACCGGGCAAACAGATTCTCCTGCATCCAGTCGCTGCATGCAGTGATAGCAAAAATTCAGTTCGAAATTTTTTGCCTCTTCCATCTGTTTTCCCGTGTTTTATCCCATAAAGGATTTAATTCTTTTCAACCGTATAATATTATAATCCAGACAAAAGAATTATCGAGAAAAAAAACATCAGAGAACATCATTAACCGGTCAGAAAGTTTCCCCTTAACAGACTTTCACGCTCATTCAGCCGGCAGAGCACCAATTTCACAGATTACGTAATTAATGCTACTGAAATTTTATTTTCAACTTTTACGATTTCCGGATCACGGTATTCACTCTGCTCTGCACGAACCCACATTTCAAAGCAGTATTCATAGAGCCCTTATTAGAAATCGAATGCGCCCACACCGGTTTTTTCCCGATCTCAACAATACGATCACACATTCTGCCTGCCAATAATGAAGCAAGACCCATTTTGCGATAATCTTCGTGTGTTTCAACGCCTATGTCTATTTCATCGGAGCTTACAGCTGCCGAGAAACTGACAGCACAAACTCTTCCCTGATCGAATGCTGCATAACCGAATCCTTCTTTCAGAAACTGCTCCGGCGATTCCCATGAAAATGACGGTATGATCCTTCCAGTAATTTTTGAAAGATTATCTCTGTTGATCTGTTCGATCAGAAATCCATTCGTATCCTTTTCAGCAGCATTCCCATGTTGACGGTATGAATATTCTGCCCTGAAATCCAGCAGGACATCTTTATTGCGAAAAAAATCCGTAACAACACCATCTGAGGTTATCAGTACCAATCGCCTTCTGCTATGATCAGATATCATCTCGGCGTAAATATCATTCAGAAATTCATCTGAAGGGTTTCCGGAAATGTATCCGAATCCGCAGTAATGCCAAAAGAGTACTGCTTCCACACCGGCGCCATCGTTCACATAGATATCCCCTGATTGGAAGCCCTCCGCTATAGAGCATGGATAAACACTGTTGGCAGTATTATTCTTAGCCCGGATAATATATTTTTTATAATCAATTTCAGATATTCTTCTCATCTTCTATTTCCAGGAAAATGCTGATATTGTCTGCCATATAGAGAAAGAGTCGAAACGACCTGTTCTGTTGACTCATACTGAGTCATCGAAAACAGGTCACTTTCGACTCAAACTGAATAATTCAGTGTGTTCCTAACTTTTTACGGGAAATTACTCCCACTCGATCGTGCCGGTCGGTTTGGGTGTCAGGTCATAAAGAACACGGTTGACACCCGGAACTTCGGAGGTGATGCGGCTGACGATCCTGCCAAGCAGTTCATAAGGGATCGGTTCGATCGTGGCTGTCATGGCATCAACGGTGTTGACGGCACGAATAACCACAAAGTTCTCAAAAGAACGCAGGTTGTTCTTCAGCCCGACGGACTTGCAGTCCGGAACGATGGTGAAATACTGCCAGACTTTGCCCTGCAGGCCGGCGTTGGCGAATTCTTCCCGCAGGATCGCGTCAGATTCGCGGACCAGTTCGAGACGTTCACGGGTGATGGCACCGGTGCAGCGGACACCCAGACCCGGACCCGGGAAAGGCTGACGGAAGACCATGCTGTCAGGCAGTCCCAGTGTCTTACCGACCATGCGGACTTCATCCTTGAACAGCAGCTTGAGCGGTTCCACAAGTCCCTCAAAATGTATATCTTCGGGCAAACCGCCAACATTGTGATGGGATTTCACCGGACCGGATTCCAGAATGTCCGGATAGATGGTCCCCTGAGCCAGGAATTCGATGCCTTCCAGCTTGCGGGCTTCTTCTTCAAAAACGCGGATGAATTCTTCACCGATGATCTTACGCTTGCGTTCCGGTTCCGCGACTCCGGCCAGTTTGTCCAGGAAGCGGTCGACTGCGTCGATATAGATCAGATTCGCGTCCATCTGGTTGCGGAAGACTTCGATGACCTGTTCCGGTTCACCCTTGCGCAGCAGTCCGTGATTCACATGGACGCAGACCAGATTTTTCCCAATAGCCTTGATCAGTAATGCAGCCACAACAGAGGAGTCCACACCGCCGGACAATGCCAGCAGCACGCGTTTGTCCCCGACCTGTGCTTTGATCGCCGCGATTTGTTCATCAATAAAAGACTGGGCTAATGCCTCATTGGTAATACGTTCCATGGATTCCGGTCGTACATCTGCCATAATATTTCTCCTGTGATTGTTTATCAAAGAACTTGATAAGAAAATTTTATCAGATAATGACAAATTACCGAATAATTTGTGATTTATATCAGGGTTTCAAAATTGAAAATTCAAAAAAGATCCGAATGACTGCCGGTTCGGGACAAGAAAAGATACAACCTGTCATCATCGATCCGATAAATCAGGAGCCAATCCGGTTGAATATGACATTCACGAAACCCAACATAGTTTCCCGTGAGCGCATGATCCTTTTTTTTTCTCTAAAGGCTGTTGATTTGCCAGTTTTTCCACAACTTCTTCGAGAAGATCAAGATTAAGTTTTCGTTTTGCCAATAACTTCAAATCCCGCTTGAATTGATTTGAAAAAATAATTTCAAGCCTCATTCAGAACCTCTTCAAGTCCTTCCCGAAAGGAAGAATACTTTTTATATCGCTCCGGATGTTCTTTCATCTCATAATATTCATTCATTGCAGCAATCGATTCTGAATTTGGTGTTTCCCTGCTGATAACAAAAGGGAAACCCTGGACACGAACACATTGACGAAGAAAAACAGAAACAGCAGTAGAAAGATCCATTCCAAGATCAGCGAAGAGTTCCATAGATTCTTTTTTCAAATCCTGATCAATACTGATATTTGTTGCAACTTTTGCCATAATCGCCCCTCATTTTGTTTTGAATTATAGCATAAAAACATATTATGCTCATATTATACGCATATTTCAATTAAAACTGCGCATAAATAAATCCGGACGTATCGTAACCGACGCCATAAATGCCCAGCATGATCACCACCCAGAACAGGCCAAGAACGATCACCCAGCGGAGAAGCAGCGGCAAAGCAGCTGCTTTCCGGTTGACAGAAATCCCTTTTTCATGCAGTAAATCCACCAGAAACAGCAAAGCCAGTCCCAACCCCAGTACGACCAGATTTCCGGGTACCAGCCCCAAATCCCACACAGCCGGAAGAGAAAAACGGGAAAACATCTGCCGGATGATGCGGAAGCCGCGGTTCAGTCCGCCCGCGTTGAAAAAGATCCAGGCAAAATTCACCTCTGTCAGCGTAATGACCCGCAGCAGCCATCCCGGCAGCCTGAATCCGGCACGGGTCCGCAGATCTTCCGCGATTTGAAAACCCGCGTGCAGCAGTCCCCAGAAGAGGAAGTTCAGCGTGCTGCCGTGCCACATCCCGGAAACCGCAAACACGATGAGGAAATTCAGATATTTCCGTATCAAGCCCTTCCGGCTCCCGCCCAGCGGGATATAAATATAATCCGTGAGCCAGGAAGTCAGAGAAATATGCCAGCGCCGCCAGAAATTTTTGATCCCCGCCGCCAGATAAGGCTGACGGAAATTCCGTATCGTGGAAAAACCCATCATCCCGGCAATTCCGCGGCTCATATCGGAATATCCGCCAAAGTCACAGTATATCTGCATGGTATAGGCCAGCGAAGCAATCAAAAGCTCCCAGAAACCGTATTGCTGAAAGTCTCCGAAATAATGCGCCGTGATCACGGAAAGCCGTTCCGCGAGAACAATCTTCAGAAACAATCCCCAGACAAACAGCAGAAAACCATCTCTGATCTTATCAAAGTCCCAAAGCTTTTTTTCACAAAAACCGCTGAGCTCCTGAAAGAATTTTCCCGGCCGCTCGATCGGGCCGGAGATGATCTGCGGGAAAAACGAAACATAAATGATCAAATCAAAAGGGTTCCTCACGGCAGAGATCGAACCTTTATAAACTTCCGCCATATAACTGATGCAGCGCAGCGTATAAAATGAGATCCCAAGCGGAGGAAGCAGATCGCTCATCGTCAGCGGACCTGACAGCCGGAACCTGCTGAGAAGTGAGCCGAGCAGCCCGGTATATTTAAAAACTGCCAGCAGCCCGACATTCCATAACAGCGGAATGACCAGCAGCAGAAGGCATAGCCCTCTTTTTTTATCGGCATCACCCTGTTCCCTTACCGCGGAAATACCAAGCCCGCAGAGCCATATCATCAGCGCGGAGAGCAAAAGGAGGACATATCCCGGGCGGTCCCAGCTCAGATAAAACCAGCTGCTGCCGAGGAACAGCCATGCCTTACGCAGTTTTTTGGGCAGAAGAAGCAGCACAGCCAAAAAGATTAGGAAAAAAACAGCGAAGGAAAGAGAATTTAATACCATGCTAATCTTCCAAATCCGGATTCATCAGAGCCTCACAAGAGACATCTGAATTCTATCCCTTTACATCTGATCTGACCCTGCCCCCTGACACCTGAATCCTCATATTATATCTCCACCTCAGTTTCAGTTTCCCCGCTGAAAATATGGAGGATCCCGTGTACTTCCTGACCGATCTCAAAATAAGGATCGTCTGAATTTTCTTTCAGCCATTCCGACCCTCCGTCCGGCGTCCGCAGCTCAACAGAGAAAAGCGATCCCGCAGGGCAGGTGGAAACGATCTTCAGTTTACGCATTCCATCCCCTGAATCCAGATAGCTCAGGCCGAGGATATCCGTACCATGAGCACCAATTTTTTCCGCCATGGACGCGTAAAACAAATCTTCCGCCGCGATTTTACCCGTGAAATAATCCGCAAACAGCCGGCTGAAAGCTTCCGCCCCTTTCTCGTTCAGGTGTCCCGCATCCGCGAACAGGTCCGGCGTCTGGTCAAAATATTCTTCCCGGCACAGGTTGAAATCCACATACTCCGCATCCGTCCCCTCTGTCAGGTTTTTCAGCAGCTGAATATAATCATCATAATTCCCGACCCCGGCGGTCTGGAACAGGGTCATCGGGGCGGAATAAAGGGTAAGGGAAACATTTTTCTTCTCACAATACGCGATAATATCCTGAAGCGTCCTGAGCCAGTCAGCGGAAGGTGCTTCCGTATGAATTTTATCAAACCCGGCGGTATCCAGCAGGATCCCGCCCGGGATCTCTCCTTCATTGGACACAAAGCCCTTTCCCTTATACCCGCCAATGGGTTCGTAATTCCGGTAAGCAGCTGTACCCTTTTTCCGGGCAAGATCCAAAACATCGGAAGGATGCAGCAGCATTTCCCAGTTTCTGCGGGCAGGGATAAAGCTGTTCACATAATACTTCGAAGCGGAAGCCTCCAAAAGAAACCTGAGCTTATTAAGAGAAGGGCGCATATGATCCGAAATGATATACGTCCCGGTGAGCTGTTCCCGGTCTTTGTATTCATCATTGGACATCATCAGGTAATACATCTCCAGATAGATGTGTTTCACCCGGTACCGCTCCGCAGCCTCACGGATCAGCGCAAACGAAGCGTCCAGCGCCTGCAGGGAACTCCCGGCATTGAACGTATTCGCGGCAAAAGCTTCATCCGTGACAGACGGATCCAGGGCCGCGTAGCAATGGGAGGAGCCCACAAACAGGATATCGATGTTTTTCTGTTCATAAAACGCATGCATCATCAGCCGGGTATAAGACTGTGTGTCGTCAACAAGCAGCCAACGAAAACCCGCACAGCACAGCAGGAAAAGAACCGCAAAAGCGAGTATCGTCCCAACCTTTTTTATGAAACCCATCAGATAATCTTCACCTTCTCCTGCTTATAGTATACAGCATAAAAATGAGTCACGGGGACAGGTTCTTTGACTCACTCAAAAATCAGAGCGGGTCAGGGAACCTGTCCCCGTGACTCACAAATCGGTATTCCTCAGGCGAAAAAACCGAAAAGCTGCTTCCACCAGGATTTCTTAGTTTTTTTGTATTTGTCGAATTTTTCGCGCACTTTCTTTTTCCCGCGGCTTTCGTATTCCTTGACGAGTTCCTTGCTCATCTCTTTTGCACTGCTTCCGTGAGAATAGACATCCGCGACTGCTTCGGCAAACATCTCGCTGGCATTTTGGCTGCCGTACACTGAGGTCATCCCGATATCGGCAAAATTTTTCGTAGAAACCTGCTCTTTCAAATGAGTAGCGCTGTCTTTTACATACCTGTTCACTGAGTTGATCCCGTAATGACTCATCATTTTATATTGATCTTTTGCGAGCACAGATTCAAGCATATCGTTCTCCGGCAATGCGTATACTTCTTCAGCGATCTGATTTGACATCCCCTGAGGGTTCCCCCTGTATACAGGCAGTTCCTCTCCATTCGCTCTTTTTATGATCCGGTCCCGTGATGTGGTATTTCTGTATAACGCTTCCCGCTCTCCGGTATTCTCAATCAGCATGGAGGCCAGGGCATGCCCCAGTTCATGGGTCCCATGATATTGCCTGGGAGAGATATGGAAATGATTTTTTTCATTATCTTCGTCTTTGGCTGCCCGGTCCAGTTCTGCCTGTCTGCCGGCTTCATCCCCTCTTTTGTTATAATCGAACGTAACCTTACGTTTTCCTCCGCGGGTGCCGTTCGTTGCCATTAAGACTTCGCTTTTCGGATCGATCATTTCCATATCGCCGATGAAATGCTTCAGTTCAGGGTAATCTGTAACCACACGGGCCATATGCTTGAGCTTTCCGCGGAAAAGGTTCATGTCGACTTTTACGGATTTGTATTTGTCTACAAATCTGCCATCGGAGTTCCCGGTATAAGCTGTGAAGATATTGTAAGCCTGCTCAGGTGTCTGGGCCTGGTCAATCGCGTTCTGGACTTTACCGAGTTCCGGAATATTGTTCGGATTGAAGGAAACCAGTCCGTTATTGTCTGCCCGGGTATCATAAGCGCGTGTCGATTTTCGTTTCTTCATCCTGCCGAATTTCGGTTTCCCGGTAAACATCCCGACCTCGATCGCCAATTGCTCCGCGTCAGCCGGTGTTATTCTGGACGACAGCGTCTTGATGAGCGCTTTATATTCCTGAACACGGCTTTTCCTGTCTTTTTTGGTTTCCACCGGACCTGAAACGACTTCCTGAAGAATGTCCCGCAGCGCGTAATCACGGTAACATGCTCTCACGAGAAAACGAATAGACGCCTCCGCAGAGTAAAGGATCTCTTTCTTCTTGAATTTTGCATTCAGCAAAGATTTGAGTTTTCCCTCAAAATCGGTATAAAGCTTGAGACCCTCATCTGTCGCGAAATACTTCATGAGCCCCTGTTCGATGGCAAGGATATCTGAAGTCTCATTGTTTTGCTGATCCTGTTCCTGCTGTTCATTCTGCTGGCCGGCATCTTCCTTTTTGAACTTTTTCCCTTCATCCTCATCCGGAAGCAGCTGTACCGCACCCATAGGCATGGATCGGGAAACATCCCCTTTCACCGCGCCTTGCTGAACGGTGTGGACCAGTTCATGGGCAGCAACTGAAGGCTCAAAGCCTCCGCGGCCGAAATAGACATCCCGTCCCTGTGCCCAGGCGCGGGCGCCCATAGCGCGACTTTTGCTGAGACTGTCGGAATCACTGTGAAAACGGACAGAAGAAAAATCCGCGCCGAGACGTCCGCCCATTTCCCGCATGAGTGTGTGCGGTGTATTGGCTCTGACACCTGAAGAAAGACGGTCGGCTTCCTGCTCAGCTGCAGGGTCCTCCATAATACGCATGATCAGGCTGTTTGGCAGCTGAGGACCGACAGCGGATCGTTCTCCGGCACCCTTTGCGGTATTTTTTTCTTCTCTTTCCTTTTTCTTATCAAAATCGTAGGCCATAGCGCTTTCCCAATAACAGTTTCAACTCTGCTGCGGCAATTTTCCTCTGAATGAACGATATTGAATTAGTCTATATTAATCAATGATAACATTATTTTTATAAATAATTCTGAAAATGCTGAAATTTTTGTAAAAGTGAGTCACGGGTTTCCTGACACATAAGGCGTGGTACGGAATCCCGACCCTCTGTGCCGGCTTCGCGGAAGCGGGCAGCTGCCCCGTCGTGCTTCAGGACGAAACACCGGGGACAGGAGCTTCGCTCGTCATTACTCAGGTGAACAGTACCTTAAAGCTTGTTCTATTTGCGTACCACATTTTTCCCGTTTTGTCAACGGACAACATTGCCGGTTTTCTTTTTCAAAGTTTTGCTGTAGACTATTTTTCAGGAAGCAGGAAGCAGGAAGTAGGTGGCAGGTGGCAGGTACCGGGTCTCAGGTGCCAGGGCGCGGAGCCTTGATCCAGAGAAATTAACTTCACTCTTCACACTTCACACTTCAAACTTCACACTAATGAAAGGAGCCCGGTGATGAACGACGAACTGAAAAGATCCATTGAAGAGATCGAAAAGACCGAAGAGATTTTCGAGCCGGATATTTTCGGTTTGGAACACATCACCGATTTCGACTCCTATGACGCGCGGCTGGATGAAGCCCGGCTGCTTTATGACGCGGCCTGCAGGGCTTTCCGCGCGGCGGACCCCAACAAGCGGCTCATCCTGAAAGCGGCTGAAAACGTTGAACAAGTCGCGAAAACACTGATCGCACGGGTCTCCGTGATCTTCCACATGACGGAAGCGACTGTGGAAAAACGCATGGAAGGGCGTGAGCTCCTGGACAGGATCTGTAAGGATGCCGACATCCGGGAACGGACCTGTGCTCAGTATTATCACGCAGTGGAAGACAGATATCCGGAAAAGAGCGAATATCTGACCGGTTTGTTACATGAAACCCTGCAGCGCTTGAATTTCCTGAACCGCTGTATGACGACCCAGAACCACTATCTGAAAGACGGCATCAAAAGAAATGATTACGGGATGGCGAAGGATGAATCCGAAAAGAGATGCGCCGCAACTGCTGCACGCATCCGTTCCCATGTACCGGACGGACATATGTTCCTGCCTCCGCGCATCTTCCCTCATGATCCTGTACCGGAAGGACAGCCGGTCCCGACCCGGCCGGTGCCATACCAGAGAGTAGCGGCACTGGACGTGGATCACAAAGAGTATGACCTTGAGCATGACAACTTTGTGGTGAAGAAGGGGTACGTGAGCGAGGACGGATTGATCGACGACCAGTCGGTGGTCTGGGATTACGA
>CADACE010000036.1 GCA_902786265.1 uncultured Chloroflexota bacterium | reverse complement strand
GGAAAGCCACCTGGACCGGGGACGTGATGGAGGACGGCAGCTGGGAACAGGAGTACTACCTGCGGCTGGGTCAGCAGATGAAGGAACATCCCGAACTCCAATTGTTCGTCCCGCAGCGGTATGAGTCATTGGTCAGAAGGGAATAGGATATAGGGGGTAGGGAGCCGGGGTCCGGAGGATTTCGGCTGCCTGTTTTTAACGGGGGGAGATGGGGACGGTTACCCGAGGTACGAGGGGAACTGTCCTCAAGCAACGTAAGGAAGAGCGTTTATTTGGTGATAAAGGGGGAGTAAACGAAAGACATCGAGGCGCTCATACTTGCGATACGGGAGGACGCCTATTTGGGGATAAAGGGGAGAGTAAACGGAAGACATTGAGGCGCTCATCCTTACGATGCGGGAGGACAGTTCCTTCCTTCGTCAGGAACCGTCCCCAACCCGTCCTCGAGCCAATGAAGAAAAGGAAAATAATGTTTTGGAATAAAGAAAATTTGAGAGATCCGATCTTTCGTTCACTGATGATGGGGCAATGTAAATTGCGCTCCTATCAGGCGGATGCGATGCGGAATATTTACGACGCGGTTATGAACGGGAAAGGCGGGCGCTATGCGGTGACCTTCCCGCGGCAATCGGGGAAGAATGAGATGCAGGCGCAGCTGGAAGCGGCGGTGATGGCGGCGAATCAGCATACAGGCGGGAGCATCATCAAGATCATCCCGACGGAGAAGAACCAGGGGAAGGTCTCGACGGAACGGCTCTCATCAGTTATCAGGGGACAGCTTACAGGAGGAGTTAGTGGTCAGAGGACCGGCGGCAGTGGACAACATCCAGCTGAATTAACTTCACACTTCACTCTTCACACTACACACTTTAAGAAGGATGAGGTGATTTACGGGAATACGCGGATGAAGTGCCTGTCGGCGTCGCCGAACGCGGCGATCGTGGGTGCTACGGCGGACCTGCTGCTGGAGGTGGATGAAGCCCAGATGGTGGCTTCGGACAAGTTCGACCGGGAAGCGGCGCCGATGGCGGCATCAACGAACGCGGTGCAGGTGTTTTACGGCACTGCCTGGGATGACCAGACGCTGCTCTACCGTGAAATGCGGCTGGCGCAGAAGGAGGCGGACGCGGACGGGCGGAAGCATGTCTTTGTGACCACTGCCGCGGAGGTCGGGAAGGAAGTGCCGGAATACGAGAGCTTCGTGCGCCGCCAGATCGAACTGCTTGGGCGGGACCATCCGGCGATCCGCACACAGTTCTTCTGTGAGGAGATCACGGACCTGACATCCATGTTCACCGCGGAGCGCATCAAAAAGATGAAATGTGATCACGAACCGCTCTATGCCCCGGAACAGGACCGCTGTTATGTGGTACTGATCGACGTGGCGGGTTCGGATGAGATCACCCCGGCGAGCAAAAAGGCCAACGGCTTTTCCGACCGGCGCGACGCCACGGTGGTGACCATCTGCGACGTTTCCCTGCCGGACGGCAAGGAATACAACGCGAAGAATTTCGTCTGGAAGGTGGTTGCGCGAAGGCTTTACCGCAACCTGCGGACGGAGATGCTGGAAGAGCGTATCTGTCAGGACATCGACCACTTGCGTGCGTCCCATATCATCGTCGACCATTCCGGCCTGGGCGCGATGCTGAGCGACATGCTGGTGAGCAAATATAAATCAAAGGTGATCCCGATCGACATCACCGGCGCCAATAAATCCAAGATGGCATGGGACTTCCTTGCGATGGTCGATACCGGCCGTTGGCAGGAGCACAAGGGAGATGAGATCAACGTGCTGAAATCCGGTTTCGTGCCGGGCCGGGAGCCGTATGAGATCCTGAAGGAGCCGGAACTGCTGCAGCAGATGTTCTTCCGCGAGCTGCGCGGGTGCCGAATGGAGCCGACGGGGAATCCCTCCAACGTCCGCTGGGGCGTGAAGGACGGTACGCGCGACCACGCCACAGGACGGATCCTGCACGATGACCTGGTGATGTCCGCCGCGCTGGCGGTGTTTGAGAACGGCAATCTGCCGCTGCGCACGATTGAGGATGATGACGAACATTATGAAATGCTCGCCCGGATCGCAAGACAGCGGGAAAGGGAACTGCTGTACGGAGGCAGCGGAGTGTGGTAACCGGTGGCCGGTGATCTGTGGTCGGTGGCCGGTGGTGAAAGGTTTGGAATAAGGTGAAAAGTGAAAGGTGAAAGGTGAAAATGGAGAAAAATGGTGATCGGTGGCAAAGTGGAAGGCGAAGGGTGTGGAATAAGGTGAAAAGTGAAAGGTGAAAGGTGAAAAGAGACCATACACCGGAAACTGACCACCGGCCACAGACCACTGACCACCGATCACCGACCACCGACCACCGAATGCTCATTAATGAGAAAAAAGGCGAATATCTGAAAACGATAACAAAATGATATAATAAAAAAATGGATAAAATTTCTTTCGTCATTTTAACCTGGAATTCCGGAAATGTGATTCTGCCCTGTCTGGAATCGATTTCTGAAATTCATGAACAGAAATATGAAATCATCCTGATCGACAATGGTTCCTCGGATCAAACAGCAGATCTTGTCAGCCGGTTCGCTGAGCAGCATCCCGATATGGATCTCAGGAAGATTGATCTTGAAAAGAATTACGGGACCACCATCAGCCGGAATATCGGGATCAAAAATGTATCTGAAGATTCAAATTACATTTGTATCCTGGACTCCGATACAGTCATTAATCAGGAAGCGGTTTCCGAATTAATAGGTATATTGAAAGAAAACCCGAGAAACGGCATTACCGGGCCTCATATGGTAAACCTTGAAGGAATTGAACAGATCACGGCAAAGCACATTCCGACAGCTTATCTGAAGCTTTGCAAAGCTTTTCCGGTTCGTGCCATTCAAAAGATCGGGGAAGATATGGAGAGCTATCAATTTGACGGGAAAAGCCGGAGTTACCCTGTCGGATATCTGATTTCTGCCTGTTGGATGATGAAGCGGGGAATGATCGATAAAGCCGGGTTATTGGACGAAAAGATCTTTTATTCACCGGAAGATGTGGAATATTGTGTAAGGGTCTGGAATACAGGATTTCGGGTATTGTATTGCCCGAACGCAAAAATCATCCATGCTACACAGCGTATTTCAAAAAAGAAACTCATCAGCAGGCACAACTGGGAACATTTGAAAGGCCTGATATATTTTTTTCGGAAATACGGTTTGTTTTTCAGCGCAAAAAGAATAATCTGTAAATAACAGATTCGTTTTGAAAAGTTTACAGAAATGAAGTAAAATTTTAATATTACAACTGAACAGGGGAGAGAGAAAATGAGTGAATTTGAACCGGCCAGCATGGAAGTTATTTGCGGTTCTATGTTTTGCGGCAAAACTGAGGAATTGATTCGGCGGCTGCGGCGCGCGATCATCGCAAAGAAGAATGTCCAGGTTTTCAAACCTGCGATTGACAATCGTTATGTTGTCGAAAAAGTCCATTCTCATGCCGGAATCGAAATTGATGCTATCCCGATAGACGATATAACAGATATATATAAATATCTGAAAGATGATACCAATGTGATTGGTATTGATGAAGCACAGTTTTTTTCAGAAAAAATCGTGGAAATCGGTGAGGACCTGGTGAATCGCGGGATCCGGGTAATTTTCGCCGGACTGGACACGGATTTTCGCGGAGAACCGTTCGGTTCCATGCCGATTTTAATGGCAAGGGCAGAGCGTGTTGACAAGCTTAATGCGATTTGTATGGTATGCGGGGGGGCTGCTTCCAGAACACAGCGTCTGGTAAACGGTGAGCCTGCTCATTATGATGATCCTCTTGTGATTGTCGGTACGTCGGAAATGTATGAAGCCCGATGCCGGAAGCATCATATTGTTCCCGGCAAAAAGATTTGACAGGTGATGATATGTATTCCTATAAAGATGTGCTTGCTGAAGTTCTTATTGATGAAGAAACGCTGCAAAAACGTATTCAGGTGCTTGCTGATCAGATATCCGCTGATTATGAAGGGAAAGAGCTGGTCCTGGTTTGTTTCCTGCGGGGCGGTGTCGTATTCCTTGTGGATCTAATGCGGAAGATCACGATCCCGCACAGCATTGAATTTATGGCTATTTCTTCCTATGGGGTTGGCAAACGCGAATCATCCGGCAACGTCCGGGTGGATTTTGATCTGAAGACTGATATCCGGGGCAAGGAAGTGCTGATCGTGGAAGATATCATCGACAGCGGCAATACCCTGCATGAAGCATTGCCTTTGATTTGGGCAAAAGGTCCGAACAGCGTTGAAATATGTACATTATTGAATAAATACAGCCGCAGGGAGGTTGAGGTTCCTTTGAAGTACTGCGGTTTTGATATTGAAGATAAGTTCGTGTATGGATATGGGCTTGATCTTGATGATTATTTCAGAAACCTGCCTTTTATCGGTGTCGTCGATATCGAAAAACTGAAAGAATGCCAGAAGAAGTTGTAATATGATGCTGCCAGATTTCCGCTCTCAATACCGTGCATTATTTGATGCAATTCGTAAAATTGTACCTGCGAGCATGAAGATATATCTTGTTGGCGGAGCTGTACGGGATATTATTCTGAACAGGAAAATTCGTGATTTTGATTTTACCGTGGAAGGATTGGTTCGTCCGATCGGGAAACATATCGCAGATGAGTTAAACGGAGCCTATTATGTTCTTGATGATGAGCGTGAAATGGTGCGTGTCATCATTGAGGATGAAACGATGGGTGAATTCGATGTTGATATTGCACAGTTAAGCGGTGAAAGTATTGAGGACGACCTTCGGGAACGGGATTTCACTTTTAATGCGATGGCCATTGAATTGGGGAAAGAACCTGTTTTTGTTGATCCGCTCGGTGGTCTTGATGATCTGAATAACAAAAGACTCCGCATGTGCAGCCCGGAAAGCCTGCAAAATGATCCGATGAGAGCCCTGCGGGCAATTCGTATGAATCTCGAATTCGGTCTGGAACCGGATGATGAACTGACCGCCGCAATGGAAAACGCGACAGCGAATCTGTCGGAATCTTCTTTTGAAAGATACCGCGATGAGTTGTTTAAAATCATACGTCTTTATAAAAACGGCAGAGCAGTCCAATCAATGCGGAAATTCGGTTATTTCGAATATCTGTTCCCGGGATGTGACAAAGCAGAAGACGGGATCAATTTACAGTTCATTGAAAATACGGATAAAATTCTGAGCCTTATGTTCACAAATCAGGAGTCTGCGGGAATTTCGGATGTTTATGCTTCTTATGCGTCAGCAAGGCTCGGAAATTATAAAGAAGCGATGAAGGAATTTCTGACGAAATCGCTTGCACTGTACCATAATCGGAAGATGCTTACCGCTTTTGCTTCAATTGCGGGAAGTGCCTCAAAGAATAATGTCAAAGCTGTCAAACTCTGGTGTAACAGGCTTACGTTCAGCACATCTGAAATGAATTTCACTCAAAATGTTATTCTTTCACATGCTTATTTGAATACGCTTACGAACCTGCCTTCATTCGGGGACGTCGATATCTACAGGTATTTTCGTCAATATCGCGAAGGCGGTCTTTCCGGTGCGATCCTGTTTTTGGCAGACGGATATGCTCAGCAGGACGTTCCGGAAGCGTATAAAATCTGGTGCGACAAAGTCGTTTTTGTTCAGGATCTGATATCCGCATATTTTACCAGATACATGGAAGTGATCGATCCGAAACCTTTATTGAGCGGGACCGATATTCAGAACCTGCTTGATATTCCTGCCGGGCCGGTTATCGGGTATGCCAAAAATGCATTGATCGAAGCACAAATCAGAGGATCTGTCAAAAATGTTTCTGAAGCTGAATTGTTTATAAAACAACAGGCGAAACAATATACTGACCGGGAACGTTAATTATTATGCGGGAGAAAATGATGAATAAATCAAAATTTATGAAAATTTGTCTGGCAGCAGTTTTGGTGATTCTCATTCTGTCTGCCTGTTCAACAAGAACCAGCGACAGCGGATACAGCGTGAAAACGGTTGGAAAGCGGATCGATTCAAATATTTATATATTGAATGTCACCATGCTGGGAGATCCAAAAAGCAATAAAAATATCGGAGGGGAAGGTGTAGCCCGTCAATACAGTGATATTTACGGTTTTGGCAACTCCCGCCTATGGCAGGATGGCAAAGGTCTTGTCTCGGTACATGTAAATTCAGTTTCCCCATCTCTGGATTATGTAAAACCCGGCATGGATATTGTTCTGAAAACCACCGATCTGAAAATTATGGCAATCGATCCGGGATATTCGTTTGAAGTCCGCTGCCGAAATGATTATGAGCCGGTAGCTTCTCTTCAGAATAACGAAATAACCAATGACCGGTATGATACTTATGAACTGGATTACTGCAGGATGTCAAATCCGAAAATCACTTATGAGGGCGGAGAATAGTTTTGGATAAAATCATTATTCGTGACCTTCGTGCGAGGGGGCCAATTGGTATCAGTGAAGCGGAACGCGCGTATCCTCAGGATATTCTGATCAATGCCGAGTTGTTTACGGATACAACGAAAGCAGCTGCTTCGGATTCCATTGAGGATTGCGTAAACTATAGTACCATGGCCAAACAAATTTTAGAATTTGCTGAAACCAACAAACGGAAAACAGTTGAAGCTTTTGCACAGGATATCGCAGATATTTGTCTGGCCCATAAGAATGTTTTCCGTGTGAGAATTCGTGTGGAAAAAACAACCGCGGTTCGTTTTACCGGTTCCGTGGGGGTGGAAATCGAACGATCTAAATGAAAAAGATATTGATTCTGCTCCTCATTTTAATTGCTCTTCTTTGTTCCTGTTCTGTAATAACAAAGGATGGGATTTCAATTATGCCTACAGTTGACCTGGAGAAGACCTTACACTGGATGGTTGATGACGCTGTTATGGCTGCTTCAACCCAGCTTGTATATGAAATGAGAAAAGAAATCAGTACTTTAATTCCGCCGACACAAACGCCGACATCGACATATGTTCCGCCGGTCGAGCTGACAGCTACCATGACATCCATATGGCAGGGTCAGCACGTAAGCGAACATTTTGAAATAACGGCGACTCCGGAAAATTGCATTACCCGGGTGAAATTTGTGGAGGATATTACGATCCCTGATAATACAGTCGTTGCAGCAGGGAAACCCTTTACAAAAACCTGGAAACTGCAGAATACCGGGACCTGTGTCTGGACCGAAGAATACAGCTTTGAGTTTATAGACGGGGATCTGATGGATGCCAATAAAGTTATTCCCTTCCCGAAAAACAAAATGGTTCTTCCAAATGAAACCATGGATATCTCCGTTTATATGACAGCTCCTGAAAAAAGCGGTAATTATCAGGGAAACTGGAAAATCCGCACTCCCTGGGGAAGTCAATTCGGGACAGGAGAAAATGGTGAAGATTCAGTTTGGGTTAAAATTGCAGTGAGGTGAAAATGAAAAAAATAGTTTTTCTGCTTATCGGTATGGTTGTGCTTAGTGCATGCGTTAAAACTCCCGATTCAGTCAGCCTGGAAGCGACTGTGAATGCCGCTGTTCAAACGGCAATTGCGCCTTATGAAAGCCGCTACGAGAGTTTTGTTACAGAGGAAGATCTGGAATTGTCGCAGCAGGAGCAGAATAAGACGATCCAGCAGTTCATCTCAGAACAAATGGACCGGAATAGTATCATTAGAGAAGAACCGGAAAACCCGACGACTGAGACTTCAGAAGTTTTACCGGAAACAGTGGTAATTAATGCCGGCACTAAGATTCCTCCGACTCCGACGGTTGTTCCATATATTAATTCCGATACCTGCGTAGACCGTTTTGAATACATCAGCGATATTACGATTCCTGACGGGATGGTGATCACCCCGTATACCTTATTTACTAAAACCTGGTATATCAAAAATACGGGTGATTGTACCTGGAACAGTAATTACAGCCTGGTATATCAATCAGGGGCTGAAGTCGGTCAGGCGAAATCTTTTCCGATCCTCAACCCGGGATATTATATTAAACCGGGTGAATCCCTGGCAGTTTCTGCGCTGTTAGAGGCTCCTGCTCAAAAAGGAAATACTTATACTACCTATTGGGCATTGAAAACCGCCCGTGGCGAAATAGTCGGTGACGGGGAAGCGAAAAATGTCTATTTGTCTTCAAGCTTTCGGGTAGAGCCGACTTTTGATGTCATCCAAAACTTTAATGCGCTGTCATGCTATGATGACCATGGATACTTTACCTGTGGTTTAAGAAATCAATCATCGGAACATGGCGCTGTATATATTGAACAATCACCTAATTTTGAAAGCGGGCGGAATCAGGGCAAACCGGCTATCGTAGTCGCTCCTCCGCTTGGTGAAAATACCGTCATCCGATATGAATTCGGTCCGTTGCGTTTCCCGAGAGGTTCCTGGTTTTATACGAATTTCTGCTGTTTCCCCAATACTCCTCATTGCGATGCGCAGATACGTTTGTATGTACGTAAACCCGGATACGGAGAAACTTTGGTTCAGGAAATTCGTGAATGGAATGACGGCTTTATGGGCGAATGGAAATTCAGACTCGATGATATCGGTGTATTCGATCAGGATTACTTCTATATCATTGAAGTTCAAACCAACGGCGGGGCTGACAAAGAGGATCTGATTACATTCGGAAACACACGGATATATTGATTCATTGATGTTTTGTACAAGCCTGCAAATTAAATCAGATAGGGTCAATCATATAATGGCATTACGGAAATGTTTTGCCATTATTTTAATTGCAATTGCGTATAGTTGTCTATTGACTGCGTCTGTTTCTTCTCAAAGTGTGGGAGCTTATGATTTAATCAATTTAATTAACGGGATGAGAAGTTCAAACGGACTCGGCTCTCTTTCTGTTGATTCCTCACTGATGGCTTGTGCGCAGTCAACCGCGGAGACAATGGCGGCTTCTCATATGACATGGCATATCGGTAATGTTTCCGGGAGAGCATCTTCTTTCGGATACAATAACTATAATGCCTGTTTTGCCACTGAGAATTTTTCAATGGGAGGTCCGGGAACTACGATATCTCAAATTGCGGCATCCTGGTCCGATGCGACACATATGATCCCGGCACAAAGCTCCAAATATTGTCATATCGGAGCGGGTGTAGCAGTGGCCAGCGATGGCATGGAGTATTATGTTGTCCAGGCCGCATATCCGGCCGGTGTAAACGGCTGCGGATATGCTGCAAAGAGCGGGAATACATCAGGGAATGCGGGAACATCCGGCTCCGGAGGCGTGGTTTCTTACATACAGGCTGTTGTAACTTCAACCCCTGATGAGCGCGGAATGACGATTCATACCGTTCAGGAAGGTCAGACGCTGTGGGCTATTTCCCAGGCATATAATGTTTCGATCGAAGATATTCAATCCTGGAACAACCTGTACGGCTCAACAGCTCTGAGCCTGAATCAGGCTTTATATATTCCCTCAAAGGATCAAGCCGGGAGAACGCCTACTCCTCAGGTCGAACTGACCATATTTCCGACAGCTGACGGCAGGGGAAGATTCGTGCATATCGTGAGCGAGGGAGATACATTGTGGTCTATCTCGGAATTATGGCACGTTCCTCTGAATTCGATCTATCAGGCAAACGGTATGTCTGCCGATAGTTCAATCGGACTGGGCTGGGAAATTATCATTCCCGTTACGGCAACCGTAACGCCGCTCCCGACTGAAACACCGACAGTAACACCTTTGCCGACCGAGACCGAAAAACCTACAGAAATCATTTCAGCGCCTGTTGAAATGATCACATCAACGATTCCGGGTCCTGAATCAAAAAGTCTGCTCCATACTCCCAAAGCAGGTACAAGAACTTATGTGATTTCAGCGATCATGCTTATGATCATTGCGGGCGGAGGCATCATTACGGTCTCCGGTCTCCGGAGAAAAAAATAATATGATGCACGCCTTGCGCATCATATTATTGATAGATTCGGTATGTGTATTGTTATTGATTACCGGTAGCTGCTTCCGGAAATCATTGCTTCCAGCATACGGGTGGTGAGTGCTTTAGGTCTTTCAATGGGCTTCCCTAATGCCCTGGCCCATACGACATGTGCGGTAAAGCCCATAATGCGGCTGGTACCGAACAATACCGTGTAAAAATCGGTTTCTTTGATTCCGTAATGCTGCTGCAAAGTGCCGGTGATGGCATCGACGTTCGGCCATGGATTCGATACTTTTCCTGTGGCTTTCAGGATATCCGGCACAACCGCGAAAACATTCATCGCTGTGCGGAAAAGAACATCATCCGGAAGGTTCCGTTTGCCGAATTCCATTTGTGCGGTAAACCGGGGATCAACACATCTCAAAACGGCATGCCCGTATCCGGGGATCACTCTGCCTTCCGCAAGTGTTTTCAGCACGTATTCACGTATCTGGTCGGTGGTGGGTACGCCGTTATATTCTTTGCACAGGTTCAGCAGCCAGTTGCAGCATTCCTGATTTGCAAGGCCATGCAGAGGACCTGACAGCCCGTTCAGCCCCGCAGAACATGACAGATATATATCAGACAGGGCGGACCCCACAAGGTGCGCTGTATGCGCGCTTACGTTGGCATTTTCATGATCCATGTGCAGCAGCATAAACAAACGCATCAGCTCTGCATATGCCGGATCATCATTACCGAGCATATGAGCGAAATTCGCCGCTAAATCCAGATTCTCGTCCGGTTGTATCTGCTGGTTGTTTCTGTACTTTTTATTATAAATATAGGCTGCGATCCTCGGCGTACGTGCGGTCAAATCAAGACTGTCATCCAGCATTACATACCAGTATTTGTCTTTGGGCATCCCTTTTTGATATTCCTGATAGAATTTTGATTGCGCGGACATCGACAGGATAGCCGCAGAAAACATCGACATCGGTGATGCTGTTTCAGGAAAGGCATCAATAATATCATAGACATATTTCGGAACCTGTGCCCTTTTCCGCCATTCATCCTCAACCTGCATCGCTTTTGCGTAAGTCGGTATCTCATTTCCCATAAGGAGGTAGTAAATGCCGCCGGTAAGAGGATATCTGGAACCTTCTGCTCTTGGCAGCAGGTTTAATACTTCGTTGATCGAGTACGTTCGATATCGCAGACCGCTTTCAGGTTCGACAAATGAAATATCGCTTATTTGAATAGGAACACCTCGAATACCGCTGCAGATCTGTGCAACGGTAACATTGGAAATCACGTAATCCCCATGTTCTTTAATGAGGCGGTTCATTCTTTCACGCCATATCATAACATTTGCTTCAATTCGGTCTTCTAATATCATTTTTTCCTGCCTTATCTGTGATTCGGATAATATCCGAGCTCACGTGAAATTTGTGAGACGTTTTCTACTAAAATCTTCGCATATGCCCCTAACATTTCTTTGTTCAAAAAACGCTGTGTAGGGCCGGATATTGAAATCGAGCCAATCGGAATTCCTTTTTCATTGAATATCGGCGCACCGATTCCGGATGCGTCGGATTGCCATTCTCCGTGACTGATTGCATATCCCTGTTTGCGTATCAAACTCAGCTCATCTTGCAGCTGTGAAAAAAAGTCAGATGAATCCTTATATTTCGGAAATGTTTTTGCATACTCAAAAACATGCTCAATTTCTTCCTGCGTTCTGAAGGCTAAGATAGATTTTCCGCCTGACCCGGTAAAGATTTTGATCCTTGTTCCTATAGGCTCTGAAACCCTGACTGTTTGCCTGCTCTCGATTCTGTCAACACATACACGATCAAATTCTTCGGCAATATATAATGTGACGGTTTCATTCGTCTGATCATTTAATTTTTCCATATAAGGGAATGACTTTTTTCTTAAATCAGAGGTCCCGGTGTAAATTTGAGCCCAACGAATAACACGTCCGCCCAGGGAATAAGTCCTGGTTTCCGGGTTTTGCAGCAAAACACCTTCGTCCCGTAATTCACCTAACAATCTGCCGCATGAGCTTGGCGAAAGATTAAGCATTCTTGCCGCTTCACGTACGCCAAGTTCAGGCTTTTCGATAGAAAAGCAATCAAGTAATGAAAAAATTCTGCTAATATATTGATGATCTGTATTCGGCATTATTGTCTCACCTTACGGGACGCTGTTCCGTATTTTGATACATGTAATTATACATTCAATTACTAAAGTCATATCTGTTTTTATTACATATACGGTGTATTTAAAATAAAAAACTGTCAAAAAGACAGCTTTTACCTTCACCCAAGAACAATATTAATCTTTATTTCATCGATTTCAGTGCTTCCTGAATTGCCAGGGAAAACTGATCACCGCATGAGGTCGGTTTAAACCCGCATTTTACCCCGCTTAAGGTTTTTGCTACAGTTTCGGCATCCTGATTTTCAACAAGACGGCCTATACTTTTTAAATTACCGTCACAACCGCTTACGAACCTGACATTGTGCAATTTTTTATCATCATCAATTTCAAAACGTATATATTGTGAACAAGTACCATGAGTTTTATATGTATATTCCATTTTGATATTTTCCTTTCAAGTATGAAAAATAAACAGAAGAATAGAATGATTATAACTCAGGAAAAGGAAAGAGCTCATAATTCATTCGTCTTCACTGTTATATCCTCTTGCTTCTATTGCCATTGAGAGCTCATCAGCTCTGCGAAACACAGAGATAAATGCCGGAATGACAACAGGTATAACTGTTTTGATCGTTCCGCGGATAGATTTATCTGAAAAATCAGCACCTCTGATAACCTGTGCCTTTTTGATCCGTTCAAAATCAGAAAAAATAATGGGAATGAATTGGATCGATATACTCATGATCAAAGAAATATCTCTTGTTCGAATTTTCAGAAATCGTAAGGGCAGCAGCAGATGCTCAATTGCATCCATGATCTCAATAGAAGTAGTTGTTTGGATAAATACAAAAGAAAGCCCGATTATTGTGATTGTCCGAAGGACAATATTCAACCCTTGAAGAAAACCTTCTTTTGACAAACAAAGCAAATGGAATCGATATATACATTCGCTGTTATTATAAAAACATGTGTTTACAATCAGGATAGCTGCTAAAAGAGGTATCAAACGCAGCAGAGGGGAAAACAACCTTTTCAAAGAAATCTTTGATAAAAGAATGGAAATCATTATCAAAACTGATGAAATAATAAACAGCACTATTCCTTTTACCCGGCAAATGAGGATTGAAAAGATAATTAAACTCAAAAATTTCAGAAGAGGATTAGCTCTGTGCATTATTGAATCATCATAGTAATAGTTAAAATCGATCACGCTTTTTCCTCAATAAAATGTATTAAATTTTGAATGAAATAATCATATTTCAGATTATTCAATTGTTCCATATCCAGTAACTGGGTAAGAATTTGCGTGTCAGGCTGAATAATACCGAGTTCTTGTAATGCATCTTTTTTGCTGTAAACCTGAACCGGATTCCCGTCAAAGGCAATTTTCCGATTGGAAATCACTATGATCCGATCACAAATTTCACACAAGATATTAGGGTCGTGTGAGACTAAAATTATAGTTGTCCCTTTTTGATGTTCATTGATCAATGTGTCTGTTACTATTTTAGATCCTTCAGCATCTAAACCGGAAAAAGGTTCATCCAGAAGTAATAATTCCGGCTGTATGGCAAGTGTACATGCTAATGCAAGTCTGCGCTTTTGGCCTCCGGATAAAACAAAAGGAGATTTTTGGCGTATTAATTCAAAATTGAAACCTACCGATTCCAGACTTTGCTTTACTCTGGACTCAATCATATCTGAAGGTAAATCAAGCATTCGTAATCCGTATGATACTTCAGAAAAAACATCCTGTTCGAAAAATTGATTCTCAGGAAATTGAAATACAATTTGAAGCTTTTTTCGGAAACCTGTTTGATTGAAAAGATGCTGATAAATATCTTCATTGTTATAGTAAATATATCCGGATTGCGGTTTTTTCAATCCTCCAATTGATTCGAGCAGCGTGGTTTTCCCGCAGCCGGATTTACCGACGATTCCAACAAATTCTCCTTTTTCTACATTCAAATCAATTTTTTCCAAAATATTTTGATTTGGTAAATAATTAATCGATATTTCTTTTAATCTAAGGAGCATATTTCCTCTGCAAGTTTTTGTAGAGACAATGGACAATAAGGCAGATTTATTCCTTTTTCCTTTAGGTCATAATAAACTCTTACCGGAAAAGGAATCTGAATTCCTGCATATTCTAATTTTTTATAATCAGAAAGTACTTCATTTGGCGTACCGGATGAAAGAACCTTCTGATCTGCGAGTAAATATATAAAATCAGCATCAATTACATCATCAACATTTTGTGTAATAATAATGATTGTCTTGTCTTCTTTTTCCAGGTTTTGAATGCAGGTTAATATTTCAGATCTTCCTTTCGGATCGATCATGGAAGTTGATTCATCAAAAATCAATATGTCAGGATATACAGCAAGTACGTCGGCAGTGGCGGCTCTTTGTTTTTGACCTCCGGAAAGTGTATTTATAGATTTTTTCTCATATCCACGCAGATCAACTTTTTCCAGAGATTCGTCTATACGACTTGAATACTCTTTTTTGGATATTTTATGATTTTTAAGCCCGAATTTGATGTCTTCTTCGATAATTGGTGATACAAATTGATTATCCGGGTTCTGAAAAACTATTCCGCAATGGTCCCGAACATATTTAATTCCCTCAGATGAATTTATGTCGTATCCGTTGATCAGCAGACTTCCGCTTTTTATCGGGAGTAATCCGATAATCAATTTCATAAGTGTCGATTTTCCTGATCCGTTTTTGCCGAGGATTGCTGTCTTTTTTCCTTTTATTATTTTTAGATTGATATTGTCTAAAACAGTTTTCCCGTTATTATATTGAAAGCTCAAATTTACTGCATTGATGATTTCCATTTTCTTAGTTTTATTCTTTATTATCAGATAACCATTTTTGAATTTGATCCATACAACATCGAATCAGGAAAGACAAACTGTAATTTTCTACACCAACCACCTGGTTGTCACACTGATTTATAGGCAGTAAAATACGAATCGCGTTTGATTGACCGACTGCAGTTGATATAGATGGGGTTATTTCACCCAATAGAGAATCTGCAATTGCAATTCCGATGGGACCAACAATTATATCTGCTTTTTTGCACCCTACAATTATCGCATTTTCTCCGGTAGCTGCTTCATCTGCACCGGCTTTGATCATAGCTTGTGTAGCTATTACATTTGTTCCCACAGATCTTACAATTAATTCCGGAAATCTGTCTTTTATTGATTGTGTTAATTGTTTACCTATTCCGCCACCCTGGCCGTCAATAACCATAACAACAAATTTTTTCATATAGCCCTCATAGAATTATTTTATCACTCGAATTATTTATAGCCATAATTTTGACCATTATGAGATTGTTGCCCTGTGTATTTTTCTTGTTATTAATTTAATTTAGCCACATTATGATTTTCTTTATCGAAGATACTCTTATTTCACAACCGTTTTTCCAGATTTATGAATTAAGTTATTATCTCATATTTGCTTTTGTTTTTTAAGCATTTAAGTTATTGTAAAAATACCGTCAATCGCTGGAAAGAAACGGAAAACTTAAGAGTGTTTCAATTATTATTTAATTGGGGTTTTTATTACATAATTATATGATAAAATAAAGTTGACTTATAAATTAGTATTTAAACATAAAATTACATTATAAAAATGAGGGGAAGATGTTAGACGCAAAATTGGAAACACTATTGGTAGTAGCAGAAGAAAAAAGCTTTACAAAAGCTGCTTCGATTTTGTCACTTACTCAGCCTGCGGTTAGCAACCATATTTCTCTTCTTGAAAAAGAAATTGGAGTAAAGATATTTTTCCGAAACAAAGGTGAAGTAAAAATAACGCCGGAAGGTGAAATTGTAGTGAAATATGCCAAAAGGATTAAGAGCCTTTATAAAAGAATGTTCGATAAAATATCAGAGCTTGATCGTCAGATTACAAAATTGAGAGTGGGGATAACACATACAGCTGAAAGCAATGAAATTGCGGAGATATTAGCTAAATTCGGTGTGTCCCATGGAAATATAAATATTACGATCATTACAGATTCTATAAAAAATCTTTATGAAATGTTGGAAAACTATGAAATAGATTTCGCCGTAATTGAAGGAAGGCGGCAGGTTGGTGATTTGAACTATTTAATGCTTGATACTGATTATCTCGTATGTATTCTATCTAATAATAATCCTCTTTCAAAGAAATCAATGGTGTCTTTATCAGATTTAAAAAAAGAGCATATAATTTTGCGCCTTCCGGAATCAGAGACGAGAAAACTGTTTGAAGCAACATTAACCAGCATGAATGATTCCATCGATAATTTTGATGTATCTATTGAAGTAGATAATATTGCTACGATTAAGGATCTGATCCGTAAGGATTTGGGCGTTTCGGTGCTGCCGCAAAGCGCATGTATGGATGAATTAAGAAAAGGGAAAATAACTGCCCTGCCAATCGAAAATCTGAGTATGGCACGTGAAACGAATATTGTATATAACAAAGATTTTGCCCGTCTCGATTTGATAAGAGATTTTGTTGACCTTTATAACAGTAATAAACTAATTTCGAAATAAACTATTACATATGCAAAATATAAAAGAAGGCTTTTTAAAACATCCAAAACAATTTTGGATTCTGATGATTGGATCGATAATTTTCACTACCGGTTCATCATTAGTCTGGCCTTTTTTGAATATCTATATTCAAGGGAAACTGAATATTCCGCTTAGATATTCAACCTTACTCATTTCACTTCGCGCTATAAGCGGAATCATTGCTTCTTTTTTCTTTGCCGGTACATTTGCGGATAAATTCGGACGAAGATTATTGATGCTCGCATCTCTGTGCGGAGGGTTCTTTTACTATTTAGGATTGAAAAACGCATCAACGTTTTGGCATTTCGCAGTATTAATGACGTTTTGGGGTATGTTGGATATCTTCTATCCTGTTGGGTTGAATGCCATGATAGCAGATATAATTTCTCAAGAAAATCGTTTGGAAGCATACTCTATTTTGCGCGTAGTTTATAATACTGGATATGCAATTGGCCCTATTCTTGGTGGGGTAATGGCTGCACGCTCCTATGACAGGATATTTATTGTTGCTGCAACAGGTTATGCCTTTTCATTTGTTTTCATGTTTTTTACTACAAAAGAAACATTAACCGAATCAAGCAGAATGACAAGCACATCTAATGTTCGGGATTTTAGTATTTCTGTTGTTTTGCGTGATAAATTTTTTATTTCATCAGTAATTCTAAATGGAATGATTTATATTACATCGGCCGGTGTTTTTAATTTACTGTCTTTATATGCAAGGCAAAATTATGGTATTGCGGAAAACATGACTTCATTCGTTTTTACAGTAAATGCATTGATGTGCGTAACTTTGCAGCTTGTTGTGATTCGTTTTATCAAAGGGCAAAATCCATTAAAATTGATGTCTTTCTCAGGTCTGTTATATGTGCTTGGAGTTTGTTCCATTGCATTCATTGACAAAGTGTGGTGGTATTGTATTTGCATGGCTGTTATGACTGTTGGAGAGTTGATTATGTCACCGACTATGTCTGATTTAACAGCAGAATTAGCTCCTGTTGACGCAAGAGGAAGGTATATGAGTGTATTAAGTTTAGCCCGGCCTTTTGGGCAGGGTATTGGCCCCGCCATCTTAGGATACGTTAATGATATGATTTCTCCTCGTATGATGTGGGTAATCGGTTCAATGTTTGCAGGCATATCCTGCTGCGCTTTCTTTATAATGGACAAAAAAGCAGATTATAAAGCCCGATTCCGCAAAAAATAAGGATCCCGGAAATGAATTATACGTTTGTCATTTTGATAAGCTGATCTTCGGTAAGAATTGTAATACCTAGTTTTGCTGCTTTGTCAGCTTTTGAACCCGGCTTTTCCCCAACCACTACATAATCGGTTTTTTGTGATACACTGTCTGAGCTTTTTCCACCATTTTTCTTGATAAAATCTTTTATTTCATCACGGGAAAAATTCTGTAAGGTACCTGTGACAACAATGTTCAGTCCTGCAAGTGGGAGATCTTTTTTATCATTGATATGTGTTTCAACCTTAGGATCAAGACCATAAAGTATTAAACGTTCTACAATCTTTTTGTTGGATTCTTCATCAAACCAGTCTGTTATTGCCTGGGCAATATTTGGCCCTATACCTTCAATGGCTTCAAACATGGTTTTATCGGCTGCAATAATACCGTCTATTGATCCAAATTCATTTGCCAATGTTTCTGCCATCACTTCCCCAACGCCACGGATTCCAAGAGCATTAATCAATCTGTTGAGTGGCTGTTGTTTGGATTCAGCTATAGCCTCCAGGAGGTTATCAGCTTTCTTTTCCGCAAAACCTTCCAGGCTAAGGAGTGATTCGCGGGAAAGAATATATAAATCAGATACATCATGGACAAAACCTGCATTTACAATTTGTTCGACGACTTTTATCCCAAGTCCATTTATATTCATTGCTTCCCGCGATGCAAAATGTTCGATGTTTCGAATAAGCTGAGCAGGACATGATGCATTTACACAATATACTGCAACTTCGCCGTCCAGCCTTTCCGTTTTATGTCCGCAAACCGGGCAGGTTTCGGGAATATGAAATTCTTTTTCATCTCCTGTTCTGGCATTAATTACAGGCCCAATTACATAAGGAATCACATCTCCTGCTCTTTTAATTAAGACCCGGTCCCCGATTCTGACATCACGCTCCTGAATAAAATCAAAATTATGAAGTGTCGCTTTGCTGACGGTTACGCCTCCGCAAACTACCGGCTCAAAAATTGCATAAGGTGTCAGTACTCCCGTTCTGCCTACATTAATCCCAATATTCTGGAGGATTGTCGTGA
Organism: uncultured Chloroflexota bacterium; assembly: GCA_902786265.1. Classification (GTDB taxonomy): domain Bacteria; phylum Chloroflexota; class Anaerolineae; order Anaerolineales; family Anaerolineaceae; genus Flexilinea. Next base: position 70,459 of record CADACE010000036.1, on the reverse strand, counting down.
CCTCTCTGGCGGGGAATTTCAGAGCAATTTGGCCGCGTGGATCTTTTCCGACAAAACCTAATGCTTCGGCCATAGGAAGTTCGTTGATTTTTATAACAACACCATCAATATCGAAATCAATTGTTTCTCTGATTTCACTCCATCGATCAAGACCATTCAGCATAGACTCAAAATCATCATAATAGCGGCATTGATCACTGACAGGGAAACCAAGTTCCCGAAGATAATTAAGTCGCTCCCATTGTGTTTCAGGAACAGATCCGCCTTCATAATAAAGAATTTGGTATGTGTAAATCGATAAAGGCCTTTTTGCTGTTATATCTGAATTTTGTTGACGAAGACTTCCTGCCGCAGTATTTCTGGGATTCAGCCATGTTTTTTCACCTTTGGCAGATAACTCTGCATTTAACTTTTGGAAATCAGAGTTAAACATAAAAACTTCGCCTCTGACAACCATAACATCCGGTATTTTAATTTCAGTATCTTTTACAGGGATAAAAAGAGGAATAGTTTTTATTGTACGTACATTTGCAGTTACATCTTCTCCAACGATCCCATCACCACGGGTTACCCCTTGTACCAGCAAACCTTTTTCATAGCGGAGAACCACTGTCAGACCATCAATTTTCGGTTCAAGTATAAAGGAGGCGTTGCTTATTCGATTGTCAGTTTTAACCTGTCTGTCGAACCAGGCTCGTACATCATCTTTATTAAATGCGTTTGCAAGACTTAGAACCGGTGCGGGATGCGGAACTTTATTAAATTTATCGGAAGAGGCTGCACCGGCTCTCATTGTTGGTGAATCAGGAGCTATCCATTCAGGGTGAACGTTTTCCATTTCACGTAACTGAACAAGGAGATAATCAAACTCGGAATCACTTATGATCGGTGAGTCATTAACATGATAAAGATAATTATGATAATTTATTTCCCGTTTCAGACTCTCATAATTTTCATGTGTAATTTCCATTTTAAATCTCCTTTCACAATTAGATGAATTATATCATTCAACCGTTTTTATTATATAATAATAAAGGATAACAGAAATGCGTAGAAAGGAAAATTCATATGGCACAAAAAATCGTTGGCTATCGTGAAATGATCTGGACGTGTCCCAACTGCGGAGCGAAAAATCCCGGGTCAAGCAGAATTTGTAAAAGCTGCGGCGCTGCAATGGGTGAAGAAGTAAAATTTGAACAGCAAACGAATGCCGGTATGATTCATGATGAAAAAATTATAGAAAAAGCCGTCAAAGGTCCGGATATTTATTGTGCCTACTGTGGAAACAGAAATCCAGCTGGTTCAAAGACCTGTAGCCGCTGCGGTGCGGATCTCTCCGAAGGAAAACAAAGAGAACATGGCACTCAGCATAGCGCGCATTTGGATGAAACACCAAAAGGAGAGATTATTATCTGTGGTACCTGTGGTACGGAAAATCCAGTTGGTGCTTTAAAATGCAGATCTTGTGGATCGCCTTTGAATAGTTCACAGCAGAAAGATGAAATCCCTTCGGTATCTCAACCAGATGTTAATACCGGAAAAAGAGGAGGCGCCGGACGGGGCTGTCTGATGTTCATCATTATCCTGATCATTTTCGGGATCATATGTGCTGTAATGTTTAATGGCTGCGGATCAGACGGCGGGAATAATAATTTCTTTATCGAAAATCAGGGCGGAGGCTATACCGTAAACACCCCGGTGCCAAATACGATCCTCAATGCAGTAGTATCTTCACAGACCTGGCAGACTTCGGTTCAGGTGATCGGTCCAATCGATACTACTCAATCCGGGTGGAAAGATGATGTACCGGCGGGTGCTCGTGATGTCAGATGTAAAGACCGCAAACGCTATACTTCTGACGAAGAAGTTGCGAATTCTGTTGAAGTATGTGGTACTCCCTATGCAATTGACATGGGAAATGGATATGAACAATTCGTACAGGATTGTGTATATGATGTATATGATTCATACTGTGAGTATACTGTCAGCAAAACCGGTGTTATCGATACTGCAAGAGCCAATGGCAGCGGTCCTGATCCGGAAGCGCCTTATGTCGATTCCAGATATTCTATAGGGAACCAGTCTGTCTCCTATACAATCCAGCTCCGTGATGAAAGTGGACATACATATACCCTGAATCCATCCAGCCTCAGCGAATACCGCATGTTCACAGTTGGCAGTGAATATGAAATTGAAGTAAACAGCCGTGGCCGTATCGTAAACATGGAACGGAAATAAGTTTTATTGTTTTGAACGAAAGGCAAAGAATAAGATGAAAATCGTTGGAATTATATTATCTGTTGTTGCATATATATTTGGTGTATTGTTTATATTAGCAGCATTTGGTGATCCGTTCGTTGGATCGAATCTTGTTATTGGTTTCATATTACTTGTAATTGGATCTGTGATCATGATCATTGTGACACGGAAGAGCAAAGCTGAAAAGGAATCAAAAAACGTTACGTATAATATCGATCTTGGCGGCGAGATTAAAACCAGTAAAATGGTATGCCAGAAATGCGGGGCTCCGCTTGGTAAAGATGATATTACTCTTGTTGCCGGTGTTCCTACAGTAACCTGTCCTTATTGCGGTGTGAGTTATCAGGTTACTGAAGAACCTAAATGGTAATTTGTCATCCGATAGATGAAAAATTTGGAATTATCATAGGCGAGGTAAAAATGAGAAAGCATTTAGTAATGATATTTTTAATCACCATGCTGATTTGGGCAGGAATGGCAGAATTTGCAAATGCCGATTATTCGTTTGAGATTCCAAATGCACAGACTACTGTAGAAATTGAATCTGACGGGTCGATGACAATTTTTGTTGAATATGAGTTTAAAAACCTGGGACAAAAACTGGATTATATTGATATCGGCTTACCCAATAATAATTACACGCTGAGTGATATACAGGTCAAGCTAAATGGAGAAAATAACAGCAATATCAAAGTCACAAAAGCAGATTATGAACAAACCGGACTTCGCTACGGTATATCGTTGGAAATGGGAAACGCATCGATTGCAAGCGGAGAAAGCGCTGTTGTTGATGTTTGGATACCCAATCTGAGAAAAAACTTATTTAATGCAACAAGTGAAACTATCAATGATGAGACAGTCGAATATGCCGGATTCCAGTTTTCACCAAACTATTTCAGTTCGAATTTTACCAGAGGTAAAACAAATTATTCATTTATTATTGTCTTTCCAACCGGCGTAAGTGATGGCTCTGCTTATTATTACGCTCCCGAAAAATGGGTTGGTGAAGAAAAACCGGATGCGTGGCTTGATGAAGACAAATGCGTTGTCTATGAGTGGTATTCTGAGGAAGCGGATATGCATTCAGATTACACTTTTGGTGGAAAGTTTATCAAAAGTGCCCTGACTTCAACTGATAATATAAAAACGGGTTCTGGCAGCAGCTCGGACTCGTCGGGATTTGATTGGGAAGCTGTTCTTGGCGTTCTCGGATGTATCGGAATTCCGGCTGTTTTGGTATTTTTTGGCATAAAAGCCATGATCAAAGGAATTAAAGATGATAAGAATAATGCCAGAATAAAAGCCGGAAAATATTTTCCGCCTCAGGTTAAAACTGATGGAGATGAAATAAAGCGGGGGTTGACCGCCGTTGAAGCTGCGATCCTGCTTGAAACTGATCTTGAAAAAGTTATCAGTATGATTCTTTATGGTCTGGCTAAAAAAGATGTTATCCAGGTAAAGTCGATGGATCCATTGAATGTTGAAGTCGCAGATCCTTTACCGGATGGATTAAACGATTACGAGAAAAACTTTATCGAAGCATTACAGGAACCTAATGCAAATAAAAGAAAAACGAAAATGCGTGATACCATGCACCGCCTGATTCTTAGTGTTTCAAAAAAGATGGAAGGTTTTTCTATCGAAAAAACAAGAGAATATTACAAAAGCATCTGTGAAAAAGCATGGACACAGGTGGAAGCCGCTGACACGCCTGAATTAAAAAGCAAACTGCTGGGTGATAATTTCGGATGGGCAATGCTTCAGGATGATCCTGAAAAGAGAGTTGAACAGACCTTTACAGGTAATGAATTTTATCCGCCGGTATGGTGGTGGCGGGTCGATCCCGGATATCATCGGCCTCATTATCGTCCTTCTTCTGATCATCATTCATCCGGGGGTGCTTCTGATGAAAAACGATCAGGGTCATTCCCGCAAACACATACCCCGATGCCGGTACTGCCTGGTGCAATGTTCGCCCGGTCAATTACAGATGGCGCGCGTAAATTAGCCACATCAATGGTTGGAAATACCGATACCTTCAGGTCTGCGGTGAAAAACAGATCCAATCCGGATCCGATTTATTCATCGTCATCAAGCAGCCATCGTCATGGCGGCGGCGGAGGCGGCGGACGATCATCGTGCGCCTGTGCCTGCGCTTGTGACAGTTGTGCCTGTGCGTGTGCCGGCGGTGGACGCTGAAAATTCTGAAATAATTAATCGTGTAGATCGATTTGCCCCGGTATCTATTAGCATACGATTGAATTTTCGGATAGTATATACCGCAGAATCTAATTTGCGTGCAAAAAGAAATTCAAAACGCTAATCCGGGGCAAAACAGAAATGAATCATTGCTGATCCTTGTATGAAACTATGAAAATGTTCTGAACACAAATGCCTTGAAAGAGATCCGAAGAGTGTATGTCTGAAGAACAAAGAATAAGTACTATGAAAGTTAAAGCCTGCCACTTGTGTTTGAACGTGTCCTGTTGCCCCATAAACAGAATGAAAAATTTTGTATTATGATTTTCATTGCCGAAGTGATTTTGAGTCTGCATGGATATTGAACAATTAGCTGAAAGATATTCATATCAATCCGAGTGGACGCGGCCTTTTCGTGAGTATTTATATCAAAAATTATCACATAAAAAGTCATTAAAAATACTCGAAGTGGGCTGTGGAACCGGAGCTGTCATTCAAAAAATCAGAAAAGAATGCCATGGAAAAATTCAGTTGATCGTTGGTGTGGATAATGAACCTCGATCAATATATTATGCCGGGGATAAAACAGATGAGAATTTTATTCTTGGAAACGGAGAGGTTCTTCCTTTTGAGGATAATTGTTTTGATCTGGTTTTATGCCAATATTTACTTTTATGGGTTCAAAATCCATTGCTTATTCTGAGGGAATTCCGGAGAGTAACAAAGCCTATGGGAATCTGTGCGGCAATGGCAGAACCCTGTTATGAGGAAACCCGAGCTGAACCGCCTGAATTAAAAAAGCTGTCTGATTTGCAGCAAAAGAGTTTATCATCTGCAGGGGCGAATATCAGCATTGGTAACAAATTAGGAATGATTTTTGAAAAGGCCGGATTTTCAGGAATAAAATTTGGAAAGTACAGTAATTCGGAATCTGATTCTCTCTTTATCAAAAATGAGATCAGACAGATGCTGCTTGACACAGATATAAACGAATTTGATTACGATGCAAAAGTGAAATACTCGTATAATGTGCCAACATATTTTGCTTATGCTATAAAATGAAATGGTGGATTATTTATGAAATACAACTTTGATCTTGTCCCAAACCGTCGGAATACAAACTGTTTTAAATGGGATCTGTTCCCTGCGGACAGACTTCCTTTATGGGTTGCTGATATGGATTTTGAAGTTTGTCCGAAAATTATTGAAGCGATCCAAAAAAGACTTACGCATCCCGTATTCGGTTACGCCATGGAAAGTCCGGAATTTAAACAGGTCTTTTGTGAACGCATGGAAAAGAGATATGGCTGGAAAGTCAATCCGGATGAGATCATCCTGATTCCGGGTATTGTTTCCGGATTCAATTTCGCCGTCAGAGCTTTCAGCGGAAATGATAATTCTGTAATTTATCAAACACCCGCTTACCCGCCCTTTATAGAAGCACCGGGCAATTTCAATATCGAAGGCATTGCAAATAACCTTTATTATGATGAAAATGAAAAGATATGGAAAATAGATTTTGACAGGTTTGAAGAACAAATCAAAGATAATACTTCACTATTTATCCTGTGCAGTCCACATAATCCTGTCGGAAGGGTGTTTACGAGAGAAGAGTTGACCCGATTGGGTGAAATTTGCCTGAAGCACGGCGTGAAAATATGCTCGGATGAAATCCATTGTGAGATTCTGTATAAAGGAGCAAAGCATACTCCAATTGCTTCAATCTCTAAAGAATTATCAGACAATACGATAACCTTTATGGCCCCAAGCAAAACATTCAACATTCCCGGATTGGCCTGTTCGGTAGCTGTTGTACAGAATCCTGAACTAAGAAATCAGTTCAAAAAATCTTTACAGGGTTTGGGCAGTTTTGTCTCGATTCTTTCCATGGAAGCAGGACTTGCCGCATACAGAGATTGCGATGACTGGCTGAATGAGTTATTGTCCTATCTTGAAGGAAACAGAGATTTTGCGCAGGAATATATTCATCAGCATATGCCTTCTGTAAAACAAAACAAGATTGACGCTACGTTTCTCATGTGGCTTGATTGTGCTGCATTACCCATAGAGGGCAGTCCGTCTGAATTCTTTGCGCAAAACGCGCATGTGCAATTAAACGACGGTAAGACCTTTGGTGTCGGATTTGAAAAATTTGTCAGGCTGAATTTTGGTACAAACAGAGCTACTTTAGAAATGGCTCTGGAAAACATGAAAAAAGCTTTAGATGCAAAGGAATAATAACAAACCTAAAACAGGTTTACTCTTCATTCCGCTGTTGGTTTTCGGCTTAATTGCTCTTTTTATTATTGCCGGAAAATATCTGGTATATTCAGATCCCCTGGATCCGGCTGATGTGATGGCTGTGCTGAGCGGAAATGATGAAAGCCGTATCCGCGAAGCGGCGGTATTATACCACGGAGGAATATCTTACAATATCATATTGTCAAGAACAGACCAGACGTTCGGTGAATATGACCTGCCTTATACAATGCTGCAGAAAGAAATGCTTGATGATATGAATATTCCTGATGGTGCTGTTTATGTATCGGAGGTCACAGCAAAAAACACAGGGCAGGAAGCTTCAGGTATAAAGAAACGAATGTATGACCTTGGATATTCAAGTGTTATTGTAATTACTGACGCATGGCATTCCAGACGCGCAAAGATTATATTTATGGATTCCTTTCGCAACACCGGTTTCAAGGTCTCAGTACACCCGGTTCCTGACTCCGGATATAATAAATACTTATGGTGGCTTACGCCTTCAGGATGGGAACATACGGTCAGTGAATATATACGGCTTTTAGGTTATATAATCAAACGGGATACAAACATTCCTGATTATCCAAACTTTTGATATAGATTATCCGCTGTATCTGTTATGAAAGAGCAAATTATCCATCCGTTTGAACCGATTTTTGATTCCGACTCGAAGGTATTGATTCTGGGCACAATTCCCTCGCCGAAATCAAGGGAAATTCGATTTTATTACGGGCACCCGCAGAATCGGTTTTGGCGTATTCTTCCGGATCTGTTTGGAAAAGAAAAGCTTACAACTGTTCCTGAGAAAATTGATTTTCTCCATCAAACACATATAGCGCTATGGGATGTCCTCGCGTCCTGTGAAATTGAAGGTGCTGATGATTCTTCAATACGGAATATGATACCGAACGATTTATCCAGGATCATTTCAATAGCTTCGATAAATGCTGTATTTACCAACGGACAAAAAGCTTCATCCGTTTATAAAAAGTTTTTTCTTCCAAAATACGATATTCCCTGGATCGGATTACCGTCAACAAGTCCCGCAAATTGCCGCTTTTGGACTTATGACTCACTGAAAGACGCTTATCGTGTAATATTGGATTATCTGTAATCCAGAAAAGACTATACTAACGCCCCAATCAGGTCATAATCGCCGACAAGACCGTTGATTTTAACAGGAACAATCGTTCCTATGGCGGCATCCCCGGAGACAAATACCAGCCCGTCTATTTCAGGTGCATCCCGATAGGTCCTGCCGATCAGCATACCATCTTCCTGAACGCCTTCAATTAAAACATCCATAGTTTTCCCAACATAACGCATATTGACATCATGGGATATTTCCTGTTGGAGCAGATACAAATGTTCCTGACGTTCCAGTTTGACTTCTTCCGGTACATCATCGTCATATTTTGAACTGGGAGTTCCCTTTTCTGCGTAATATGGGAATACACCAACCCGGTCGAACTCCATTGCTTCGATAAATTGATATAAGGCAGTAAACTCTTCTTCTGTCTCTCCGGGAAAACCGGTAATAAAGGTAGAGCGAATGGCAATTTCGGGCATTCGTTTGCGCATATACTCAAGAGTTTTTCGTACAGAGTCCATATTGTCTGGTCTCAGCATACGTTTTAAAACAGAAGGTGCCGCATGCTGCAAAGGAATATCGAGGTATGGCAGAATATGATTATCGGAAGCCATCAAATCGATCAAATGCTCTGACACAAATCCGGGAAAAGCGTACATAATTCGTATCCATGGAATGTCAGGCGCGGCTTTTTCTATCTTCTCTAAAAGGCTCGGAAGAGCATCTTTTTCTCCGCGGTCAATACCATAAGCAGTTGTATCCTGGGCGATCAGGATCAATTCCTGAATTCCCTGTTCGTTCAGAGATGATGCGTCTTTCAGAATTTCCTCCACAGGACGGCTGTGCCAGTCTCCTTTAATTCCCGGTATGGCACAGAATGCGCATTTGCGTGAACATCCGTCGGCGATTTTTAAATAAGCACTGTTTCCCTGTAAAGCAAATTGACTTAATCTGTCCATATCGAATTGAGAGGAAATATCTTTATGCGAATTTCCGGCTTTCAGATTGGTAATTACCTGTCCGATTTGATTGATCTTTCGTGTGCCGACAAGTGCGTCAATTTTTTTGCAATGTGATTTGATCTCATCGGAAAATTTTTCTGCCATGCAGCCGGCTGCAACGATGTATTGCTTCTTTGATTTTTGCCTGGCTAAATCGTTGATCGTTTCGATAGCCTCTTCCCGCGCCGGACGAATAAATCCGCATGTATTAACGATAATGAATTCCGCCTTACGAGGATCGCTTTCAAAATCGAATCCTTGTCTGGATAAAATATTTCCCATTGTCGTTGAATCGACTGTATTTTTAGCGCACCCTAATGACACGAGATAATAAGTATTCGGCTTCATGACATGCTCCTGGTTATGGTATATATGGCGTAGGCGTATTGGTAGGCAGCGGAGTTTCCGGCTGCGGCGTATAAGTCGGTTCGTAGGTATTTGTCGGTGTCGGACTGAATTGCGGAGTTGGAGTGGCGGCCATAAGCTGAGAAAAATTAATCGTGACGACTTCACCGAGTTTCCCCAAACGGCCCAAATTCTGCTGATTATAGACCACACTGACAGCGTCGCCATTGCTGACTGTTAATTCAATAAGATTTTCTGCGTCAAACGGATATGTATTATTGGGCAGTGTTCGTCCGGAAAAGACTTCTTTTCCATCTGAGATAACCGTCATCAATGCCCGTTGATTGGCGTTTATAAATATTTGAACAGGCTGTGAAGACACCATTTCGGAAGGCGGCTCTTCTGTTGGTTCATTTACTTCAAAATCCATGGAAGCAATTTGTGTTACAGGCACAACCGTCGGAGATGCTGTCGGCAGGAAATCCGGTGTTCGTGTTGTATCAATATATTGTTCCAGCAAACTGATTCCCAGATCAGGTGTCGGAGCGGATACACCTCTGCGGTATGCAGTGATCGTAATCGCGCTGTAAATGATGATCCCCGCGATACCGACAATTACAAATACACCTACAAAAAGATCCGGAGTGAAAAATTTCTTCAATCTGCCGGCTGTTTTTGTCGGCTTATGCTTTTTTTCATCACCCCGCTTGTTTTTCTTTTCCGATAAAATCTGCAGAGCGGTTGCGAATTTCAGCATAATTGCGTCTACGTCCAGGTCAAGGAATGATGCGTAATTATTGAGCATTCCTCTTGCCTGGATCAGAGAGGGAAGCTGTTCAAAATTACCGGTTTCCATTGAATCCAGATAGATGGACCGGATCAGCGTTTGAGATTCGCAGTCTTCGAGGGACAGGGAAAGGAACTTTCTGCGGTTGGATAATTCACTCCCGATCTCGTTGAATAGGTCCTGAGCATTTGCTTCTTTTGCCGGCTCGTCAAAAATATTCTCCGTTTTTTTTCTGAAAAGTGAAATGCCGCCTTTTTTCTTTTGTTTTTCCTTAGTTTTTTCCGCTTCTGCCGGCTTATTCTCTTGTGCCGGAGGGACATTTATACCCTGAGGATTGACAAACGCGGCCGGATTCGGGTTGTTCAAATTGTTGTTGATAACGGTTTGCGCCGGCTGATTTACCTGTACCTGCGGAGAATTTTGCCGGTATTGCGGAATATTATTGTAATTATTCACGCTTTGCGGATTTGTCGGATACGTATTACCGGCATAAGGCACGGAACCGGGAACAGGCGGAACGGGCGGAACAGAGGAAACAGGCGGAACAGGGGAAACCGTCTGCGGCTGAGAAACGACAGGATTATTAGAGGGACCCGATGCATCGGTATTCGATTTTGCGGATAACGGCGAACTTCCGGGATTATCCCATTCCTGTATGACATCCGCAGCATTCAGACCAAGATAATCTGAATAAATACGCAGGAATCCTCTGGCCTGGACAGACGAGGGGATGATTTCAGGCCGTCCGCTTTCCAAAGCCTGAAGATAAGGAATACGAATATGAAGAGCATCAGAAGCATCTTTGACAGATACTCCTTTTTGTTCTCTCGCTTCCCGCAGAATCACACCGGCTTCAATCGACATAATATTTATTATACGGGATTATCTCAAAAACATGAAACAAAAAAGGTCTTCTGTGAGAAGACCTTTTTATTTTGCCTAAAAGAATGGTATCCTGATTTATTATTCAGCGGTTTCTGTTTCTGCAGCTTCTTCAACAACAGTTTCAGCTTCTTCGCTGCCGCCGACGTTCGGTGTTTCACCTTCACGATGGACCAGAACATTGATAACAGGAACGATATCAATTGTCAGGCGGATATGAGCCTTGTGTTCACCCAGTGTACGAATCGGCTGGATGTCGATCATGCGCTTGTCGATTTCAATACCGGCTTTTTCGCTGAGCTTTTCAGCTACCATCTGGGAAGTAATGGAACCGTAGAGTTTGCCCGTTTCTCCGGCTTTACTTGCGAAGGTGATCCAGGTGTTGTTAATTCTTTCAGCGACTGCACTCATCTCGTTGTTCAGCTGTTTGCGAACAACTTCGGCCTTGGCGCGAATGGTTTCAGCCTGTTTCATGGTACCGGCAGTAGCCAATACCGCGTATCCCTGCGGAATCAAATAGTTGCGTCCGTATCCATCGGCAACCTTTTTGATATCGCCCGCATGACCAAGATGATAAACATCTTTTAACAATAAGATTTTCATTTAATCAAGCCCTTTCAAAAATAATCTTTATCAGCGAAGGGTACAACGCTGACGGATTGTATTTTACCAGACTATTTGAAAACTTAACAAAAAAAGTGATAAAAAAAGCTCCGGGATTTCCCGGAGCCTGAATCATAAACTATTTGTATTTCAATTGTAAGAACTCGTCAGCGGCTGCGCCGAATACCTTGTGCAGGAGCAGATCTTTGTGGCTTTTGATGAATGGTTCATCCACAGGATCTTCCATGCCCGGCATCAGATAAGAAGCAGGACGATATTTCTTCACTTCGGCATCTTCTCCGCAAACCGCACGGAGAACTTCCTGATTGACCGGCGCAGGTGTTTTACCGAATTCGCCGAGGAGAATCATCTTGAATTCATTGGAGACGAACGCGTAGCGGGAACCGGTCATGACATTGAAGGCGGCCTGCGTACCGACGATCTGGCTGGTAGGAGTCACGAGAGGTACGTAACCGACATCAGCGCGGACGGAAGGAATTTCAGCCATAACATCATCCAGTTTTTCAGCGGGAACGCCCATACCTGCAAGCTGTTTCTGCAGATTGGAAAGCATGCCGCCGGGGATCTGGCTTTCGAAAATTCTGTCATCATAACCGGGGTAGTCCAGATCGGACATGATCTCGCGGCTGACATCAATAGCTGTCTTGAGATCATTCTTTTCAACAGCATTAACCATCTTCGCGACTTTGTCACGAGGAACATCCTCGAAACGTACCGGCTTGCGGCGGAATTTACCGAAGGACGGGATAGAATCCTTCAATTCTTCGAAGATCACACGGAGCTTATCCTGTGCTTTGCTGATAGCCTGCTTATCGAGGCCATGTTCAAATCCCATTTCTTCAGCAACGATAGCCATCACTTCGATCGGGGAATGAGAAGGACCGCCGGCAAACGGAGAAATAGCCGTATCGATCGCGTCAATTCCGTATTTCATAGCGAGAGCGCCGTTTACGACTGAGACACCGGTGGTGGAATGTGTATGAAGGACAACAGGAATATTCAATTCCTTCTTGAGAGCCGGGAACAAAACAGCGGCTACTTCAGGATGCAGCAGACCGGCCATATCTTTGATCGCGATACGATCGGCGCCTTCAGCTTCCAGAGCTTTCGCGTAGTTGATGAAGTATTCTGTTGTGTGAACGGGGCTGGTCGTATAAGAAATCGCAGCTTCAACCTTGCCGCCGTATGCTTTGGTTGCAAGGATCGCCATGCGAAGGTTGCGGATATCGTTCAGAGCATCGAAAATGCGCATGTTGACGGAGCCGCTTTCGATAGACTGACGAATGAAAGCAATCAAAACATCATCCGGATACGGGTTATACGCGAAAAGATTCTGGCCGCGAAGCAATGATTGGATCTTTTCCCCGCCGCCCAGACAGTCACGGAATTTTTCCAATCTTTCCCACGGGTCATCACGGGTAAAGCGGATGGCGGAATCAAGCGTGGCACCGCCCCACAGTTCGAAAATATGATAACCGGCATCTTTGATGATCGGCAGAACACGCATACACTGTTCAGTTGTCATACGTGTAGCTGCACAGCTCTGATGACCATCGCGCAGTGTTAAATCATTAAATAAAATTTTTTTCGCCATTTTGTCTCCTTAATGGGCTTCTTTATTCGTCTTTCCGGACGAGAAAGTAACAATTATCTGTGCATAATAACACATTAAATATCATACATTAATTTCAGGATTTTGGCAATACCGAATTTTGCGGAAGTGAACGCCAAATACCCGAAAACACTGTTTTGATCAGAATAAACCCCAATCCAGATCAAAACCTTCTTCCATCATGCTCTGATCCCAGAGGTCCATTTTCAGGTCAATGGCAACAGACAGATCCAGAACGGTTTCAGCCTGTTTGCGGACCTGTTCGACCATTGAAGGAGCGTAGGGGCAGAATGGCGTCGTGAGGATCATCGTGATCAAAAAACGGCTTTCCTGCAGCTGGACATTGCGGATCAGGCCCAGTTCAATAACGTTATAGCCCAATTCAGGGTCCCTTACTTCCCGCAGCGCGTCCTTGAGCAGTGCTGCCTTTTCCGGATCTATTGATTCATACTCCCATATTGCCGGATTGCGTTTAGTTGTTTCTTCTTCCATACTATTCCACCTCGAAACAAATATTATATCTGTATATCAACAAAAATCTCTTTTTCCATCAAAAACCGGCGGATATCGCCGATACCCTTCGGATCAATAATAAGCGTCGTTGCATTGATTTGCTGCAGGATCCATTTTTCCAATCGGGATGTCTCTGACAGTTCCCGAAAGATCCCGGCATCAGGGATCGTCAGCAGCACGGCATTGTAGATCACTGCCGGAGGATCCATTTTGTCTGCAGAAGAAAGCATGTTTTCCAATGCGGGCGGTACCTTATTTCTTGAAAATCTCTTCAGCATGGAAAGAAATGAGGAACATTTCAAACCTTTTTCTGCCGCACCGGCAAGAGATGACGGCGTTATGCGGAACGAAATCGTCCCGTGTTTGCTGAATGATTCTATATCGCAATATCGTGCGCACATATAACGGAAATAGCGGGGAACGTTGCTGCTGCAGGTTATTATCCCGTCAATCGATATGCCGGGCAGATCCTGCTCCAGGTTTGGCTTTGCCATGATTTCCGTTGAAACCTGTTCTTTTTCTGATTCCAGCAACAGGAACAGTCCGCTTTTACTGATACGAAAGGCAGCCGCTTCTGTTTCTTCTTTGCCGGTGTAAGCGATCCTGATGATTCCGAGCCACTGCAGCGGACCGAGAATCAAAAAACGCAGAAAAGCGCCTTCCAGCTGGAACCAGGAACTGATACCGTTTAGATCATTTCCGTCTTTGTCAAGGATACGCCATTGATCATCGGAAAAAGTATTTCTAAGGAATTCGGGAAAGCTGCTTTTGACCGCATTGAGAAATCCGTTTATGCTCCACCAGACATCCGGTTCAAGGCACGAGACCATCCGGATGACATGCTCCCTCGGCACTGTATGATCAAAAACCGGCAGCCGGGAAACCGTGAGCTCTTCAATTTCAGACAGCTCACAATAATCAGCAGAATGTCTCCAGATATCAGTCAGCCGGATTTGGGCGGAGATCCTGTTTTGGATCATAAAAGAGCGGATCGCTTCTGTATCAGCATCTGTTTCATCAGCGAAAAAACCGCTGTCCCGTAATAACATCTCAAGAAAGTGTTTGTAACTTTCTGACATATCGATCCCGGGAATAACCATCGGTTTTTCATCCCGTTTCAATGCCGCTGCAAGACAGAATACATCGGGAAGATTTTGATCCTGAGCAGTAATATTTGCAGTCTCGGAGGGGATCGCCGGACGGACTGTCAGAACCGGACTCATTGATTTCGTTTGTACATAGGCTTCCTGCTGAATTATTGATGAAAACTTACTCAAAAGGTCATCAGGCAGGATATAACAATCCTTTAATTCATTACCGACGATTCGGTTTTCCCGATAGATGATCCCGCGGTACCACAATTTTTCGGTTACCGAAACAGGAGAAAGCCACATCTTTTCCCGCAGGATTTTATCCATTCCGGCGACACGGAAGGACCCCATTGAATCTTCGAAGGTTTCGGCTTCCGACTGTCCTTCTGACAAAATCAACAGACGGATACCGGCTGCCATATCTTCATTTTCCGGCTTATTGATAAACCGCCGCAGCGTCCCCGTATCAAGCATCCGTTCACAAAGCATCCGGATCAATTCTTCATAATTCGGTGTGGATTGCAGACGCAGCCAATACGAAGCAATAACGGAAAGAAAACGTATCTCACTTCGGTAAAGCATTTGACGCAGCAGCATAGGAGAACCGGACCTCAATAAAACAGCTGCCTCATTTCGAGCACTTCAATATAATCTTCCCGCTGTATACCCACAATCATAACATCCATAGGGTCCGCTGCTCCGGATAGATTATGTGTCTGTTCTGCCGTCAGCGGGCAGCTCAAAACATGAACACGGTCATCGTGAAACATCCAGACAAGCCGGTCCGTGTCCAATCCGCGCTTGGCGGATGAACTGCCGCCGGAATCACCTTCTCCGGCTTTATAAAAGCGGGGATAAAAAGCCCTTCCTTCAAGGAATACGATATTTTCATCCGTATAACGGGACAAATCGGGTAAAGACGGATCGGAAACAGCCAGCCATTCCTGCCTGATCTGCTCCTGTGTTTTTAACGGGAAACGTCTCGGAACAGCTTTTTCGCATAGCGGCAAGACCGATCCGATAGCGCACAGCAGTAAAAGCGTACCGACAACTGCCCAAACCTGTCCGGATTTGTTTGCCTGCGGCTCATGGATCTCAGCAGGTTCCTCTGATTCCGGTATAAACTCATAGCCGGCTTTTATGGCACCAACAGACTTTTGCTCCTGTGAAGAAAAAATGAATATCCTGCACAGAAACTCAATTACCGCGGAACAGCCAAAAGCAAAATAATACAGCATTACCCAGTCAGCCGGAAGCAGAAAACGGAATCCTGAGGTCATGGCAAAGCTGTTTCCGAGATTATAGACGACATGGAACAGCAGCGGGATCATCCCTCCGAAGCTGTTTTTGCGGCATGCTGAAATCACACCGAATGAGATCATAACAAGGTAAACGGCAATGAGCACCTTGTTCTCCTCAATCGTCTGCCGGGCATTTTCACGATACCAGAAAAGGTCGGGCTCATAAAACAGCTGATCGGTTTCATTGGGCTTTATAAGCCGGACCGGCAGGATCAATACTGAAGAAATTTCATTATTCAGGAAATGAGATCCGACTGCCCTGAAGATTTCAGCGGGATGCCGCGTAATGATTTGAAATATTCCTGCATCCGGGTCGGTTTCCCCGGCTGCATCCTGATAAAGATGTTTGAGATACTGATCTTCCGAGACTTCCGCGTTTACTGTTGTATTGGGATATATCCTGTTCCATACAGTCCATGGAGCAAACACGATCAGGAAACCGATGAGGCTGAGAGCCAGGGAAAGCCATTTCAACGCAGACCTTTTTGAGGAACACAGCATAATGAGCCAGAGAGCGGGAATCAGAACGAAACACTGCGTGCGGAGAAGCATTGCAGTCCCGATCATCCCGCCGCATAACAGAGAACGGTATATCTCTTTATCATGGCGGTACCATTTTACGGTGCAGAAAATCACCAGAGCAAGGCATAATAATGTCGGCAGATCTGACATCAGCAGCCTTGAATTGGAAACCTGAACCAATGGCGAAAGACGGATGCTGTATATTTCCCGCCAAATCACCCACGCGGCGGTCAAAAGACCTGCAGCGGCGCTGCCGCATTGCTTCGCGATCAGAAATATCACTGCCGGAATAAAGGCCAGCAGAAGGATCTGCCCGTTGGTTACAGCCATGTAATTATTGCCGAAAACGGAATGCAGAAACGCGAGAAATGCCGCGAAGAGCGGCCGCACAACGGTCAATCCGTTTCGAAAGCCGTTTCCCAGCAGCACGCTCTGGGCAAGAAGATCATAATTTTCAGCATCGGATGCCGGGTAAAAATTATTGTTCGGAAGCCTGAGCGCGGGTGCAAAATAGCTTCTGCCTTCAAAAGAGGTCGTCTGCCATGCCCATACGGCCGCGGCCCAGATCAGGATAACGGAGATCATCGTCAATACAGTCCCAGATCTTTTTCCGGAAATTTTCGGACTTCCATAGGCAAAAAGCGGAACAAGCGGATAGATAAACAGCAGCGGAACGATCAGGTGCCCTTCAAGCAAAGAAACTCCCTGCCTGTAAAATGTGCCCGAAATCGGATCCAGTCCCATCCCGGAGGAAAGGGCGTAAACGATTGATCCTGCCATGAGCGCAATGGTAACCACGCCCCATATGATCGCACCGGCGGATTGAAACTGATATTTCAGGATCCAGCTGAATTTTTGGATCAGCAGAAATAAAAACGCGAACAATGAAAATGAGGCAGCCCAATATGCAAGGGGCATGAGACGTTCGGATAAGGATCGCTCAAGGGCGGTTTTCCCGACAGGCGGTGTCAGAAAGATCCACCCCAGAACCAGCAGAAATATCAGAATATATGCTGATATTCCGGCGATTTTATCGGATGGAAATCCGTTTTCCCTGTTCAGAAATGACAAAACAGCTGCTGTCAGACAGAACAGGATCCCGAATGCCATTCCTGCACATAACGCGAGTTTGCCTGCGGACATTCCCCACAATACCGCGTTTTGGCTTTCAGAAGGCAGCTGCCGGGTGCACCAAAGCGCATAACCGCCAATCAGGGAAACAATTATCCAGAAAATGCCCCAAACCCTTTTCATACTTCTTTCATTTACTCATTTCTCAAATTTTGCGAAGAAAATCTCTTTCCCGTCTTCGAGCTTTGCACAAAGTTCCGTACCTTCGCTATTATCGACCCGGTACCACAAGAGCTTATCACCTTCATAACAGGAGTTTTTATACTGGCATTCGATCATCTTCGGATCAAGCTCTTCCAGCTCTTTTCGGGAAAACAGACCGATAAGAGCCCGGATATATGCAACATTATTCATATGGCCTTCAAAATCGATATCTATAGACCGGACCGTATATTCAGCGAATGGTTCCCCCGCATATACGGCGGTAAACCGTGAAAAAGGTTCGGGAAGTAATTTCTCGGGATAAAATTCGAAATTGTCATCATACAGCTGATTGATCATATAAAGACGGTTTGTATTTCGATCGATTATTGCCCATTCCGTAGCTGCTTCGATGAGGCGTTTCCCGTCTTTTTCAAAGCAATAGTATCTTCTGCCGCGGATCCGGTCCGGTTTTTCAGGCCAGGTACTCAAATCTACAAATTCACCCTGTTTGGGACGTTCATTGATGCGAACCTTACTTTTAGACGTGACCCAAAATAGTCCTTTGGGGGTCAAAATGCTTTGATCGTAATGCAGTATTTCGGAATGATCAACAGCCATATTCTGAAATAAAGCAAAAATATCCGGATATGATAAATAATTATTGCAGTCTGCGTCACTTGGTTGTATTTTAACTCTTCTTGTCAGTTTATTTTCCATAATTTCCTCTGTTTCGATTAATGTATTATAACCCGCATTTCCTTCCGCTGAGGAAAAATGAGAGTTTTCAATAATTGCTAAGGGTTTTTATGCCGGACTACATAAATGATAATTTACGTGCTATAATTTATTTATCAAATGGAGGTCATTATGAAGAAAGACGATATTGAATTAAACAAACACATGGATTGGGATCAGGACGATTCTGAAGATTGGAATGAAGAAGATTGGGACGACGAAGAATGGGACGATGAAGATTTGTTTGATGACGATGATGACGATATGGATGTTGTCGTTGACAGCGCTGAAGGGCTTCAGGTTGCGACAACCTTTGACTCGGAAGGCAACGTCATCGATGTATCCGTAACCTCTGAGGAAGATATTGAAAATATCGACGAGGATATCGAATGTCCGCTCAACAGTTTCATTGACCATACCCTTCTGAAGGCTGATGCTACCGTGGAACAGATCACAAAACTCTGCCAGGAAGCACGGGAGTATAAATTCGCCTCTGTCTGCGTAAATTCCTGCTGGGTCCGCCTGTGCTCCGAATTGCTCCGCGGTTCCGGTGTCGCTGTCTGTACCGTTGTCGGGTTCCCTCTCGGGGCGATGATCCCGGAAGCAAAGGCTTTTGAAGCCGAAGCAGCCATTGAAAACGGCGCGACGGAAATCGACATGGTCATCAACATCGGGGCACTCAAATCCGGAGATTACCGCATGGTCGCCAAAGATATCCAGGTAGTATGCGACGCGGTCCATGAACATGGCGCGCTTCTGAAGGTCATCATTGAAGCCTGCCTGCTGACCAAAGAAGAAAAGGTGATTGCCTGTCTGCTCGCCAAGAATGCCGGCGCGGATTATGTGAAAACCTCTACAGGATTCTCCACCGGCGGAGCGACCGTCGAAGATGTCGCCCTGATGCGCAAGGTCGTCGGTGAAGAAATGGGCGTCAAAGCTGCCGGCGGTATCCGTGACAAAGAAACCGCGGAAGCCATGCTCGATGCGGGTGCCGATCGCCTCGGTGCCAGTGCCGGCGTGCAGATTTGTAAGGAATAATTGAATATGTGCGGGAGTTTTGCGCTGATGGTCAAGCCAAACGAACTGCAGGCTGCGTTCGATTTGGATTTTGTACCGCCGGCGCTCTCCCCAAAAGATCATTATTACCCGGGACAGGGGATACCCGCGATCGTCAATTCCGCTGAAAGAGTAGTGGAAATTCTCTATTGGGGGTTGATCCCGTCCTGGGCAAAAGATATATCCATTGCCCGTCATACATTTAACGCGCGCTGCGAAACACTGCGCACAAAAGCCTCCTTCAAAATGGCTTACCAGCGGAGGCGCTGCCTGATCCCGGCAACAGCTTATTACGAATGGCGCAGCGCGAATGACCGCAAGATCCCGTATAAATTTTCGCTGAAAAACACAAAGGTTTTCATGCTTGCCGGCATTTGGGAATATTGGGTCGACACATCCGGTAATGAAGTGTATTCAGCAGCCGTCATCACCTGCCCTGCCGGAGATGGCCTTGAATCCTATCATGACCGCATGCCGGTCGTCCTTGACCGGTACAACTGCTGGCAGTGGATGGAAGACCGGCCTTTGGACGAACTGGATCAATTGCTTTCCCCTGTCGATTCCGATTATTTCGATATTGAATGCCTGGATCCCCAGCGTACCCTGTTTTAATAAATTTCAGTTATCTGTTCTTACCGGAGAACACGAGGCTTTTGTCGAAGAGCCTCGGATAGATATAAATCCGGAACCAAAAAAACAATATTTTTTTATTATTCTGAGAATGTATCTGTAATAATTCTTAACCGAAAACAGCCGAAATCCTACGATTACGGCTTATTTTTCACTATTTCCTATTAGCTATTTCCTAATCCCTATAACCTGATTCCTACTTTCTCTTCTTCCTCTTTTCCCGCAATTTCTTCCGGGTCTCATCTGAGGGGCCGGAACGCGGTGCCTTCATGGGAGGAGCAGAAGCCTTCACGGGCTGCTGGAATCTTCTGAATCTTTCGAGAAGCTGCTCCCCGTTTTCCCGGGCGATCATACCGGCTTCCGCCATATCTCCCCGGCTTTTTGCCTCATCCATCAGCAGCCTTCTCAGTTCATTCGTGTTCATCCCGATATCAGGAATCTTAGGCTCAGGCGCTGCGTGGTAAACGGAAGGTCTGTACGTACCGGGAGTGATGATCCCACTCTTTTCGAGCCGCTTCGCCGCCCGTTCGGCTTCCCGCCGGACCGCACGCTCCTGTTTCTCCTCAGCCTCTTTTTGTCTTTTGACTTCTTTCGCGTAGGATTTTATTATCGGAAGAGCTGATGCCCTCATTCGCGGACTGACCTTTTGACCGCTGTCCTCACGCTGCATGCGCGGTTCACCTTTATATACATTTGCGCGGTCCAAAAGCGTATCGATATTGAGCTTTCCGGTCTTGATTTTGTCGATTTTTTCCTGCGTGGCCCGCAGACGATCAGCAAGCACAGCCCATCGGAAGATCCAGCTGACGAGATTCATATCCATTCCCTGACCGATTTTCCGCAGATCATTGTAAGCCATGCAGCATTTGCGGAAATGGACTGAGACCATCTTATAAAGTTCTTTCAGTTCGATCCCTTCCAGATCCGGGAAATTCTCACCGCTTTGTTCAAGTACCGTTTTGGTAAGACAATAGCTGCCCAACTGTTTGATATCTTTTTCAAGATATCCCATCAGCGTGACATAGTGAGGGGATAGGCGGTTATAACGTACAGCCGCGTAATGAGTACTGCTGATAACGACCCACAGCGCCCGGGTTACTTCCTCAAATTCCAGCGGTGCGCTGTTATAAATTCCTTCCGCTTCGAACGGGAAACCATATTCGTCGCATTTTCTGCACTGCTGTCCGGAAGAACCAATCGGGGATCCGCATCCGGGGACGCGTCTAACTTCTCATCCGATTCCATCCGGCTGAGTAATTCTTCACTTTCCTGTTCCATGTAATTCTTCTTCAGTGCAATACTTTCCATAACCGTTCTAACAAACTTTCTGAAAACTAATAAATTCTAATATAGGTATAATAGCACGGTATTCTAAATAAGTCAAGGGATGATTACAAATTGATTATTTTGAATCAGGATGGCTGCCCAGACTCAATTGAACAAATTATTCTTGAGAAAAATATTAATGAAATGATGAAAATCTTTCCGCGAAAAAGCTTCCGTAAGCATTATCCGTCATCACGGCCTCATCCGCTAAAGATTTTGCCTCTTCCTGTTTTCCATTATGCAGAAGCCCGGCTATGAACGGCCACCATTCGAAAGGAGAATTTGATCGGTTGTCAGAAGGAGAAAAGCCTTCTTTCAAAACAGTATCTGTCAATTCAGATAACTTATCCCATTCTTCCTTTTGCAGCAGCAGAGAGGCTTGCTGATAATAATTGCACCAATTATTTTCGGAATGGCCAAAAATTTTATCATCAGGTGTGAATGATTTACCGGGCTCGATGCGGTCAATCGATGTGCCTTCGATCCAGCCGCGCTGTAAATCACTGATATGGGGATTGTCGGTATCTTCCGGAGTAAATACCCAGACGCAGTTGGCGTAACGATTGTCATGATCAATATAAATATAATCAGCTGCAGGCTGTTTAAAATGGTAGATCCGGTTTTTCACATTGAACAAACCATGATTTTCCCGCAGCCGCTCGGGATAGGAAAACACCCAGACCGGAACATCTCCGTTTTCACGGATCGGGTTGGGATACAACACATTCAACGCTGAGGCTGTCGCGAAATTCCCCTGGTCCGGGAAAATGATCGTATCATCAACGATCGCGGTACCGTCCATGATTCCCGGAATACGGATACTGAGCTGTTGATAGAAAGAGTTTTGTTCATCGGTGAATTGTTTTGCCTTGAGATAAGCGTTCATCTGGCCATGGCAGAACAGAAACACCGTCAGCCCGGCAGCCGCGGCATACAGTTTTCGATTGGGAAAGAATTTTTTGAGCAGCAATGAAAAAACTATACAGACAAACGGCAGCGCGGCGAGAAAAGTCCGGTCCGCATGTGCCGGATCGTCAGTATTCAGCGCGTTTTCATTCATTATGAGAAAGGGAAGGACTCCGAGAAAAATACCGGCAAAACAGATCAGGATAAATAGAATTTCCGGCTTTCGCCCGGAAGCGGGAACCGGACTACCATTTTCTAAAACCTTATCTTTATCTGACCGTATCAGATCCTGCTGTTCTATACGGATCTTTGTCAGGAAGAAAAAAACGAAGCAGGCTGTTATGAGCGATATGGTGATCATCAATAATTCTGTCGCAGTCAGGATGCTTTGGATATTGAATGCAAACAGCCCTGAAAGAAAATGCGTGAAGGGATACAGCATATCCACAGACAAGTTTTTCAGAAATGAGCGGATACCGGCAGCCGGTGATTTCATAAACAGGTAAAGCAGGTCCGGTGTTTCTGTTCCCGCAAACGGGAAGAATTTCGTGATGTTCAACCTGTATAGACAATATAGAATGAATATCACGAAATGCGGAGCGTAATATTTCGTGATGCTGTTTAGACAACTTACGCTGTTTTTCTCTTTTCTGACGACAGACCAGAGTAAAGGAATTTTGATCAATTCAAGAAACGCGAAATATTCTGTTACGGTCAGATGCAATATTGTACAGATAACTGACAAGAGAAAACAGGTCGTTTTCAGAGATTTACGCGGTTCCGAAACGGATCGTAATAACAACAGTACCGATAAAGCAAACAGGATAAAATCGGTAAAGTGCTGCGTATAGGCAATTGATATATACGATTGGGAAAACAAAGGACACACGGCAAATAACAGGGATGCTGTTTCCGATAATTTCTTCTGATGAGGAATAACCAGGTTTGAAATTTTATAGAACAGTACGCACAGGATATACTTCAGCAGCAATAATAACAGATGCCATTTTAGCGGTGAACTGCCGCAGACCGGGAAAAACAGCATATCTGTCCAGGCGGAAAGCGGCCGGTTGTACGCGTAATAATCAGGAAAAGCCGCGTCACCGAATTTCGTGTGAAGAAACAGCTGGCTCCAGTCATCCCAGTAAAAGCCAAGTCCCCCGATATAAATTATTTCCGGTAAGACGCACAGGATCAGAAGGATCAGGTAAAAAAGTCTCTCAGATGTTTTGATGCTTATTTTTTCTTTCATGTATGATCACACCTAAAAATACAGCCAGGCCGGCACAGCTCAGGAAATCCGCAAGCCATTGCAGCGGTGTCTTTTGATAAAAAATTTTCACAACATTTTCGTCCGCGGAGGGCAGATCACAAAGAACCAATCCGTGCGGACCTTTTTCCGCCGGACGAGCCTGTTCTTTTCCCAATTGATAATACCATCCTTTGTAGTATAAAAACGGGAATTCTGCCTCAGCATCTTCAGACAGCGTATATTGAAGTTCCGCATGCAGTCCGTTTTCATGGTAGTTCAGCACCGGATCAACGTTTATTTTTTCCGGGGCAAAGGAAATATTTTTCCCCTGATTCCTGATCCATTCGATTTCCGCTCCCGTTGGAAGATAGTCTCCCGCGCCGACGTCGTTCTGAACACCGCGATACCCCGGACTCAGGAGAATATAATTCTCTGTGACATTTTTCAAAACAGGAACCGCGGAGAGAACAAAAAGAAGAGATACAAGCGCGGCCAGAATTTTCTGCGTGTTTCTGTTCTTCAGGCTGCTGATGGAAATACCTGCCGCGATCGGTAGAGCAGCCGACGGCAGGAACATCATGCGCCAGGGAAATTGAATGATACGGTGTATGCTTTCCGCTCTATCCCAGGGAAACAGGTTGGAAGACAGGTAAAAACCAGCGGAACCCGTAAGGACCAGGACGAT
Source organism: uncultured Chloroflexota bacterium (assembly GCA_902786265.1). GTDB lineage: Bacteria > Chloroflexota > Anaerolineae > Anaerolineales > Anaerolineaceae > Flexilinea. The sequence continues at coordinate 46,106 of CADACE010000036.1, read as the reverse complement.
AAGCAAAATCCGGTATTTTTTTCTCCCGAAAAATATCCCTGCCAAAATAACAGGAAAAGCCAGGAGCAGCGGGTCATATAAATAAGACGGCATATTCCGCCACCAATAAGAGATGATCCTCAGGGTCGATCCCAACGGAACTGCCGGACGGTAAGGCGAAGCTTCGTTTCCTGTCTTTGCCAGGATATCAACGGAAAAATACTGTTCCAAAAACGGAAGCCAAAAGGATGCTGTCAGCAGCATGGAGATCCCGGCTGATATCCATAACAGATTCCGCACAGATTTGTTCGTGATCCATTTGTAAGACGTTATCAGCAGAAAGATCAATACGATTATGCCGGTAAAAATAAAGGAAAAAAGGTGGGAATACAGGATTCCCGAAAGACCGATGACCATCCATATTAAACCGGATTTCTTTTGACGGTATATTTCACAGATCCCGAGGATCAGCAGCGGCGTAAATATAAATACCGCTGTTTCCCCGACCGATCCCCGGTAGGTTAAATCCGCAAGCCGGTAATATCCGAAAAGAGCTGCCGCTACCGCGCATAAAGCGCCCGGTCCCGATCTCGTGATGCGGTACACACAAAAATATGTACTGATCCCTGTCAGTATATTGATAAGGACCAGAAATCCGTTGGTCGTAAGGATGAAGTTCAGGCCCATCAGCCGTCCGATCAGCGGTATGACCAGCAGCAGCTGCGGGTAAAAGAAGCCCATCCCGTAAGCATATCCAAAAAGTGTTTTCAGATGCAGTCTCGCGGGAATATGTCCGGCTTTTATTGAGGAAAGCATCCCTTCCACCCGCTGCATGTGCGTCAGGATATCATCACCTGATACATATGAGTGCCGCACTGCCGCAATAATAAACGGGATCCCGCATAGAACAGCTAATAAAATAACTGCCGGCAGATATTTTGATTGAGGGTGAGAGTGTCTGTTCAAAACCTTTTTATTTTCTGCGATCAATGTATTTGACATATTGAAATTATACTGAATAAAATGCATTTAGGGGCAATTTACGCGTTTAAAGCTGGCAAAATTCAGACTTGACGGAGAAATAGTAATTGCGGGACTTTTTATTTCCACTGCATTGAGATCTGCATGTGAGAGACGGCGAAAGATGGTTATCCCGATTATTGAGGCTTTTGGAAAATACCATTTATAATTATCGGAAAATTAAGCGCTTTGGAAAATGGATCGATTCATGCTGCCGAACGAAATTGAAAAAAAAATTGATACCTTTTTATTGAAAGTACAAAAGCCCGGACGTTATGTCGGCGGGGAATATAATGCCGTCGTAAAAGACCCGGCTGCGGTGGAAACACGTGTAGCGCTGGCATTTCCGGATATATATGACCTGGGTGTGCCGAACCTCGGTCTGGCGATTTTTTATGACCAGCTCAATAAAATGCCCGATGTCTGGGCGGAACGCGTTTATCTGCCCTGGGAAGATATGGAAGCCGAGATGCGTTCCCGCGGGATCCCGCTTTATACACTGGAAAGCAAAACCCAGCTGCGGGATATGGATATTCTCGGGATCACGATCCCCTATGAAAGTCTTTATACGAATGTATTAAACCTGTTCGATCTGGCACAAATGTCTGTATTTTCCGCGGAGAGAGATGAAACCTGCCCGTTGGTTATAGCAGGCGGCCATTCCGCATATAATCCGGAACCGATGGCTCCGTATATCGATGCTTTTGTGATCGGTGAAGGAGAAGAGGTCTTTCCGGAGATTATCCGCTGTTATCAGAGTTGGAAACGCAGTAAAGCAAGCAAGCTGACACTGCTTGAATCACTTGCGGAAATTGAAGGTGTTTATATTCCGTCATTTTATGAACCATTCTACAATGAAGACGGGACGGTTGCAGATGTAAAAACGATCAATCCCAAAGCCAAAACACGGATCAAAAAACGCATAGTTCCTGTTTTGCCGGAACCGCCCGAACGGTTTATTGTACCGTCGATCGATGTCGTACAAAACCGCGTGGCAGTCGAAATCATGCGCGGATGCAGCCGCGGGTGCCGCTTCTGCCAGGCAGGGTTTATTACCCGTCCTGTACGGGAACGGCCTGCTGATATGGTTATCAATTCTCTTTCCAAAGCGCTGGAGGATACCGGTTATGAGGAAGCCGCGCTGCTTTCGCTTTCTTCTTCCGACTATCGGCCGATCCGTGAATTGGTAACAGAATTACATGACTTGTACCAGAAACGGAAACTGAACATCGCCCTTCCTTCATTGCGCATAGATACGGTTTCGGTGGACATTCTGGAGCAATTACGCGGTTCCCGCGCCGGAGGATTTACACTTGCTCCGGAAGCTGCTTCGGAAAAAATCAAGAAAACCATCAATAAATACATCACGGAAGAACAGCTGCTCAAAACCGCGGAAGTGATCTACGGACGCGGCTGGACAACTATCAAGCTTTATTTTATGATCGGGCTGCCCAACGAAACGATGGAAGATGTTCAGGCAATAGCGGACCTGGCGATCAAAGTGATCAAAATCGGCCGCAGGCTGGTCGGCAAACGTTCCCAGCTGAATCTTGGCGTGGCCACATTTGTTCCCAAACCGCACACACCTTTCCAATGGACTCAGCTGGATGATCCGGAAGTTGTCGCGGAAAAACAGGCGCTGCTCAAAAATGCACTCAAAACTCCGGGTGTGAAAATCAGCTGGTCAGAACCGGATTCCACAATGTTTGAAGCCTGGAGCACCCGCGGTGACCGCCGTTTAGCTAAGGTCATCTATCGGGCCTGGGAACTTGGCGCAAAACTGGACGCATGGGCTGACCATTATAAAAAAGATGCCTGGATGCAGGCCTTTGAAGAAAACAATTTGTCACCGGAATTTTATGTACATCGGAAGCGAAATGCGGATGAAGTATTCCCATGGGATATCATTGACCCGGGTGTCAGCAAAAAGACATTGCGGAGAGAGTATGAAAACAGCCTGAACGGGATCCTGCGCCCGGACTGCCGGACCGGCTGCTATGGCTGCGGCATTGTGCAGGCATTTCATGATATTCAGCCGGCAGAGGAATCTGTACGCTGGTTCTGCCCGATTCCGGAAAAGGGGGTATAATGGAACGGATCCGTATCACTTTCGAAAAAACAGGAGCCATGCGTTATACCAGCCATCTGGATATGCAAAAAGTCTGGATCCGTGCGCTGCTCCGTGCGAAACTGCCTTTGGCTTATACACAGGGATTTCACCCGACCCCGAAAGTCGCGTATGCCTGGCCGCTGCCGCTTGGCTGGGGAACGGAAGGGGAACTGATGGATATATGGCTGGATAATCCGGAAGAAAAAGAAGTCAAAGCGGATTCTTTTATCCGCGATGTCAATAATGCCATGCCGGCGGGTCTGCGCATCCTCAGTATAGAAAAACTTCCCTACAGCGACCCTGCGCTGACGATCGTGATTCAAAGCGCAGTATATCAGATCATTTTCCCCGATTATCAAAATACAGAAGATTTAAAGGAGAAAATGACGGAATTAATGTCTCAGGAAACAATTGAGCGGGAACGCAGGGGAAAGATCTATGATATGAAACCGCTCATTGAGGACTGGCTCTGCGGAACAGATGATAATGGCGAAGTATTTATGAAGGTACAGATGGCAGCCCGTGATTCCGCCATGGGAAGGCCGGACGAATTAGCCGCTGCGCTGGGTTTCGATCCTTTTGCAGTCAACATCACACGGCTGAAATATATCCTGTGATTCAGCCGGTAAAGCGGAATTACAGATATGAAGCAATTGGACCCGGATGCATCGCTGTGTCCGGGTTTTATTTTGAAAATGAATTTTGTAAGAATGTCATATTTCACTTTAAATCAGTGCGCCTATAGTGAAGTGGATATCACATTACCCTCCGGAGGTAAGAGCCTGAGTTCGAGTCTCAGTAGGCGTACTTGGATTGGGGGAGTGCTGGAACTGGCAGACAGGCATGACTTAGGATCATGTGCCTTATGGCGTGAGGGTTCGAGCCCCTCCTTCCCTACAGAACCGCAAATTTTTGTGGAATTTTTTTATTAAACATGAGGAACCAACCTTGAAAATCGAAAAGCAAAATCTCGAAAATCATGAAGTTCAACTCGATGTGACCGTCGAGAGTGAAGAATTCGCCCCTTATATGGACAAAGCCTCTAAGAAAATTGCCCGTTCCCAGCGTATTCCGGGCTTCCGCCCCGGCAAAGCACCGGCGAATGTGATCCGCAAAATGTTTGGTGAAATGGCGGTCGCACAGGAAGCTTTCGATATGTTCCTTGAAGAAAAATACGGGGCTCTCCTGGAAGAAGCCGGCGTAGAACCCGGTGCCATGGGCAGCCTCAAGAGCATTGATGCTCTTCTGCCGGAACCGAAATTCTCCCTTACTGTTCCGCTCAAAGCGACTGTAAACCTCGGTGAATACCGCGAAGTCCGCGAAGATTTCGTTGAAGAACCTGTTACCGATGAAGAAATCGAAAAAGCTCTGAAAGAACTGAAGGAGCCCTATGCCTCACAGGAACCTTACGATGGTGAAATTGAGGATGGCGCGCTTGTTTTCGTTATGATCAAAGGTGATCTGGACGAACCGATGGAAGAAGGCGGTACCACTGAGCTGGTCAAAGAAATGCCTTATCAGTTCATCGTCGGCTCTGACAATGATGAAGGAACAGCCTGGCCTTATCCGCAGTTCACTCAGTGCCTGAAGGGTCACAAAGAAGGAGACGTCGTTACTTCCGAATATACCTACCCGGAAAATTCCCCGATCGCTTCTCTGAAGGGACACAAAGCGACCTATACAACCACCATCCAGAGCGTCAAAAAGATGATGCTCCCGGAAAATGATGATGATTTCGCCAAAAATTTCGGTAAGGATACCTTCGATGATTTGATGGAAGAACTCAAGAAGAGTCTTGCAGAAAGCAAAAAACGCGCTGAAGAAAACAAATACATCGAAGCCGTTGTCAAAAAGATCACCGATGGTTCTGAGGTAGTCTATTCCGCCGCTGAACTGAAAAATGAAATCGATGAACGTCTTGAAGAACTTAAACACAATCTTCAGGATCGCGGAATCGGTTTTGATGCCTGGCTGAAGATGAAGAAGACCGATGAAGCAAAATTCGTTGAAGAAGAAATCAAGCCGGTTGCAGAAGAACAGCTCAAACGTAAGCTTGTTCTGAGTGAATTTGCGAAACAGGAAAAGATCGACCTGAATTTTGAAGAATTCCAGAAGAAATATAATGAACTGGTTTCCTATATGCAGGGTCAGCTGGATGGAGCAAAGAACAAGCACGAACGTGAACATATGCTCAGTCACATTCGTGAAGATGCTTTGAACGAAACCTATATGAGTGCGGTATTCGGCAGAATGATGGCAATTGCAAAGGGTGAAAATCCGGAAATCGAAAGCCACGATCATGAACAGGCAGAAGCAGCAGCAAAAGCAGCCGCCGAAGCCGCAGCCGAGATCGAAGCTGACAAAGCCAAAGAAGAAACTGCAGAAACTGAAAATAAAGAATAAGATCATTAAGGTCGAAGCAGGCGCTGTAAAAGGCGCCTTTTTTCTTTAACTCAGGCTTTTCATTTTTTCGCCGAAGAAGTAAAAAAAAAGATCCGGATAAGATTGAAAAATGCCTTCAGGAGTTTATGCTGCTGCACAGCAGGACTCCCTCAGGAAAGCATTAGAATATGTCTAAGTGCTTACTTCCATCGAATATTATTGCGTGAAAACGAAATATGCCGTTTCAAGCTTTATCGCAATATTTGCCTAACCATAATTTTTGTAAAACGTTTATATTTTTCTAACGAAAAAACTGTCCGCAATATGATAATATTATTGCATAGATAAAACGTAAGGAAAGGAAACTTTTTTATGAACCCATTAAATACGATTATTCCGAGCGTAGTCGAAGGAAACGGCGGTTTTGAGCGCTCCTATGATATTTATTCACTTCTGCTCAAAGAAAGGATCGTTTTCGTCGGCAGCCAGATCGATTCACAAATCGCGAATCTCGTAGTGGCAGAATTGCTGTACCTGAGCCGGGAAGATCCGGACCGCGACATCCAGATGTATATCCAGTCCCCCGGCGGTTCTGTTTATGCCGGTCTCGCCATTTATGACACCATGCAGATGATCCCGAACCGCATCAATACGGTCGCCTGCGGTTTTACCGCATCCTTCGGAACTGTCCTGCTGACAGCCGGTGCAAAGGGCCATCGCTTCGCTCTTCCGAACGCGACGATCCATATGCATCAGCCTCTGGGCGGCGCGGAAGGCCAGGCCTCGGATATTGAGATCCAGGCAAAAGAGATCATGCGCCTAAAGAAAGATCTGATGAACATTCTGTCATTCCATACCGGTCAGCCTTATGAAAAGGTCCTTGAGGACTGTGACCGCGACCATTACTTCAGCGCCCAAAAAGCAGTTGAATACGGTCTGATCGATAAAGTCCTGGAACCGGGAAAGCAGATCAAATAATTATGGAACGAACGGCACTGAAGAAGGTCAAAGCGCTGTTCCTGGACATGGATGGCGTTTTGTGGACCGATAAGAAAGAAATCGGGAATCTTCACGAAGTTTTCGAGTCAATCCGGGAATCCGGATTGACTGTGCTTTTTGGGAGCAACAACGCGACCAGAACACCGGAAGAGTATTGCGAAAAACTGGATTCCTTTGGTGTTGCTGTAAAGCCGGAACAGTTTTTTACTTCCGGCATTGCGACAGTATATCAGCTGCATAAGGATTATCCAAATGGTCCGCGTGTCTATGTGTTCGGTTCTCCGTCACTGAAAAAGCTGCTGCGGGATAACGGATTTGAAGTCGTTGAAGAAAACGCTGATGTAGTCCTGGCAAGCCTTGACCGGGAAATAAATTATGAAAAAATCTCCCGCGCAATGATTGAGATCTGCGAACATGGGGCAAAATTTTATGCCACAAACACGGACAGCACGTTTGTTACCGAAAACGGCTGGCGGCCGGGCGGCGGCGTTATGGTGAACTGCGTCGAGACCTGTACAGGTGTTAAACCGTTTGTGATCGGTAAACCCAACACAGTCATGATTGAAATGGCCTGCAAAGCAAACGGTCTGCAGCCGGATGAGATCATGGCTGTCGGTGACCGTTATGAAACCGATATCGCGGGCGGGATCAATTTCGGTGCCCGTACCGGACTGGTACTGAGCGGGTATGAAACTCCGGAGACTGTTCCGTATTTGGATCCGAAACCGGATATCATTTGTAAAGACCTGGCTGAGTTGGTGGAAATACTGAAAGATATCCAAAAAACGGAATGAAATAAAATGAAGACCGGGAATAAAGCGTTCCCGGTCTTTTGATTAGATTTGAACGGCTATGCTGCATCCCGGCTCCTGAATCCTATTTCAAACTTGAGCAATTTTAGATTTTCCTGTATAATATATTCAGGAAATTATTGAAAAATGAAACCGTTAATTAATGATTTTACTTTAGAAGAATTGACGAACCAAATTACCGAAATGGGCGAACCGGCTTACCGTGCCAAACAGATATGGCAGATGGTTTACAGGCAGCTGCTAGCATCACCTTCGGATTTCAGCAATCTTTCAAAAGATTTCAGGCAAAAGCTTGAAGATCAGTTTTGTTTTCAGCCATTGATCGTGGAAAAAGATTTGAAATCCGCTGATGAACAGACCAACAAGCTGCTTTTCCGGCTGCAGGATGGAAAAATGATCGAATCCGTCCTGATGCGGTATCGTGACCGGAATACGATCTGTATTTCAACCCAGGTCGGCTGTCCGATGAACTGCGCTTTCTGCGCTACAGGACAGATGGGCTTTATCCGCAATCTTTCAGCAGGAGAAATTGTTGCCCAGATTCTTTTCTTTGCCAGAATGCTGAAATCCGAAGGCTTGAAGCTGACAAATATCGTAGTGATGGGTATGGGGGAACCTTTCCATAATTATGACGCGGTGATGAAAGCGATCGATATCATCAATGATTCAGACGGAATGAATTTCGGAGAACGCAGGATCACTATTTCTACAGTCGGTCTGATCCCCAGAATTGAACAATTTACAGCTGCCAAACGGCAGATCAACCTGGCTGTTTCATTGCATGCGCCGAGCAACGCGGTTCGGGATAAAATCATTCCCGCCAATAAAAAATATCCTCTCGACAGCCTTTTGGAAGCCTGCAGAAATTATACGGAAAAAACAGGCCGCAGGATCACTTTTGAATACGCGCTGATCCATGGATTGAATGATAATTACGAAAATGCGGTCCAGCTCGCCAAACGTCTGAAAGGCATGCTGTGCCATGTAAACCTGATCCCGCTGAACAGTACAAAGAAATATGACGGCAGCGGTTCAAATTTTGACAGAACGCAAAGTTTTAAATCAGTTTTAGACAAAAACGGTATTCCCTGTTCCGTTCGATTGAAGCGGGGAATCGATATCGGTGCCGGATGCGGTCAGCTTTTGGCAGAACAAAATAAATAGGAGATTTATAATGGCAGGAAATTTCTTTTCCAAATGGCTGAAAGGTCTGGACAAAACACGCAAAGTTACATTCAGCAGACTGGCTTCCATTTTCGGTACGAATGAAATCACTCCCGAAACCTGGGACGAGATGGAAGAAATTTTCATCCAGGCTGATGCCGGTGTGGAAACAACTGAATCGATCATGGACAGTCTCAAGAAAGCAACCGAAACAGAAGGTTATTACAGAACTTCTGAATTGACAGATGCCCTGAGGACTGAACTCCGCAATCGTCTGCAGACACCGGAAGACCCGATGATAACCATCAATAAGGCAAAGCCTTTTGTGATCCTTATGGTCGGTGTCAATGGGTCCGGCAAAACGACAACAGCCGCGAAGCTTGCGAAACAATACAAAGACGCGGGCAAAAAGGTTATGCTTGCGGCTGCTGATACCTTCCGTGCGGCTGCTATTGACCAGCTTCAGGTTTGGGGCGACCGCCTGGACGTTCCGGTTATTGCGGGCGTTGAAGGCGGAGATTCCGCAGCAGTTGCCTATGACGCCACGATGTCCGCAGTTGCGCGCGGAATGGACGTGCTGATCATCGATACAGCCGGCCGTCTGCAATCACGGTATAACCTGATGGAAGAATTGAAAAAGGTGTATCGCGTAACAGGAAAAGCCCTTCCCGGTGCGCCTCACGCGGTCTGGATCGTACTTGACGCAACCACAGGCCAGAATGCCATGTCACAGGCAAAAGCTTTCAAGGAAGCAGTCAAGGTTGATGGTGTGATCCTTTCCAAACTCGACACTTCCGCAAAAGGCGGTATGGCTTTCTGCATTGCGGGTGAACTTGGTCTGCCGATCATTTACGCGGGGCTGGGTGAAAAACCGGAGGATCTGATGGTTTTCGATCCGGATAACTTTATTGACGGTATTTTGAAGACGGAACAGGACTAACTGAATTATGCAGGACTTGGTAGATCGCGTAAACGCGGCAAAAAAGAAAATTTCGGAGCTCATCCTGCATGTTGACCTGGATGCACGGAAAAATGAACTTGCCGCTGCACAAAGTGAATCCGAAAACCCGAACCTGTGGGATGAACCGGAAAAAGCCCAGAAGCTGATGAAAAAGATCAATGATCTGCAGGCAGAAATCAACAGCTGGGATGAGCTTGCCCAAAAAGCAAGTGACGTCATGGAACTTGCCGAAATGGATGACGAGGCTATGCGGGATGAGCTGGAAAGCGAAATACAGGAAATCGAGACCGAATGCGACAAAAAGGAAATCTCGACCCTGCTTTCCGGTAAATTTGACCGCGGCAACGCAATTCTCGCGATCCATGCGGGCGCCGGAGGAACGGAAGCGCATGACTGGGCTTCTATGCTGCAGCGGATGTATCTGAGATGGATTGAAGCTCATGGTTATGACTGCGAAATCGTCGATTTCACACCCGGTGAAGAAGCCGGAACCAAGACGATCACGATGACTGTAAGCGGTCAGTTCGCGTATGGTTATTTGAAGTCAGAAAAAGGGACACACCGGCTGGTTCGTCTTTCGCCTTTCGACGCGGCTCATCGACGACATACTTCTTTCGCGATGGTTGAAGTGCTTCCCGAGGCGCAGGATGATGATTCAATCGAAATTCCGGAAGCGGATGTTCGTATAGATGTTTTCAAGTCTTCCGGTGCAGGGGGACAGAATGTCCAGAAAAACTCAACAGCCGTTCGTTTGCTCCATATTCCGACCGGTATCATTGTAACGTGTCAGAACGAACGCTCTCAGACACAGAACCGTGAGACAGCCATGAAGGTACTGAAATCCAGACTTTTGGATATCAAACATCAGGAACAGGAAAAAGAACTGGCTGAACTTCGCGGCGGATATGTCAAAGCCGAATGGGGCAGTCAGATTCGTTCATACGTGCTGCATCCCTACCAGATGGTAAAAGACCATCGTACCGAATATGAGGTCGGTAATGCGCAGGGTGTTTTGGATGGTGATTTAGATGGGTTTATGCAAGCCTATCTGAAATATTTAAAATAAAAAAGAGAGGTGTATTGTGAAAAAATTTTTTGAAGAGTTTAAAACCTTTATTTCTAAAGGCAATGTTCTCAGTCTGGCCATCGGTATTATCATCGGCGGCGCTTTCAATGAAATCGTCAATTCTCTGATCAATGACGTTATCATGCCGGTTATCGGCCGCCTCACTTCAGGCGTCTCATTTGATTCATGGTATATTCCGCTTAACGGACAAACATATGATTCATTTGCCGCCGCAAAGGCAGCTGATGCTCCGATGATCATGATCGGCAATTTTATCAGCGCAATTATCAACTTCTTAATTGTCGCTCTTGTTCTGTTCCTGATCATGAAAGGTGCAAACAAAGCCACAGCACTTGCTGCCAAGAAGGCTGAAGAAGAAAAGGCTGCTGAACCTCCGGCTGAACCCAGCGAAGAAGTTTTGCTTCTCAGAGAGATCCGCGATTCTCTGAAGGCTAAGAAATAAATTATTTTTTTGAAATTATTTTTATTAGGGTTGCTTTCAGGCAGCCCTATTTTTTTAAATTTCTGATATAATGAGATTAAGATTTTTGTATTTGGAGATGAAAAATGGTTAGGAGAGAGTTTTTCATTCTTTTATCGATATTAAGCGGGATCGTTCTTTCATCCTGTGTTATTCATTCTCCGGAGCCGACTTTGGATTATAAAATGCTGGAGCAGACTGCAGCTATGCATATTACTCAGACATATGAAGCTATGCCTACTGCGACATCAACCTTTACACCGGTTCCGACAAATACCAGCACTCCGCTGCCGACTGCGACAGAGATCCCGGTTCCGACTGAAAACCCGGATGATTTTATGATCACGCGCAAGGATGAAACCGGCAGCCCGGAAAATTCAGAAGGAATGATGATCAAACGGAATGACGAAATTCCTCCGACAGCTGTTCCGGCAGAACCGACCGCTACGATTGTGTTTCCGGATAAAGCGGATTTTGTCGCGTCATTGCCCAGCCCGAATCAGTTTGTACCCGGGCAGCATTTTTACCTTACCTGGCAGCTGAAAAACAGCGGATCAACGACCTGGTCCGGAAAATACAGGTTTTATTACAGTGACGGTATTCAACTGGCAGAACAATCCAGTTACTCTATATCAGAAACCGTGGAACCCGGCGGCGTTCTTACTGTCACGATGCCTGCTGTTGCACCATCATCCGAAGGCACATATAAAACCACATGGACACTTGAGAATCCTGACGGCATTCCCTTCTATTATATAAATTATGTAACGATCGTCGGCGGTGAGACCTATATAACGCAAGCTCCGGAATTACTGATAACGGAAACACCGTCTTCTTTGGAATGGATGTGCAGCTCCGCTGACCGCAGTATTGTTCAGGGCGACGGATGTGTTGAATATTGTTCAATAGATACGGTTCGCCGTATGAATGAGATGGGGCTCAGCTGTTTTGCCAATGGAGTGATGGTAGCATATGAATAAAAAGTATTTTTCCGCAGTTAAACATATAATTATGATTCTGTGTACGCTTGCCGTTCTCACCTCATGCGTGAATCTGCCCGGAAAAGAAAAAAATGTAAATTATGCCTATAACAACAGTGATGTACCGGGAGCAATAATTGAAAACAACAATCAGCAGGGACAGAATTCAGAAACGGTCAGCAGACCGCAGACCTCTCAAAGTGTATGGACTGAACCTCAGGCTGGAGGTCCTACAGTTACGCCGATCGTTCTCAGTGTGGAAAAGAGAGGTAAAACCGGAACGATCAGCATTCGTCCAGATGACACCCCAAAAAGCGGGAGCGGTTTCGATCAGCCCATTTCCATGGTCCCGACAGCAATGCCCTCTGCAAATCAGGGCGGTATGAAAGATGCCATGGAAGTTGCCGGGTTTAATCCCGTGAACGGTGCAACCGTTTTACCCGGAGAAGCGATCCATCTTGATATAACTCTGCGCAACAGTGGGACGACCACCTGGCAGACCAATTATAAAATTATTGATATTACCAATATTCCCATGGCGGTTACAAAAGATTATAACCTGCCTTATCCTGTCGCTCCCGGAGGAACAGCCTTGATATCCGTTTATTTATCAGCTCCGGCAAACCTGGGCAGTTATCCGGAAAACTTCCAGATTCAGGACAGCTATGGCAACGTTTTTGGCTTTTTTGATTATGTCCTTACTGTCGGCGATTTTTCCTATGTAACACCAATTGCTACGCTGACAGCCACGATCACACCCACATATTATTCTCCAGATGGCATTACAGCCACTCCGGACAGTCTCGCATGGATGTGTATTGATCCTGAACGCAGCAAACTTCAGGATTGCTATTCATTTTGTGTTGAATATTCCCATCGTGAGGAATTTAAATATTGTTTTTACAATGGAGTGCTGTATGAGACTCCGCAGCCATAAATTATATCAAGGAGGAGATTGAGTAATGAAAAAAGATTTGGATATTTTAATGGTAGGTCATTTCGCCAAGGATAAGATCGTCGTTGATGGTCAGGAAGAGATTTGCGCCGGTGGAGCAGTTTATTACGGTGCAGTCGTTTTGAGACGCCTTGGTCTTGAAGTCGGTGTTGCTTCCCGCGGAAACCCGGAAGATTATCCGAGTCTGCAGCCTTTGATGGATATGGGTATTGAATTTGATCTGCATCCGGCATCTCAATCTTCCGGATGTATCAACATTTACAATTCTGCCGATATGGATCATCGAATCTGCAAGCTGTTCGGTTTTGCCGGAGAAATTCCTTACGAAGATATCCCGGATGTAAACGCGAAAATCATAGCGATCCTGCCTATTATCGCGGGTGAGGTCAGCCTTGATACGTTGATCAAACTCTCCAAGAAGGCTCCGATTGCTCTGGACGCTCAGGGCTTTGTCCGTGTTCCTGAAGGAGATGATCTTCTGTTCAAACCCTGGAAAGATATGGATGAATGCCTGAAGCATGTGACCTTCCTGAAGGTAGACAGTGCGGAAGCTGAGCACCTGACCGGAGAAAAGGATCTGGAAAAAGCAGCGAAGATCCTTGCCGCTTACGGTCCGAAAGAAGTTGTTGTGACCCAGAAGAAAGAGGTCCTGGTCTATGCAGACGGAAAATTCTACCGGGCTCCTTTCAAACCCAAGAACCTTTCCGGCAGAACCGGCCGTGGTGATACCTGCATCACTTCCTATATTGGCTCCCGCATTAAGCATGATCCGGAACGCGCCTGCCAGATCGCAGGAATTATTACCAGCATGAAACAGGAAGTTCCCGGACCGTGGACCGGAGATATTGATCCTGAACGTTTTGATCCGAATATTGTATTCGGCGATTAAGAGGAAGTTATGGATAAGGATTCATTTGAAGATAAGAAGGATGAGATAACTTCAAATATCCGCGAAAAAATTGATGATCTCAAAGATACGGTTGATTTTGCCCGTAAGGATATCGGCGAATCTGTCGATGCCGCTGCTGAAGCTGCGGGGGAAAAGCATGAAGAATTTGTCGGATCCCTTCATGAAGCTGCTGATGAAGCAAAAGAAAACGTGCAGGAAAAAATCGAAGAAATCGTTGAAAAAGCTGATGAACGGAACGAAAAAATCGATGCGTTTATGGATTCAGTAGAGGAAAAACGCGAAGAAATCAAAGCTGATTATCAGGAAAAAGCCGACGATTTCAAAGATACGATGGATTTCGCCCGGAAGGATATCAGTGAAACTGTCGATGCCGCTGCTGAAGCTGCTGAAGAAAAGCATGGGGAAATTGTCGAATCCATTCATGAAGCTGTCGATGATGCAAAGGAAAACGTTCAGGAAAAGATCGACGATTTTAAGGATTCCTTAGAAGAAAAGCACGAGGAAATCAAAGCCGAATATCAGGAAAAAGCTGATGATTTCAGAGAGACGATGGATTTTGCCCGGGATGATATCAGGCAAGCCGCAGAAGACGCTGCAGAAGATGCCGAAATCAAACGGGATGAAATCATCGATAAAATTAACGATTCCATCGATGAAACAAAATCCGAATTCCAGGAAAGGAAAGATGAATTCGTAGCAAATGCGAATGAATCATGGAATTCCTTCCAGGATAAAACCGAAAGTGCTGTGGATTCCGTGATAGACGATGCTGAAGAAGTAAAAGCAGAAGCAGACGAGCGGAGCGAAGAACTGAAGGAAGAATTTGCACAATGGCGCAGCGATGCTGAAGATAAAGCAGCTGAAGCCGCGGAAAAAGCTGCAGATACATATGCGGACGCCAAAGAAAAGACGCAGGATGCAGTCGAAAAGGTACATGGCGTGTTCAGCGATGCAGCTGATGAATTGGAACCGCTTCCGGTAAACCGGCATGAGCAATCCATACCGAAGTATGTCCCGAAGACATACACAAGGGAAAATCCGGCAGAGCCGATCGATGACACATTCTATCCTTCTGATGATGACTTGCAGCCGGTAAACGGCAGTGTCAAAGGGGCAGCAAATACCGGAGAGAAGAAAAACAACACAACGCTTTGGATCATCATCGGTGTTGCCGCTGCTTTATTGATCGCAGGATGCTGTGCAATTTCAGCGTTTTTCGGAATTCTGGGTCTCATGGTGAAATAAACGGTGATATATGGCAGGAGAACCTAATAACAAAATCATCTATTCAATGATCGGTGTTTCAAAGATGTACGACAAAAAAGTCGTACTGAAAAACATCTATATATCATATTTTTATGGTGCGAAAATCGGCGTCATCGGTCTGAACGGATCAGGGAAAAGTTCTCTGCTCAAAATATTTGCCGGAGTCGATAAAGACTTCATCGGAGAAACGCACTTATCACCCGGATATACGATCGGTTATCTGGAACAGGAGCCTTTGCTTGACTGTCAAAAAACCGTTCGTGAGGTTGTTGAAGAAGGCGCTCAGGAGGCGGTTGGTCTTCTGAAAGAATTTGAAGAACTGAGCAATCGTTTTGCCGAACCGATGAGTGATGAAGAAATGAATGAGCTCATCGAAAAGCAGGGTAAAGTACAGGAAAGGATCGACCAGCTTGATGCCTGGGATATAGATTCCCGGCTTGAAATGGCTATGGACGCCCTTCGCTGTCCTCCGGGTGATACTCCCGTAAATGTGCTTTCGGGTGGTGAACGCCGCAGAGTCGCGTTATGTCGTCTGCTGCTGCAAAAGCCCGATATCCTGCTTTTAGATGAACCGACAAACCATCTGGATGCTGAAGCTGTTGCCTGGCTGGAACGTCATTTGCAGCAGTACGAGGGTACGGTTATCGCTGTTACACATGACCGCTACTTTTTGGATCATGTGGCCGGCTGGATCCTTGAACTTGACAGAGGGGAAGGGATCCCCTTCCAGGGAAATTATTCCTCCTGGCTGGAACAGAAAAAGCGCAGGCTTTCTCTTGAAGAAAAATCTGAATCAGAACGTCAGAGAACGCTTCAGCGTGAATTGGACTGGATCCATATGTCGCCCAAAGGACAGCATGCGAAGTCAAAAGCCCGTATCGCTTCATATGAAAAGCTCCTGAATCAGGACTTCGAAAAGGAAGCCTCTGAATTGCAGCTTTTTATCCCGCCGGGACCGAGGCTTGGCAATCTTGTCATAGAGATGAATGATGTATCAAAAGTTTTCGGTGACAGGATCCTGGTTGAGCATGTTACGTTCAACTTACCGCCCGGAGGTGTTATCGGTATCATCGGGCCGAACGGCGCCGGAAAAACGACCCTGTTCCGTATGATCGCCGGAGAGGAACAGCCTACCAGCGGTACGATTCGGCTGGGAGAAACTGTTCGGCTGGGATATATGAACCAGAGCCGTGATTCTCTGGATCCGGAAAAGAATATCTGGGAAGTCATTTCCGGCGGTCAGGACGAGATCACGATCGGAGGCAGAAAAGTCAACTCACGTGCTTATGTCGCCCGCTTCAATTTTTCCGGAGCGGATCAGCAGAAAAAAGTAGGCGTGCTTTCCGGCGGGGAACGGAACCGTGTGCAGCTTGCCCAGACTTTAAAGAGCGAAGCCAATGTCCTGCTTTTGGACGAACCGACAAACGATCTGGATGTCAATACAATCCGCGCTCTTGAGGAAGGTCTGGAGAATTTTGCTGGATGTGCTTTGGTCGTCTCCCATGACAGATGGTTCCTTGACCGTGTCGCAACACATATTCTGGCATTTGAAAATGATTCAGAAGTGCGGTTCTTCGACGGAAATTATACACAATATGAAGAAGACCGCAGGAAACGTCTTGGTATCGAGGCTGATACACCGCATCGTACCAAATATAGGTCATTAACAAGAATATAAAATGCCGTAAAAGGCAATAAAAAAGTGAGGAAAAGAAAAATGGATTACGCAAAAGAGTCATTACGTCTCCACAATGAGTGGAAAGGTAAAATCGAAGTGGTTGCTACTGTTCCGGTAAAAACAAAAGAGGATCTCTCTCTCGCATATACTCCGGGTGTTGCACAGCCTTGTCTTGAAATTCAAAAAGACGTCGATAAAAGCTATGATTTGACACGCCGTCATAATCTTTGTGCTGTAATCACCGATGGCTCAGCAGTTCTTGGTCTTGGTGACATTGGTCCTGAAGCCGGTATGCCGGTAATGGAAGGGAAATGTGTATTATTCAAGTCATTTGGTGGTGTAGACGCGTTCCCTCTCTGTGTAAAAACACACGATGTTGATGAATTTGTGAATACCGTTTACCTGATTTCAGGTTCCTTCGGAGGAATTAACCTCGAAGATATTTCTGCTCCTCGCTGTTTTGAAATCGAGCGAAAACTGAAGGAAAAATGTGATATTCCGATTTTCCATGATGACCAGCATGGAACTGCTGTAATTACGCTCGCCGGGCTCAGTAATGCGTTGAAGGTTGTCGGCAAGAAGAAGGAAGATGTACGTGTAGTTATGTCAGGCGCAGGCGCTGCTGCTATTTCTATTTGCAGACTGCTGCTTTCCGCCGGATTCAAAAATGTCACACTCTGTGACAGAACCGGTGCTATTTATAAAGGCCGTGAAAAAGGCATGAACTGGATCAAGGAAGAAATGGCTGAGATCACCAATCCAGATCGCAGAGAAGGTTCGCTTGCCGATATGCTGGTCGGTGCAGATGTATTCATCGGTGTTTCTTCTCCGGGACTTGTTACCACTGACATGGTAAAGACAATGGCGAAAGATCCGATCATCTTCGCATGCGCGAATCCGACACCTGAAATTTTCCCGGATGACGCAAAAGCCGGCGGTGCCGCAGTGATTGCCACGGGACGCAGCGACTTCCCGAACCAGATCAACAATGTTCTGGCTTTCCCCGGTATCTTCCGCGGTACTTTTGATGTTCGCGCGAAAGATATCAATGAAGAAATGAAACTTGCTGCCGCCAAAGCTTTGGAAGATCTGATCTCACCGGAAGAACTTTCCGCTGATTACATTATTCCAAAGGCGTTTGACCCGCGTGTCGGTGCAGCTGTAGCGAAAGCCGTTGCTGAAGCTGCAAGAAAAACCGGTGTTGCCCGCATCTGATTCTGATTTGATTTGATTTGTTACACGGGAACATCAAAAAATGTTCCCGTGTAAATTTGCCTGGATAACTTATGTTCTTTTCATCGGGTATCAGTAAAAATATAATACAGCCTGTTATCTGCCGCCAAAGTAACAGTGTTAGGTTATAATGGAAAAAGAAGTATTGGGAGGAATAATTTGATACATTTTAATATTCCGCCGTTTTATGGTACAGAAGAAGAAAAAATCCATCAGGCTGTCCTGAACCATAAAATTTGTGGTGATGGACCATTTACAAAACAATGCCATCAATGGATCGAAGAAAACACCGGATGTGTAAAAGCTTTGCTGACAACCAGCTGTACACATGCGTTGGAAATGGCAGCATTGCTGCTGAAAATTCAACCCGGTGATGAAGTCATTATGCCTTCATATACTTTTGTTTCAACTGCCAATGCTTTTGTACTTCGCGGAGCAAAAATTGTATTCACAGATATTCGTCCGGATACAATGAACCTGGATGAAAAACTGATAGAGTCTGCGGTTACGGAAAAAACAAAAGCTATTGCTCCCATGCATTATGCCGGTGTCGGCTGTGAAATGGATGTTATCTGCGCGGTCGCAAAAAAATATAATTTATTTATAGTAGAAGACGCGGCACAGGCAGTTAAAGCATCTTATAAAGGAAAAGCGCTTGGAACATTCGGAGAATTCGGATGTTACAGTTTCCATGAAACCAAAAATTACAGCATGGGAGAGGGCGGTGCCTTGCTGATCAATGATCCGAAATATACAGATGACGCTGAGATAATCAGGGAAAAAGGAACCAACCGAAGCCAATTCTGGCGCGGAAAAGTAGACAAATATCGATGGATCGATTACGGGTCCTCCTACCTGCCAAGTGAATTGAACGCAGCATATCTGTATGCCCAGCTCGAACATTCAGAAGAAATATTCAATGACAGAATGGAGAGTTGGAATCGTTATTATCAAGGCCTGGGAGATCTGGCTTCAGAACATAAAATTGAACTTCCTTATGTACCCGGTGAATGTCTTCATAATGCGCATATGTTTTACATAAAAGTAAAAGATATTGAAGAAAGAAGCGATTTGATCAGATTTTTGAAAGAACGTGATATTGAAACCGTTTTTCATTACATCCCGCTGCATTCTTCTCCTGCAGGTCTGCGATTGGGCCGTTTCCATGGTGAAGATCGTTATACTACGCGGGAAAGCGAGAGACTGCTTCGGCTTCCAATGTATTACAGGCTTCGTCCGGAAGATGCTGATGCAGTTATTCAGGGTATAAAAGATTTCTATTCCGGCAAAAAATGAAAAAAGTAGCGGTTCTGCAGTCAAATTACATCCCCTGGAAAGGGTATTTTGATATTATTCATGATGTCGATGAATTTATATTTTATGATGAAGTTCAGTTTACAAAAAATGACTGGCGCAACCGCAATCAGATTTTGACACCGGCAGGTCTACAGTGGATCACAATACCTACCACAGGAAGCATTACAAATACGATAGATGAAGTGAGTACGGCCGGTTCCCAGTGGCAGCGCAAACATTTCAATACACTTGTCACGTATTACTCAAAAGCTCCCTTTTTTCATAAATACCGCCCCTTTCTTGAAGACTTTTACCTGAACAGAACCTGGGAAAATCTTTCCACGCTGAACCGTTACCTGATTACCCATATATCGCAGGATTTTCTTGGAATAAAAACAAAATTTTCGGATAGTCGTTTCTATGAGTCATCGGGAAGTGGTCATTTAAAGCTGCTGAGTTTGCTGAAATCTGCAAAAGCAGAATACTATGTATCCGGTCCGGCTGCAAAAAGCTATATTCATGCAGAAGATTATGAGGAAGCCGGGATCGAGCTTCATTGGAAAGATTATTCACAGTATCCGGAATATCCGCAGCTTCACAAACCATTCCATCACAATGTAACGATCCTTGATCTGCTTTTTAATGCCGGTGATGAAGCTCCAAAATATATTTGGGGCGAATAAAACCTGACAGAATCAGGGATTATTGATCTCCAGGATGATTGGTTCCGCATTTTTCAGGCGGGATCTTTTTTTATCATTTACGGGTTCATTTGCGATAATAAAGAAGAACATCGAAAGAAATGATCCGTGCGCTATCAATAAAACGGTTTCGTTTGGGTGTTTTTTGATGATTTCGTCATAGAATCCATGGGCCCGTTTTTCAAGTTCATTGAGAGATTCCCCTTCGGGAAATTTGAAGTTTTCCGGATCAGCTTCCATTCCTGCCCGATACTCCGTAGGTAAAAACTCTTTATCATAAGGTCCGCCTTCATAAGTCCCGAAAGATCTCTCCCTCAAACGCCGGTCAAAATGGATCTTATCATATGGGAATATACCCTTTAAAGCAAGTCTGGCGGTAGTTTTTGCCCGGTCCAGATCACTGCAATAAACCACATCGATATGATAAGGTTTCAGTAATTCATTTGCTTTTTTTGCCTGTTCTTCCCCTGTCGTATTAAGCGGGATATCGGTGAGCCCCTGATAACGTCGGGTCAGGTTCCAATCAGTTTGTCCATGGCGTAAGAGAATTAATGTTGTCATAGGTTATCCTCAAAAAAAGTAACAGAATCGGAAATAAAGAACCGATCGTTACGTAATACCGGCGGGTCAAGAAATTCGCCGCAGAATTGCGCATAGCCTGTTTTTCCTTCAATAATATCCAAAGGGGCGAAAATCAAAGCATCCTGCATGTTTTCCAGATCGATCCCGCGAATAATTGCGGTTGGTGAATTAATTGCATCGGTAAACGGGAACATTTCGACTGATGCTGTATCGTGAATATGCTGCCGGACATAAGGTAAGCGGAAATACGGAATGTGTTCTTCTTTCAGCCGCGGCTGCTCATCAAGGTAGATGTAACTGCCCTTATCAACAGAAGTAACCAGGACATCCTGGTCAGGAGAACAAATTCCGGCAGCGGCAGATTTTGGATCCAATGGAAAGTTCTTTATGAACCACGGACCGACAGCGGCAGCTGCTGTAATTATTGCACTGAGAATTCCGAATATGGTTGAAACAAAATGGTATGAATATTTTTGGCAGTGCACGGAAGGCTGCATTTTTGCAGACACTTTATTCAGAAGAAATTGAGGAAAATATCCGACGATACAAGCTGGGACCCACATACTTACCGCGTATAATCTGAGGTAATTCGTTGAAAAAGGCACTGCAGCGCATTCCGATAATGTGATGCCAAAAGCGCAGACCAGCAAAAAAGAGCATTCTTTCCGCTTTTTTTCTGAGATCAAAAAGACTATACTCATAAGCCAGACAGCCATCAAAGAGAACCTTGCGAAAGTCTGGATTTTCTGTGGATTTCCGTTTATAAAGGAAAACGCGCCGTAATAAGGCGATCGGATGAGGCTGTCCCAAAAGATCGTTTTCAGTGCGGCAAAGATGTTTTCGGGGTGTTCTTTCAATACCGGCGCACACAGCGCTGCTACATCTTTGATGATGTTTTCAGAATCATTCAAAGCAATCATTTCCGGTGATCCGACGACATCACCCCACGATTTACCCCCGAGGCAAAGGCCGTAAACCATTTCCGCCGCCTGTCGGTTTGGGATGGGATCATTTCCATATACGGCAATTTGAGCCAAGCGGTTTAATCCAAATCCGGAAAGCATGAGTAATAGTGCGGCGGCAGCCCAAAGAAAACGTTTTGAATTACCTTTCAGGAAAACGAAGAAATACCATAATCCGACAGCAGGAAACAAAAACATTGCCGCGGGGCGGGCATTTAACCCAATGGAAAGGAACAGGAAACCTGTAAGCATCTGTATTTGTTTCTTACCACTGATTCCTTTCATAAGCCAGTAACAGGATATCAGTCCGCACAGGAAACCGTAAGGTTCAGTCATAAAGGTACCGAATCGCTGACGGATATAAAAATAAAGAATTGTAAAGCAAAAAGCTCCGCTGATGCTTCCGTATACACGGCTCACCTCTTCCATAGAAAAAATAAGGCAGACCGCTGTGATGACACACAGAAAAACATGCAGAGCAAAATAATTATTATCGAAGCATCTCAGGAAAACCGCATAAAAAATTGTCGATAAAGGACGGATCGCAACTGCCTGCCCCATCTGACCGCCGTAAAGAAAGCGCTGTGTATTCAGCTGCATGGTAAAAGCATCAGACCAGGGAATAACACCGCCTAAAGCATACTGGTCGGACATTCCGGAGTTTATCAAACCTGAATATGGCAGCAAAACACAGGCGAACAGAAGACATATAAAAATCCCGCGCAGCCATTGGTGTTTGGTCAGGCAGCATGCCCATGCGAGAAGAAAAATTACCGGAAAAACATAAAGCGTATTACGGAATGTCAGCCCGATCTGTCTGGGAATGGGTAAGAACAAAATTACGTAACAAAAGAGCGCGCATATGATGCCAATCAATGCAATCGTGATGAGACGTAATATTATTCCATTTTCACTCTTTCCCATGTTATTTTAGCGTTCCTCCAGAATTTTAATTCTTCTGAAGCATACGGGCAAGAAATTCCCTTGTACGCTCAGTCTTGGGATTATTGAAAATCTCATCAGGAACTGTATCTTCAACAATAACACCCTGATCCATAAAAACCACACGATTGGAAACATCACGGGCAAAGCTCATTTCATGCGTAACTACGAGCATCGTCAGCCCCGAAATAGCTAACCTTCGCATAACTTCCATAACTTCGCCGACCATTTCCGGATCAAGCGCGCTGGTTGGTTCATCAAACAAAAGTACTTCCGGATCCATACATAAGCCGCGGGCAATAGCGACACGCTGTTTCTGACCGCCGGATATCTGTTTCGGCTTTGCGTGTATATATTGTGACATTCCGACTTTTGTCAGATAATCCATCGCTTTTTCTTCAGCTTCTTTGTGAGAGCGCTTCAAAACCTTCTGCTGTCCGACGATACAGTTGTCAAGAACGGAAAGGTTATTGAAGAGGTTGAAGCTTTGAAAAACCATCCCGACCTTGCTCCGATATTCTGTGAGACTGAAACCCTGGGATTGAATGTCATTTCCGTGAAAATAAATAGATCCCGAGGTCGGTTTTTCCAATAAATTAATGCACCGCAGCAATGTTGACTTTCCGGAACCTGATGAACCGATAATACTGATCACATCGCCTTTGTTCGCAAGAAAATCAATATCTTTCAAAACCAGATGGTCACCGAATTTTTTTTCAAGATGAGATACTTTGATGATTTCTGTGTTCATTTTCTATTTCTCCTCAATTCCCTCGATGATACCTTCCGGTGTGGTTTGGGATCCATGGATAATAAAAGAATCCGGTCCGTCGATCTTCTTTTCAATAACAAGAAGTAATCGGGTAACGGTAAATGTCAGCACAAAATAAATTACGCAGGTAATAAAGAACACTTCGAAGTATTTCATATAAGTGCCTGCGGCTGATTTTGACATGAAGAATAATTCTGTTACGGAGATTACATTCAACACAGATGTATCTTTAATATTGACAACAAATTCATTACCGATAGAAGGTAAAATATTTCGGATCGCCTGAGGAAGAATAACAGTCGTCATCGTCTGCCAGTGTGTCATGCCGATCGATTGCGCGGCTTCTGTCTGGCCTTTATCGATTGAAATAATTCCGCCTCTCGCAATTTCTGCCATATATGCGCCTGTATTGACTGATACGATCAATAAAGCAGCGGCAAATGGAGAAAGGTCAAGCCCCCAAAGTTCAGCTGAACCATAATAAATCACCATGGCTTGAACGATCATAGGAGTACCGCGGAATATTTCAATATAAGCGACAAAAATTCCCTGTACGACCTTATAGAAAATACGGCGGAATTTGGTGTCGTGTTCATCAATAGGAACTGTGCGGACGACAGCTACGGCCAACCCAATTATAAAACCCAATATAGTGGAGATAATTGATATCAGCAGTGTGTTTCCGGCTCCCCGCAGGAAGAATACGCCATATTTTTTACAAAAGAAAACAACCCATCCAAAAAAAGAAGTTGGCATTTAACCGCTCCCGGATATCAAAAGAAAACAGCCCGAGGATATACTTTATAATTTCTACCCGGGCTGTTGTAAACTCAATTCAAACCGTTATTAGTACTGAGAAACAGGCTGATTGGCAACTGCTGCATCCATCATTTCCTGACGAGTTTCTTTGCTGAGTTCAGCCAGTGCTTTGTTGACATCAGCAAGGACTTCGCTGCCTTTTTTCATAGCCACAGCAATCGCAACGTCTTCCGGAGAAGCTTCAAAGCCATCACCTTCAGCAAATTCAACAAATGACAATTCCGGATTGGATTCCTGAGCGGAAACGGCACCCGGACGTTCAGAAACATATCCGTCGATCTTACCGGAGCTCAGCGCAACGATCATGGCGGGGAAGGTTTCCATCGCGGTGACGTGTTTCACACCGGGAATCTGATCGATGACAGTGTCATGGAAGGTGTTGAGCTGACCGGTGATTTTCGCGCCGGAGAAGTCAGCCAGTGATTTGGCATTGGCATAAGGGCCGTCCGCTTTCACAACGATGACTAAATCGCTCTCATAATAGGGATCGGAAAAATCAACACTGGCTTTGCGCTCTTCAGTGGGTGACATACCTGCGATAACAGCATCGATTTTACCGGAGTTGACTGCCAGAATCAAACCATCCCATTCAATTTTCTGAATAACAAGTTCTTTTCCGAGGGCTTCGGCAATTGTTTTGGCGATTTCTACATCATAACCGCCGCAATAACCCATGCCGCCTGAAATCGGAACAGCACCGTTGGAATCATCTGTCTGAGTCCAGTTGAAAGGAGCATAATTGCATTCCAAACCGACTGTGAAGGTGTCCTGGGCACCGGCGCTGATAACAGCGGCAAACAAAACGACAAAAACAGTCACAATAATTGCAGATTTAATATTCTTCATAATATTTCACCTCAATTGGCATATTTTAACATCAAACAACAAATCATGACGCAAAGCAATAAAAAACATGACGAATTGCATATTTCCCGGTTTGATTACTCGTTTACCCAGAAGAAAATTGAGAATTTTATACTTTTACTGCTTTAAAATGAATCCCGGCACATTCTTATATATTACCCGTCTTTACTGATTTATAATAGATTCGTCAAATTTATAAACAGGAGACGAAACATGGGTAAAGAATATATTGAAGCCGGTGATTTAGCTGAGATTGTTGGAAGGTCTCATTTTCATCATATCGTAAAAATAGAAAGCGGTAAGGAAATACAATCCCACAAGGGTATCCTGAAAATGGATGATTTGATTGGCCTTCGATGGGGGAGTGTCGTCAAAAGTCATAATGGAAACACCTTCTTTATTTTGCAGCCGGCACTCAATGATATTTTGAAGGATACACCCCGCAATACACAAATTCTGTATCCCAAGGATATTGGTTTTGTTCTGCTGAGCCTCGCTGTTGGTCCCGGAAAGACTGTTGTAGAAGCAGGTACCGGCTCCGGTGCCCTGACGACAGCATTCGCGTATTCTGTAGGGAAAGAAGGGCATGTATATACTTATGAAGCCAGGAAAGAAATGCAGGATGTGGCTATTAAAAATCTGCAGAAAAATTATCTGGATGACCGTGTTACATTCATTCTTCGCAATGTAGTAGAAGGTTTTGACCAGAAGAACGCAGATGCTCTTTTCCTTGATTTGCCAAATTCTTATGATTACATCCCACAGGCAAAAGCAGCCTTAAAACCGGGTGGCTTTTTCGGAAGCATTCTCCCGACAACCGGGCAGGTTGAAAAATTACTTCGTGCGCTGAAAGAAAACGGCTTTACCTTTACAGAAGTATGTGAGATATTTATCCGTTATTATCGTACTGATCCGGATCGTTTTCGGCCTGTAGACAGAATGGTGGGACATACCGGTTATTTGATTTTTTCACGTTCCCTGAATTATTACGGTGAATCTGAAGAATCAGAAGAATAAATCCAAATAAATTATAGTTTCATCATAAAAATAACGAATATACATGATGAAATACACCAAGTAAAAAAAACGTTGCATATTATAATTAAGTTCATAAGGAGGACATTCCTATGAGCACTCTTTTAGTAAAAAATATTTCTTCATTAATAACAAATGATGAAACGCTTGGTGATTTTCAAAACGGTGCAATATTCGTTGAAAACAATGAAATAAAACAGGTTGGATTTACAAAAGATCTGCCGGATTCGGCTGATGTTGTCATTGACGCTGCAGATAAAATGGTTTGTCCGGGGTTTGTGAATGTACATCACCATTTTTATCAGACATTGACCAGAGCTGTTCCCGGGGCCATGGATGAAAAACTTTTTGATTGGCTGGTACGTTTGTATCCGATTTGGGGAGAACTTGATCCTGAATCAACTTATATCTCTTCTTTGATTGCGATGGCCGAATTGATTCTGAGCGGCTGTACAACAGCAAGTGATCATCAATATCTCTGGCCTCACGGAGCATTGCTTGATGACCAGATTCGTGCCGCTGATGAAATAGGACTGCGTTTTCATGCAGTACGCGGATCAATGACACTTGGAAGATCCCAGGGCGGATTACCACCCGATCATGTCGTTCAGACAAAGGATGAGATCCTTAAAGACAGTCAGCGGGTCATTGAGAAATTCCATGATAACAGCCGCTTTGCGATGACACGTGTCGTTTTAGCACCCTGTTCTCCATTTTCTGTGGATGAGAGCATATTAATTGAATCTGCTAAGCTTGCCAGATCTTATCCGGGTGTTTTTCTCCATACCCATGTTGCGGAGACAAAAGACGAGGAAAAATTTACGATGCAGCGCGCAGGATTGAGACCTGCACGATATATGGAAAAATTAGGATGGGTCGGTCCGGATGTCTGGTGGGCTCATTGTATATGGCTGAGTCCGGATGAAATACAATTAATGGCAGATACAAAAACCGGTGTGGCACATTGTCCGTCATCGAATATGCGATTGGGATCCGGAATCGCTCCGATTCGGGAAATGCTGGATGCAGGCGTGAAAGTCGGTCTGGGTGTTGACGGGTCTGCCAGTAATGATTCATCTCATATGATCGCTGAAGGACGCATGGCAATGCTCCTGCAGCGGGTGGCAAAGGGTGCTGACGCTCTGACAATTCGCGAGACTCTCCATCTTGAAACAACAGGCGGTGCAGCAGTTCTTGGAAGAGATGATATTGGAATTATCAGACCGGGTATGGCGGCTGATTTTATCGGTATATCATTGAACACCCTTCCGTTTTCAGGTGGGGCCTGTCATGATCCGCTGGCTGCGTTATTCCTTTGCAGTCCCGCTCAGGTCGATTTTTCCGTAATAAACGGAAAACAAATTGTTGAAAACGGCAGATTAACGACTGTAGATCTCGAAGAACTGATTGCAAAACATAACGAAACTGCTGTGAAGATGGTTAGCAAATATCCGGTACCGGAAAGATACAAACTGGTTTAGCGTACTAATCAATTGTTTGAAATTGCGTATAGATATCATAAATGTCACAGAAAACATCATTATTACTTTGAATTCTGTGACATTTTTGATATAAAAGTCGTATATATTAATTATTTGTAAATATCGATTGATAAAAGAGTTTAACCTTTCTTTTTTTGATATAATTTACAGAGTATATTCGTATAAAGGAGGATATTTATGTCTACATATTTAATGTATGCGATCATACCGCTGCTCATAGGTCTTTATGCGCAATATAAAATTCAAAGTTCATATAAAAAATATTCTTCCTTTCGGACAAAAACAGGTGTAACCGGATTTGAAGCTGCGAGGAAAATGCTTGATGATCATGGTTTAAGTGATGTTAATATCGAACGTGTGCAGGGCACATTGAGTGATCATTACGATCCGAGAAATAAAGTTCTGCGTCTAAGTGAAGGTGTATACGGTTCAAATTCAATTGCAGCAGTGGGGGTAGCATGTCATGAAGCAGGGCATGCTTATCAGCACGCAGAATCATATAAACCTTTGGTTCTGCGCAGTGCGATGATCCCTGTTGTGAATATCGGAAGCAGACTCGGACCGATCCTTTTCATGATCGGCTGGCTCATGTCCGGAATGAATAACATAGGAATTCGTGTAGCTGAAATAGGCTTGGTATTATTCGCTGCTACTGCTGTCTTTTCAATCATAACTCTTCCTGTTGAGTATGATGCAAGCAATCGCGGGAAAGCTTGGCTGACAGATTCCGGTTTAATGTATCCGGATGAAATTGACGGTGTATCACAAATATTGAGCGCAGCAGCGTTAACTTATGTATCTGCAGCAATTCAATCTGTAACAAATGTTCTGTATTATGCCAGCCTATTAAATTCCCGGTCCGGGAATCGAAGAAGTCGAAGATAAAGTGACAGAATTATCAGGAAGAGAGGTGCAATGAGTACGAAACATCAGGAAATTCCGGATATAATCGTCGCCAGACTGCCGCGATATCTTCGGGCATTAAGTGTTCTGCGCGAAAAAGCCGAAACAACAAATTCAAAAGAGTTAGGAGCGTTTTTAGGATATTCCGCAGCTCAAATTCGCAAGGATCTTTCTCAATTCGGTGAATTTGGAAAGCAGGGGACAGGATATAATATTGATTTCCTGACAGAACAGATCAATAGTATTCTGAACATTGACCGGGAATGGAAAATGGTTTTGGTGGGGTGCGGAAATATCGGGCACGCAATTCTGAACTATTCAGGATTTATGGCAAGTGGTTTCCAGGTAATTGCAGCCGTAGATTCTGATAATGATTTGATTGGTAAAAAAATCAATGAGCAAATCACGATACAAAGCATTGATGATATTGAACAAATCATCAGCGAAAACCGGATCTCTATTGCCATGCTGACTGTCCCGGCGAATGTTGCGCAGGAAATTGCCGAAAAGCTTGTAAAATTCGGAATAAAAGGAATATTGACATACGCTCCCGTAATTCTTTCTCTTCCTGTAAATATTCGTGTTGAATATATCGATCCGGTTATTTCTTTACAGCATATAACATATTATTTGGACTGAATATATCAGTTAATCGATCATTTACAAATTATCGATAGTGTGGTATTATATTGTTGAAGGGTTCGATAAGTTATCTTATCAAACACATAATAATACCGGAGGAAATATGGATTCAAACCAGATATCCATCGATCATACAATTGAAAAATTTCTTGAAAATATCAGCCTTTCACGTTCTTCAAATACAGAAAGAACTTACAGAAATGCAATGAACGCGTTTAAGGAAATGCTCCTGGAAAAAGGCATCGAATCTTCACAGCCGGTTTCAAGTCTTTCGGAAAAAATATTCAGTGATTATGCAAAATATCTGAAAGCTTATTCGCCCTCAACAGAAAGTCTGTATATTAATGTTGCCAAAAATTATTTTGAATTTCTGGCAGCGGAAGAAATTCAGAGTTTTAATCTTTTTCAAACGAAATTATTGATTAAAAATCGTACCCGCAAACCGGGAATCAGACTTCCGCAATTTCCACAGCATGATATTGAATCGCTCATTGATTATGCCCAAAATAAAATTCCTAACCTGCCTTCAGAAAGTCCTGCAGATCATCTGATCAACCTGCGTGATGCTGCTTTCCTGATAACGCTCGCGGATACGGGTTTAAGAATACACGAAGCCTGTAATCTGCGGCGGGGAACTATTGACTGGTTTTCACATAAAGCGATCATAATCGGAAAAGGCAACAAAGAAGCAATAATCCGCTTTTCAGATCGTTCCATCGATTTTTTGAAAATGTATTTGAACGAACGTTCTGTACTGGATGGTTCAAGCGGAGCAACACTGGCATCTCTTCCGGTTTTTTCACGTCATGATAAAGGATGCGGCGATAAAATATTACCTATAACGACCAAAACAGGCAGACTGATCGTTGAACAACGGGTGGCAGAATGTCTTGGAAAAGAAGCTGTCGGGACCATAACCCCGCATTCTTTTCGGCATTATTTTGTCACGAATGTGCTGAAGAAAACAGGGAATATGAAACTGGCTCAGGAATTCGCAAGGCACTCCTCCGTCATGGTAACACAACGCTACACGCATCTTTCAGATGCTGACCTTGACCGCAAGTATGATAAAATATTTAACCAGGATAATTAAAATATACACACAAAGATATAAGATGAATAAAAAGATCATAATACCTTTGATTATTCTCAGCACAGGAATATTTATTCTGATGATATTTCTGTCGTCGCCATACCGCATGCTGCGCCCTTATGATATATTTGGGAAAAATCTTCCTGAAAAATCAGGGCAGAAAACCAGGATAATAAACGGTCGAAAGGCTGTATTGATAAAGGGAGATGAATTCACAGACGATTTTTATATTGATCAAATTCCCGTTTCAATAGGCTCTTATAAAGACTGCACCGCTGAGGGCGCTTGCAAATACCAGCATTATCATGATAACTACGCGAAATATTGGAAATTAAAACGGTATGAAATCTTTCCTGTTACATTTGTGACCTGGATGGAAGCTCAGAATTATTGTCAATCTGCAGGCGGCGATCTGCCGACAGCGCATCAATGGAATCTGGCAGCTGGTTCTGCGCTGAATTATGACTATCCCTGGGGACGAAGCCTGCCTACAATTGCGAATGCGAATATTGACGGTTATTACCAGTTTCTTACGCCAGTCGGATGGCTTCCTGAAGGCGCTTCACCGTATGGAGTGCTTGATATGACCGGTAATGTAAGGGAATGGGTCCTCGATGAGATCT
This sequence comes from uncultured Chloroflexota bacterium, assembly GCA_902786265.1. GTDB lineage: Bacteria > Chloroflexota > Anaerolineae > Anaerolineales > Anaerolineaceae > Flexilinea. The sequence continues at coordinate 15,374 of CADACE010000036.1, read as the reverse complement.
ATGAAGATAATGACAATAAATTATTGAAAGGCGGCAGTGATTACGATAATTTTGCGAACGGGAAAATAGAAGCATATTTCGATCATGGGCCTACATCTTCCGGTTATAACCGCGGTTTCCGCTGTATTTATCCGGTTAAATAACAAATTGGCAGCTGCTGCCGCCAAATTTGTATCAATTATAATATTTCTAATTGTCTGCAGTGATTTTATTGAGCATTCTTCTTTTTGTTCGCAATACGGCGAGCATAGAAGATAATGACTGCAACGACACAGATAATAATGACCAGATACTTGAAGCGGTCGATCCATTCAATGATGATCGGGTAATTATCCCCTAAGATACGTCCCGCAAAACCGAGGAAGATATTCCACAAAGCAGTACCCATAATGGTAAAAGCGGAGAATTTCAGCCAGTGCATCTTGGAAAGACCAGCCGGGACAGAGATCAATGTGCGGATGATCGGAACCATTCTGCCGAAGAAAACGCACCATTCACCATAGCGGTTGAACCATTCAAGAGCTTTATCAAGGTCGCTTTCCGTGATCATGATGATCTTACCGATTTTCTGTAATAATTTTCTTACGCGGTCTTCACTGATGAGGTATCCAACCCAGTACCAGATCCAGGCACCAAGGAAAGAACCAAGCGTAGCCCATACAATAACACTTACAATGTTGAATTGAGGAGCCACAGCCGGATCCTGAGAAACGGTCAAAGTACCCGCAAGAGGAAGAACGATTTCCGACGGGATCGGAGGAAATACATTTTCAAGAAACATAACCAGTGCAAGCCCCGGGTAGCCCAGCAGCTGCATGGCGTTTTGACAAAAAGCGTAGATTGAATTTATAACGCCGGTAAAAGTCATTTCGATTAAATCCTTTATTTATTATTTTTATCCATTTTATCACAGACATTCATCATAGAGGCTTATGACAGGTCAATCACCTGACGTTTTGGGTTGTCATTATTTGTGATTGGGAGTTTGAATGTAAAAACAGCCCCATGTGTATCGGTACGATTATCTACACGAATTTTTCCGCCGTGAGCTTCAATGATAGCTTTGGCTAAGAAAAGTCCCAAACCGGTACCCTTGACTGAATTTGACGTCTTTTTGGATCGGTAAAACCTGTCAAACACATGAACCAAATCTTCAGGAGAAAGACCGGGTCCATCATCGATCACAAATACATAAACCCATTCATCATCAAAAGACCCCCTCATGGTTATATTTCCCTCATGAGCGTATTTCACGGCATTTGATATGAGGTTGATCAAAACCTGTCTGATCCGGTCTTCGTCAGCACTGACAATCGGATAATTATCCGGAAAATCAATAATGATTTCCTGATCACCGCACTGGTTCTGCATATGTTTCTTTACACTTGAGCAGGTATCCGGTAAACTGATATCTGTTTTATAAAGCTTCAGAGAACCCGAATTTAAACGGGACGCATCCAAAAGATCATTGATCATAACGGTCAGTCGGTCTGCTTCTTCTTCAATGACGTTCAGCGATTCTTTAAAAACATCATCATCCCAGTCCGCGTCATCCAGATTCAGAGTCGAGGCATATCCCTTGATTATAGCAACAGGTGTCTTCAATTCATGACTGATAGTAGAAATGAATGTGTTTTTAAGCTCATCCGCTTCTTTGTATTTTGAAACATCACGGACCAAAGCGATAATGTTTTGAATGCGCTTGTTGTCCGTAGTCATAACCGGGGTATATGAGACATTTACCGGAATTGTCTGATCTGACTGATACTTATACACATCACCGGCAACAGTATGCTTTGAATCAGGGCTAAGCGGCCATCCGCCCATTTCTGCCTCTTCAAGCAGCAGTCCGTCTTCAATGGATTTGAATTTAAGAATATCATCATGATACAGATTCCTGATGTCGACATTTTCGAGTTTAAGCATTTTCTGAAGTGCCGAATTTACAAGAATGACCTTGTGCGAAATATTCATAACAAAAATGCCGTCAGCTACCGCACGAATTATAGCATCCAACCGCTTCTTCTCTTCCAGATTTTCGGAATATAACATGGAATTATTGATCGCGATCGTTGCCTGATCCGTAAATGACTTCAGGATACTTTTTTCATAAGGAGTAAAGCTTACCTTATACCCGCGGAAAACGACAATTGCGCCAATCAGTTTATCATGATTAATTAAAGGAATTCCGATACCATCCGCGATATCCGGCAGGTTCAATGAACGCATCCGTTTGATGAGCATATTGATGGAAAGAAGCTCTGAAGTTTCAGAATGCGTACCCATGTTTGTCAAACCGGCCAGGTAAGTTTCTATATATTTGAGTTCAGGATCCGTAAGATTTAATTGTGTCTGGATCTGCCATTCGTTCGATTCATTGTATAAAGCAACGAAGCCGGATTCCCCGCCGACCAGATCTACTGCCATTTGAATAACCTGCCACAGTAAAGGCTCTAATTCCAATTCCTGCGTCAGGATCTGAGTTATTTTTATAAGATAATCTCTTTGCCGAACCCGAATGTCTTGAAGCATAAATCCTCAACTAATAACAATTTTTCACATTCGCAATTATAATATTATTGTGAAAAAAATTGAGAGTCTTACAAATATCTAATATGAAAGCTTTATTACTGACTGATTATAAAAAAATGGTATATACAGACGTTCCCGAACCTGAAATCGGTCCGGATGACGTCCTGATTCGCGTCAAAGCCTGCGGCATCTGCGGGTCTGATGTTCATGGTTATGATGGGTCTACGGGGCGAAGGCGCCCTCCTGTGATCATGGGACATGAGGCAAGCGGTATCATTGAGCAAATTGGATCAGCCGTTGAAGGTTGGAAACCCGGTGATCGTGTTACCTTTGATTCGACGATCTACTGTAATGAATGTGAAAGCTGCAGGCGCGGGTATGTGAATCTCTGTTCAAACAGAAAGGTGATCGGCGTTTCCTGTGAAGATTACCGACAGGATGGTGCTTTTGCCGAATATATCGCTCTTCCGGCGCATATCTTATATAGAATTCCCGATAATGTAAGTTATGACCAGGCAGCCATGATTGAACCGCTTTCCGTGGCATTTCACGCGGCGAATATGGCTCCGCATCCGATTGGAGCTTCAGCAGCTGTAGTCGGTACCGGCAAAATCGGAATGCTGCTGATTCAAACCCTTCGTATGTATGGCTTCGGAACGATCATTGCAATCAAACGATCTGAAACCCAAAAGGACATCATCAAACAATCCGGTGCAGATCACTGCATTTGTACTGCCGTTGATAATGCGGCTGAAGTTGTCAGTGAGATAACCTCAGGGCATGGCGTTGATTATGTATTTGAAGCAGCAGGGAACGAAAACTCGATCAATCTCTGCATTGAGATCTGCAAAAGAAACGGACATATCATTCTCGTCGGAAATTCTTCTCCGAAAGTGACCGTTCCGCTGCAGGCAATCGTGACAAAGCAGCTTCATATTTCCGGATCCTGTGCTTCCAGCGGCGAATATCCTGCATGTCTGGATGCGATCTCAAAAAATTTGCTGAATGTTGATCTTTTGATTGGGAACCGGGCTCCTCTTTCTGAAGGGCCGAAATGGTTTGATAAACTTTATTCTGATCATAAAGATAATCTGAAAGTTATTCTCAACCCGTAAGGAAAGGATGGATTGATAATGCGGAAAATTGTTACGGCCTTTGATCATGCGGGTGTCGATCTTCGCGATGTCGTGATAAAAAGCATAAAAGAGTGTGGATTTGATGTTATCGACGTTGGGACAGATTCCAATACCGGAGTTGATTTTCCGGATTATGCATATGCAGCCTCGCAGAAAATTCTTGATAAAGAAGCCGAGAAAGGTATCTTTGTCTGTGGTTCCGGTATCGGTATGTGCCTGGCGGCAAATAAAATCAAAGGAATTTACGCAGCAGTCTGCCATGACTATTACTCCGCACATCAATCCGTTGAGCATGATGATATTAATGTACTCTGCCTTGGAGCCCGGGTAATCGGCTCAGAAGCTGCACATGATATCATTACTGCTTTTCTTTCGGCGAGTTTTAATAATAAACCCAACCAGATCCGCCGTATGGAAAAAGTGCGGAAAATTGAAAACGGATGTTTTGAATTAAAGAATAATTCGATTCGTCTGTTTGAGTGCGGACAATCAATATGGCTGGACAATATCCGCAGAGGTTTGATCAAAAATGGCCAGCTTGAAAAAGATATCAGCCACGGACTGATCCGGGGTATCACATCAAATCCCAGTATTTTCCGCAAAGCTATCAGTGACTCGCGTGATTATGAAAACGCTTTGATCCCGATGGCAATGGCTAATGTCAGCGCTGAAGATATTTTTCTCCAGCTGACTGTCGAGGATATTCGAAAAGCTACTGATTTATTCCGTGATTTGTATATCAGATCCCAGGGAAATGACGGTTTTGTGAGCCTTGAAGTCAGTCCGCTTTATGCACATGACGCGGAAAAAACGATCGAGCAGGCAAAACAGCTTTGGAAATCAGTCAATCGTCCAAACCTGATGATAAAAGTGCCTGTCACAGAAGAAAGTTTTCCCGCAATCACTGAACTTACATCAGCAGGCATAAACCTGAACCTGACACTTATTTTTTCACCGGAACGTTACAAAGCTGCCGCAAATGCTTACATAGACGGGTTACGCAAACGGTTGGAAAAAGGCGAATCGATTGACAAGATCCGCTCTGTGGCATCCGTTTTTGTTTCTCGTGTTGATAAGAAAATCGATAAAAAACTGTCCGAAACCGGCGTTTCCGCACAAAGTCTGCTTGGAAAAGCTGCTATCCGAAATGCGCAGAGGATCTATAATATCAGCCTTGATATCTTCTCAAATGAAAATTTCGGTGAGATCAAATCTCACGGTGGAAAAGCCCAGCGTGTTCTTTGGGCATCAACGAGCACAAAGAATCCGCTGTATAAGCAGACGTATTATGTAGAAAACCTGATTGGCGCGGATACAGTTAATACAGTACCGCCGGTGACACTCAGCGCGTTGCAGAAATCCTGCAATGTACAGAGGACACTGCCAGTACCGGAAGATGAAATTGAAGAATTCTTCACCGCGATCGAACAATCAGGAATAAACATAAATGAGGTCTATGCTCAATTAGAGGGTGAAGGAATTGAAGCGTTTATCAATGATTACAATGCTACACTGGATTCCATAAGATCACGCTGTGAAACGATTCGGGAAAATTTGAAAGATCTTCAGGGATCCATTGAGGAAACATTTGACAGATTTGATCGGGAATCACTGATGCGCCGTATCTATACGAAGGATCCGACAGTATGGACCTTTGACACATCAGCTTATCCGGAGATCCGCAGCAGGTTAGGCTGGCTGGATACATATAAAAACACAGAAGCTTCAATTTCCGAATACCTTACATTACGAAATGAATTGAAAAAGGAAGGTATCACAAAGATCCTTCTTCTCGGTATGGGCGGATCTTCATTAGCTTCTGAAGTGATCGCCAATGTTTTCAAAGATGAAACAGATATTAAACTGCAAATAGTGGACTCTACAGATCCGATACAGATCGCGGAGGCCCGAAAAGAACATAATCCCAAAGAAACGCTGTTTATTATCTCTTCGAAATCCGGCAATACACCCGAAGTAAAAGCACTGCTTGATTATTTCATGGCCCAGGCTAAAGAATCGCTCGGAGATGTTGCGCCTGATCATTTTATAGCCATAACAGATCCCGGTACAAGTCTGGAAAAAAAGGCGAGAGATCTTGGATTCCGCAAGATATTTTTCTCAGACATATCAACCGGAGGAAGGTATTCTGCGCTCACGCCGTTCGGCATTCTGCCCGCGATCCTTATGGGACTTGATCCGCAAAAGATCAGCCCGAAGGTTTATGGTATGATGCAGAATTGTTCACCTTCTCTGCCGGTATACCGCAACGAAGGAGCTGCGCTTGGCACATTTATCGGTATTTCCGCTGTGGCCGGCAGAGACAAACTGACAATTCTCACAGATGATGAATTCAGATCATTTGGTTCCTGGCTGGAACATCTCATTGCTGAATCCACAGGAAAAGAAGGAAAAGGAATTATTCCTGTTAATAGGGAACCGGATCTCATCGGAAAGACTTATGCTGATGACCGGGTATTTGTTTATATAAATTTGAATGACAGTCAATGCGAAAAAATAAGAAAAATCAAGGACAAAGGACTACCTGTTTTTGAAATATCTGTTGATGAAACATATGATCTTTTTGCTGAATTTTATCGCTGGGAAATAGCTATTGCCGTAGCCTGTGCGATCCTGAATACCAATGCCTTTGATCAGCCTAATGTAATTGAAACAAAGAACCTGACGACAGCAAAAATTGACGAATATCACACGAAAGGGAAAATAGACGATTTTCCGGTTGTATGGAGAGACAGCAAAACAGATGTCTGGGCGGTTAATTATGATGAAGATCTGACCGGATGTACAAGCTGTGATGAAATCATTACACAATTTGTATCCGGCGCTGAACCCGGAAAAAATTATATCGCCATAAACGCATATCTTTCCCGCAATACGGAAACGGAGATCTGGCTGCAGCAGCTTCGCAGTACGATCCTGCAGAGCACGAATTGTGCGACTATGCTTGGCTTCGGTCCGAGATTCCAGTATTCGACAGGACAGCTGCAGAAAGGCGGGATCAATACAGGATATATAATTCAGATCATTTCTGATTATGACCAGGACGTTGAAATTCCGAACGAAGATTTAAGCTTCAACATCTTTGAACGGGTCCAGGCTATGGTTGATTTTGACAATCTTGCAGCCAACGGGCGAAAAGCGATACGCATTCATTTTAAAAGCGGTATTCCTGCGAGAGGCTGAAATTTGAGTATTGAAAATCTGCATGAGATTTTAGTTTGTACAGATTCCGGTTGTGGTTTCAGGTTCCCGCTGAGTCCGACTGAAAAAAGGATGGAGCGTTGTCCCCGCTGCGGTGCTCCGCTGCAGATGGCTGAAGTTCCGTACTCGTCTTTTACAGTACCGGTCAAAGAAAAACATACTAAACATCAGGATTTTGTCTGTGTTCTGGATAATATCCGCAGCGCGTACAATGTCGGGTCGATTTTCCGTACATCAGACGGGTGCGGGATCAGCAAACTGTATTTGTGCGGAATTACCCCGACACCGGAAAACTCCCGTGTCGGAAAAACTTCTCTTGGTGCGGAAAATATTGTTCCCTGGGAACATTCCTGGAGTGTGCTTGATACAGTAAAAGAGCTTCGGGATCGGGGTTATCTAACGATTGCACTTGAAGGGGGAAGTTCTTCCATCAATCTTTTTGAAGCCCTGCCGATTATAAAAAAGCAAGATCTGCCATTAGCGCTTATCGTCGGGAATGAAGTATCCGGGATCGACCCGGAAGTTGTGGAAAACTCTTCCTTCTGTGTTTATATACCCATGGAGGGAATTAAAGAATCTTTAAATGTAGCTACTGCGTTTGGTATCGCATCCTACCTGATTCGTTATCAAGGAATGAACAATGAGTGAAGAAATTAATTCTCCAAGCCGGCAACAATATCTTGATATAAAAAAACAATATCCTGACGCGATCCTTTTCTTCCGCATGGGTGATTTTTACGAGACTTTTGATGAAGATGCCGAAATCACTTCAAGAGAATTGGATCTCGTCCTGACCTCTAAAGGCATTGGGAGAGACAAACGGGTCCCCATGGCCGGGATCCCATATCATGCGGTCGAAAATTATCTCTCACGCTTGATCGACAAAGGATACCATGTCGCAATATGTGAGCAGATGGGCAATCAGGCAATTAACGGACTGTTTCCCCGCGAAGTGATCCGTATCGTGACTCCCGGTACTCTGATCGAACCGGGACTGCTGAAAAAAGATACCAATAACTATCTGCTGTCGGCCTCGGTATTGGGAAGTATGCTGGGAATATCTTATGTCGATATTTCTACAGGGGAATTCTACGCTACAGAAATTAAAAGCGATAAGATCCTGTCAGATCTCCTTTCGGAAATCACACGGCTGAATCCTGCGGAAATCATTCTTTCGGAAAACTCAGATTATGATCTGCCGTCCTACCTGCATATTACACCTGTAACCAAAGCATTTTTTGAACCGGGCAGAGCTTCGACCGTTTTGAAAGACCATTTTGATGTTTCAACATTGGATGGATTCGGATTATCAGCGAATTCCGCTGCTGTATCCGCGGCGGGTGCGATAATTTCCTATCTGAATAAAAACCAGACTGCTTCATTAAAACTGCTGAAAACATTATCAGTTTATTCCCTTGATGAATTCATGCTCCTTGATGCTTCTACACGAAGAAACCTGGAATTGACAGAAACAATACGCGGAAAAGATATATCGGGTTCACTATTGGGTGTTTTGGATAAAACCGTGACGCCGATGGGCAAGAGGCTGATCCGTCAATGGGTCAATAAGCCTCTCATCAATCTGGAAACGATCCACACCCGTCAGACTGCAATTCAAAGCCTGCTCGCGAATGGTATGACGAGGGCTGAATTATTTTCAGCATTAAAAGGATTTGCGGATCTGGAGCGTCTCATCAACAGGATCGGTTCGAAAAACGCCATTCCGCGGGATCTTGTTGCCATGCGCAGTTCACTGGAAATTTTACCGGAAATCATTGACCTCATAGAACCGCTGATGCCTTTCCTGAAAGGTGCTACCGGAAAATTCTATCCGCTCAGGGAAGTATATGAGATCCTGCAGACAGCGATTGCCGATGAACCGCCGGCGACACTCGGCAATACCGGAATTATACGCAGCGGGTATTCCGACGAACTGGATAATATAAAACTTCATTCAGCAGAAGCCCGTGACTGGATGGCGAACCTGGAATCAAAAGAGCGGGAACGAACCGGCATCAAGACCTTAAAGGTCAGTTATAACAAGGTGTTCGGCTATTATATAGAAATCTCGCGCGGACTCTCATCTGCAGCGCCTGAAAACTATATCCGCAAGCAAACCCTGGTAAATGCCGAACGTTTCATCACACCCGAGATGAAAGAATACGAAACGCTCATTTTGAACGCGGATGATAATATCCATCAAATCGAGCTGCGATTGTTTGAACAGGTTTGTCATGAAATATGCCAATATACGGATGACATTCTCAACACGGCACGCGCGATAGGCACACTGGATGTTTTGCTTTCACTATCGGAAGCAGCTGCGGTCAACAATTATGTCTGTCCGGTTGTAGATGACAGCAATAAGCTGAATATCGTAGCAGGACGGCATCCGGTTGTTGAAAAAATGATGACACGAGGGAACAGTTTCATTCCCAACGATGTCCGCTTCGAAGATGGTGAAATTGTACGTGTTATAACCGGCCCGAATATGAGCGGGAAATCAACATTTTTACGACAGACTGCGATCATTATCCTCATGGCTCAGATGGGATCCTTTGTGCCGGCGGAAAAGGCTGAAATCGGGATGGTCGACCGCATTTTCACCCGAATCGGTGCTCAGGACGAGATCCATGCGGGACTTTCCACATTTATGGTGGAAATGGTGGAAACCGCGAATATTCTCAATAATGCGACTTCAAAGAGCCTTTTGATCCTTGATGAAATCGGACGCGGTACCAGCACTTATGACGGTGTTTCCATTGCGTGGGCTATTGTCGAATATATCCATAACGCGCCGAAATTGAGAGCCAGGACACTTTTCGCGACACATTACCATGAATTGACCAAGCTGGCAGAAACATTGCCGGGGGTGAGGAATTACAATGTCGCTGTCTCCGAGACAAACGGCGAAGTGATTTTCCTGCATAAAATCATCGCAGGGGCTGCGGATAAATCCTATGGTATCCATGTTGCTCAAATTGCAGGTCTGCCGAAACCGGTGATCAACCGGGCAAATGAAATCCTTTCCCAATTAGAATCCGTAGATCATCAAAGTGCCCTGCATGAAGAAGCCGTACCGACTGAACAGCTGCTGCTCTTTCCCGAAACCAACCCGGTCGTGGATGCCCTGCATAACCTTGATGTTGACAACCTTTCTCCGATAGAAGCGATCAACACGTTATATACGTGGAAACGGAAATTTGAAAAATAACGTTCGGATAAAATGAAAAAGCCGCATATCATCATGCGGCTTTTTTATGATTTGCTGACTTAACTCTGAGAAAAACTCCTGAAATTATTCACCGGCTTTTTCCTGTTCAGGTTCAGATGACTTTATGATCTGAACCTCAATTGTAGCAGGCTGTATAGATTGCACAGTGATCGTGTCCGTTGCGGATACTTCGACTTTCGGAGCGATTTGATAACTGCCTTCACCGAGATCCTGAAGCTCAACGACCGCATGGATATCATTCGGTTCAATTTCTGCCAGGGTAACCATCGGACCGGCAAGATAAACGTCAATATCCGTAGGCGAAACGGTAACTTCATAACCGTCATCCAATCCGATCGGTGAAACCGGGATCTGCGCAAATGTGGAGGTGCTTTCAACAGCACTCACAACAACATTGACCGTGACCGTGGAATCCCCTACCAGCGTGACACCTTCAGGAATATTCAACCCTACTTTGCGATTAGTAGTGGTATTGATTTCATCCAGCATGATCGTTTCGGTCTCAATAAAACTGTTCAGACTGTTCAGCAGTTCTTTGTCAGCTGAGTAAACGGTCACAAAACCCGGATCAACGCTCAAATCATCCACACGATAACCGGTAGCGATTTCTCCCTTGACGGATAATTTGACCGACAAGATCCGGTATCCGCCGCGCATTTTAATGACCTCTGTCACCTTTACCTTCTCAGGGTGAATGGTTATATCACGGACGACCTTGCCGTCTTCTGTATATGCGGCGACTGGCAGGGATTCTTCGATGGTTTCTGTATTATTATTGCGTTCCAATTTTACAGCGACTTTGCTGATGGTATCCAGCTGCGAAATTGTACCTGAGATTTTCACCGTATCCGGAGAAACCACCGGTGCTTCCGCGCGGAAAGCTGTCGGGATATCACCCGATTCTTCAACTTCGACTTTATATTCACGGGAATCATATTTCTCGATCGTCACTGTTGCGGTATTTGGTGTAAAAGAAACGACCTGAACCGGGGAAATTCCGATCTGTACTGTAATAGGAACAGTATGAACGCCGGGTTCCAAACCTGTAACATCAATAATGGCTTTTGCCTGTGGTCTGTCAAGGGTGATCCGGCGCCATATAGAATTTGGCGCGCGAAGAGTGATGGATACGGTATAAGGCATACCGGAAGTAATGATCATATCCTCACCAAGGCCGACTGTTTCAATGGTGACTGTTTGGGAAAAACGTCCTTCTTCTGTCGGATCAGTTGTCACCGTCGCAAAAATCCAGATAAAAAATGCCAGCAGAATACAAACCAAAATCAGCGGAATATCTTTCAATATTGTTAAAAAGAGTTTTTTCATTTGTCTGCCCCGCCTGTTGAGTTATTCTTTTTACCCCAGTTGCTGATGATCTGCTTGACAGAATCAATAAAGGATTGCTGTGCCGGCTGAGCATAAGCTTCTTTGATGATTTCGGTTAATTTGCTGGGCGAAAGATCCCGCTGAATGGTTCCGTCCCGGCAAATCGATATTGTCCCTGTTTCTTCTGAAACAACGATCGCGAGACAATCTGTCGCTTCACTCACGCCCAAAGCGGCACGGTGCCGGAGCCCCATATGGCGTTCGGGATTCTTTTCAAGAGAGTTTTTTGATGATAACGGCATAACGCAGGAAGCCATATAGACCCTGCCGTCCCTGATGATAACGGCACCGTCATGCAGCGGCGTATTCGGATAAAAAATCTGCAGCATCAGTTCGACAGTGATTTCGGCATCAATATGAACTCCGGCTGTAATTTGTTTGTCCATATCGTCAAAATATTCCATGACGATCAATGCCCCGTGATTTCGGTTAGAAAGGCGCATGCACGCCTCACCGATCGTTTCTGCCACATCATACATGAATTCTGAATCTTTGGGCGTGACGGAAAAAAGATCGGTAAAGCTGCGCAGGCCCCCTACACGGTCAAAAGACCTCCGGATTTCAGGGGCAAAAATGACAGGTATCATGATCAAAAGCATAGGAGTCGCATTGGAAACCACCCAATTGAAGGCTGTCAGATTCGGGATCAGGCTCAAAGCGCCGAATACCACAAATGCAATGATCAGACCGCGTACCATGGTGAAACCGCTTGTACCCTGCAGCAGCTTGACCACAATTAAAATCATAAGGGCAACCAGTAAGATATCCGGAATACTTTTTGAAGTAAACCGCTGCCCTATAAATATAATTTCATTAAACAGCCTTTCCAATTCACTCTCTCCGTTGCATCTATTTTCGTACGTTCAATAAAGCTTCACGAACCTGAATCTCCATCGACTCGATAGGTTCCGTGGAATATATGATTCTGTCGGCGTCTTCTTCTTTCCAGTCGTGGTTTTCCTGAGATATCAGTCGTGCGCAGGCATCTTCATATGACATGTGCCTGTTTTCCATTAATCTTTTGAGCTGCTGCTCTCTTTCAGCATGAACGATCCATAATTCGTCGCAGATATCGACAAGACCTGAACTGACGAGTTCGATAGCTTCTACAACATAATCTTTCGAGCGGTCATTATTAATAATACTATGTATTTGCTTCACAATTGCAGGATGAGTGATGTTTTCAAGAATATCCATTTTGTCATTGTCCGCAAATACAATTGCTCCCAGTTTTTTTCTGTCAATATAAACAGGCCCCCTCGATTCGTCAGGAGCTGATAACACTTCATTCCCGAAAGCTGCTGTGACGGCACCGATCACTTCAGGGAATTCCAAAACCCGGTGGGCTACATCATCGGCATCGATGTGAACAAATCCCATCCGTTCCAAAATCCGGCAGACCTCACTTTTCCCGCAGGCGATACCGCCTGTAATTCCAATAACCATTTTGCTCCTTTATTGATATCCGTATGAGGCACAAATTGCCTGCCCGTCACGTACGATCGACATAACAGAAGGGTCGTCTCCATAGACCGCTTCAATTTCTTTCGCCACACTTACCGCTTCTTCACAGTACCGGTTCGCCGCGGTATGCATATAAGCCAGAGCGCCGACATATGAAAAGTAGTACGGTACGGTTGAACTGGTGATAGGCATTTTGGCAATTTCAATGATCGGGTCGCCTTCATCCGGACATTCACGAACGGTACAGCTTGCCAGCGCACCGCAGCCGTTGACAACACAGCTCAAAGCCTCAATAGCTGCTTCATAGTTACGTGCTTTATAATAATTCACGCCCAAACGTCCGTAAACATCCGCGTTATATGGGTTGATCTGCAGCGCCTTTTTGATGTTCAGACCGGCTGCGTAGAAGTCACCGGTCTGCGAATAGGTATTGCCGATCGCGATATAGGGCATTGGGTCGTTTACACCAAGCTGATCATTGATCCTGGCGGCTTTCGCAAACATTTCCAGTGCGGAGTCATAATCCGTGATTTGACGCCAGTTGACACCTATGCGAATCTGCAGGAAGGTCATGTTAGGTGAAAATTCCAGTGCGTGATTATAAGCATCGATCGCTGACCGGTATTGCCCGTAAGATTCAAGCAGAATTCCCTGAACACGATAAACATCGAACATTACATCGGAATCAGTGCTTTCTGTGGTTCCGTACTCCAATGCCTGGCTCAGCATCTGTTCAGCACGTACGTAGTTAGACTGAGCAAGCAAAATTTCCGAATAAATCGCGTAAGCCAGCGGATTCCGTGAGTTGAAATCTACAGCGCGCCGGATATTGCTTTCAGCCAAAGCCTGATTTGTATCAACGTTCGCGGCGCCGCACAAATCTGCGTCAGCGTACCAGATATACGCAAAAGCAAGAATCGCGTAAATATTGGAATTCTCGTTGAAGGTCCCTAAAGCGTTTTCAAGGGAATCGATAACTTCTTTGAGTGTTGCTGCCTTTTCCTGGTCAGTCGTCTGTGAACCTGTCAGGTAAATCAGAGACCTGCCTCTTTTCCAAATGTAGTCGGCATTGTCCGGCTCCAGCACAGATGCGGCAGCGTAAGAATCGGCAGCCTTTTGCAGGTTCCCTGCGCGGAAATAAGTGTCCGCTTCCATAGCATATGAAATCGCGTTTCTTGTGGGGACAGCGGTTGGCAGCCATGGTGACACAATGGTTTTTGATACGACTGCCTTAAGTAAAAACAGGCTGATAACACACAGGAATAACAAAAGCAAAACCGTCAAAGGATTTGAACGGTTTTCATGTTTAAATTCGAGATTTTTCCCGGTCAGCTGCATATTATGGCTTCGCTATGCATCCGTCATTGTCAGCGCCGTAATAACAGTCCCAGCAGGAACCGGGATGGAAGCCCTGACTGTCATAGCAATCGGAATAATAAAATCCGATCAGATTTCCGTCATCATCAAATACAGAGGTCCCTCCAATGAAGCATGTACCGCCATTCACGCGATAACCGGCTTCAGCGCAATCACTGAATGATGAAATAGGACCGTTGAACTGATTCATATTCTTATCGTTCGATATTTTACGATATATTTCGGAGCGGACGGATGAACAGATTTCAGCAGCCTGCTGTGCGGATTGGAAGTCTGGACTGAACTGGTTATACATATTCCACAAAGCATTGATCGAAGAATTGTCATATCCGTTCATCAGAAGAGAGATATTATTGATTGTTACGGCGATATGGTCCCGTACGGAGTAATATCTGGATGTATCACCGTATTGAGCCATTATGCTGAAATCGTTGATGTTTTGACATTCAACAGCGAGCAGATCCAGAACCTGCTGAGTACGGTCCGGAGGCAATGTTCCCGCTGATGCGGACAAACTTGCACACAATATCATCAAAATTACAAGGAATGTTTCAGTTATAATTATTCTTTTCATTTTTTCCCTGCCATAGTTTTTAAGGTTATCTGTTATATAAACGAAAGATGCGTTTCAAAAGTTTCTTAATCTTTATAATAATTATAATAAAAATCCGAAAGAAATGATATATATTTCCATGAATCAGGATTCTTTTTTTAAGTCAAACGCAAGACAGCCGAAATCCTCCGGATCCCGGCTCCTTATTCCCTATATCCTATATCCTATTCCCTAAAATTCCGAATTCCGCATTCCGAATTCCTCATTTCCTCCGAAACAGCCCCGGCTCCTCTGCCTCCTCCAGCTGCCAGTATAACCTTCGGATATACTGGTAGCACCAGTGGTCGGGGCCCAGGACATCCGCGGTGTCCTTTGGTTTCCAGAAGTCCCATACGACGGGTTCCCCTCCGCGGAACTTGATGGTCACCTTGTTGTTTTCGTAATCCCAGACCACCGACTGGTCGTCGATCAG
>CADACE010000035.1 GCA_902786265.1 uncultured Chloroflexota bacterium | reverse complement strand
TCAGGTATGGTTCAGGACGCTTCGGGACCGGCTTTCCTTCCGGAACAGGATCATGCGGGAAGATGCGCGGAGGCAGGAACATATGTCCGTCCGGCACACGGGAGCGGATGCGTGCCGCGGCAGCGGCGCATCTTTTATCGGATTCTTCCTTCGCCTTTCCGTAATCATTTCTTTTGATGCCGTCATTGAGATAGTGGTTCTGGGTCGCCATGCAGCGGTTAAGGAAATTCATGCGGGCCTGTTTTTCAACCATCAGCCCGGCCAGATATTCGGTCTGTTCCGGATATTTCTCTTCCACTGCGTAATAATACTGGCTGCAGGTCCGTTCGCGGGCGTTGGCGTCCTTGGCGATTCTGTCCAGGATCTCACGCCCTTCCATGCGCTTATCTGCAGTAGCATCCGGCATATGGAAGATCACGGAAACACGCGCCACCAGCACCTTCGCGGCCATCTCCGCCGCTTCGGCCGCTTTCATGAGCAGACGCTTGCAGGGGTCCGTCTCACGGAAAGCCTTGCAGGCAGCCTCATAGTCCGCCAGCGCGTCCTTCAGCCTTTCGTCATAGGAGTCGAAATCGGTGATGTGTTCCAAACCATAGATATCCGGCTCGAAAATTTCTTCGATCTTTTCGATCTCTTCGATGGATTTTTTCAGTTCGTCGTTCATCACCGTTACCTCCTTAAAGTGTGAAGTGTGAAGCGTTCAGTGTGAAGTTAATTTCTCCGGATCAAGGCTCCTGTGAACTTCTTAATCCAGCCAATTGAATCCTTCTTTATTCTTACTTCTTCATTCTTACTTCTTCCTGCTTCCTGAAAAATAGTCTACAGCAAAACTTTGTAAAAGAAAACCGGCAATGTTGTCCCTTGACAAATGTTCGAAAATGTGGTAGTACCCGGGTTTGCCGCTTTAAAACATGACAAAAGGACCGATTTGGCCCCTTTTACATGACAAATAATTTGAGAATAAATTATTTAAATATGTGTACCTGCCATTGTCTATCCATTGTAAAATAGAATAAACATTCGGAGACAAGGGAAATGAAGATGCTCATATTTGTAATATTGATCATTGCTGTTTCAGGATTTGTAATTAATATTTTTCGTTCAATGTCTCACTCAAATAAATGTAAATATGATAATCTGATAGAAGCTGAAAAATAACAGCAGATAAAAATGTCAAAGAATGTATCCGGGGAAACACCGATAAATACAACTTGACAATAATCGCATCACGGAAAACAGATTTGCTGAGGCGCATCATCAGATACAGACATCATATGCCGACTGCGCGGCAGTATGATAAATCAAACTGACAGAATATGTTAAAATAATAGTTGCTGTCAGGATTTCATTTAGGGAACAACCTATGAAGTATTCCCGTCTCCAGGGAAAGAGGGACTGTGGGGACGATCTCATATAGGGCTGTCTCCCTTCCTTACCATGTTCAGCGGCTCGCAATAAATATATTATGGAAAAAGGGGTAAACATGATGCAAAAGATTTTTGTTCACGAATCGCCATTGACTTTTCATCTTCAGAACGATGAGCTGAGTTATATCATCTCTATTCTGCCGGGCGGACTTCCCGGACAGCTGTACTGCGGGAAAAAACTGCATGACAGAGACTCCTTCGACCATCTGCGCGGGAAGGCTGCTCCTTTTAACGCTGCACTGACAGTGAATAATGATTATTTTTCGGAGGAGACCGAACGTCTGGAATACCCGTCCTATGGCAGTTCAGACTATCGGCGCCCTGCGGTCAGTCTGCTCCAGGAAAACGGAAGCCGTCTGGCTGTATTTACGTACGAATCCCATGAGATCATCCGGGGAAAGCCGCGGCTGGAATCTCTCCCGGCTGTATATACGGAAAATCCGGAGGAAGCTTCCACGCTTATATTAGGACTTCGTGACGCAGTGACCGGAGTAAGATGTGAATTGTTTTATACAATTTTCTCCGAAGGAGGTGTTATCACCCGTTCTGTTCGATTTCGGAATGAAGGAAACCAGACACTGTATCTGGAAAAAGCAATGAGCCTGTGTCTGGACCTTCCGGATGATGATTTCGAATGGATTTCCCTGGATGGAGCCTGGGGCAGGGAAAGAACACCTCAAATCAACCGCCTGACAACAGGCTTCCAGGGAATCGAGAGCATACGCGGGAATTCATCTCATCAGAACAATCCTTTTCTTGCACTCAAGCGCGTCCATACAAACGAAAACGTTGGGGAAGTGTTCGGATTCTCGCTTATTTACAGCGGGAACTTCCTTGCTCAGGTACAGGTGGATCAGAACAGTTTTTCCCGTGTGCTGATGGGCATTAATCCCACCTGGTTTGAATGGGAACTGAAACCGGGTGATTCTTTCCAGACCCCGGAAGCGGTCATGGTCTACTCTGATCAGGGCTTGAATGGGATGAGCCGGTGCTTTCATCGTCTCTACCGAACGAGACTTGTCCGGGGGCCATGGCGTGACAAACCGCGTCCGATCCTGATCAATAACTGGGAAGCAACCGAGTTTGATATCAGTGAAGAATTGATCCTTCAGATCGCATCGAAAGCCAAAGAATGCGGCATCGAGATGTTTGTGCTGGATGATGGCTGGTTTGGTGCCCGCCGGAGTGACCGCGCGGGACTCGGGGATTGGTTCCCTGCTGCTGAGATCCTGCCCAACGGGATCAGCGGACTGGCAGAGAAAGTGACGTCTCTGGGGATGATGTTCGGCCTGTGGATCGAGCCGGAGATGGTAAATCCTGACTCCGATTTATATCGAGAGCATCCGGATTGGATCCTTCGCATTCCGGACCGGCGCGCTTCTCTGTTCAGAAACCAGTGCGTGCTCGATTTTTCCAGACCGGAAGTCGTGGATCATATCTATGAAATGCTGGCAAAGATCCTGCGGGAGTCAAAAATATCTTATATTAAATGGGACATGAACCGCAGCATCACGGAATGCTGGTCTGCTGCATTTCCGCCTCACAGGCAGGGAGAGATCTTCCATCGTTATATACTGGGTGTTTATTCTTTGTATGAAAGGCTGATTTCGGAATTTCCGGAAATCCTGTTTGAGTCCTGTGCCAGCGGGGGCGGCAGGTTTGATCCGGGAATGTTATATTACGCACCGCAGACCTGGACAAGCGATGATACGGATGCTTATGAGCGCCTGAAGATACAGTACGGCACTTCGTTCGTCTACCCGATCGTTTCCATGGGCAGTCATGTTTCGGCTGTGCCCAATTTTCAATCAGGCAGAAGCGTATCACTAAAAATGAGAGCGGAAACCGCCTTTTTCGGAACCTTTGGGTACGAATTGGATCTGAACAAATTATCGGCAGATGAACAAAAAGAAGTCGTCGGGTATACAGCGTTCATGAAAGAACACAGGCAGCTGATCCAATTCGGAGATTTTTACCGTCTTGCCTCTCCTTTCGATGGAAATGAAACAGGATGGATGGTGGTCAGTGAAGACCGCTCGGAGGCGGTTGTCGGCTGGTATCATGCACTGCATCAGGTGAATGCCCGCGGCAGGTATCTCAAACTGGCAGGATTGAAACCGGATGCATGTTATGATTTGCAGATTCCTGTCATTCAGCCGGAAGAAAATGGGGTTGTGTATCAAACGAAAGAGATCGGGAGCTTCTTTGGAGATGAACTGATGAATGCAGGTGTGATTTCTCACCCGGATCAGTCTGCAATCGAAAGTTTCATTCACCCTGCCGGAGATTTTTCATCAGAAATCTTTCTGCTGAAGGAAAGAGGGAAAGACTGATTCTCTTTCCCTCCTGTTCACATACATCCGTTTGCCGACCTGTTTGATGAAATTTTCCGGGAAAGTGAACTGAGTTTTGCTGAGGAAATTTCGCAGGGATGGTATGCCGTACTGCGGGATACGGGCGGACATGACTGAATGGATGGAAATCAAACGGCGATGTGATCCGTTTCCTGTAAATCAGGAGATCGATCCACATCGCCGAAATAATTATGCTGATCTGTGCCTGTGATTATTTATGATAGAGCCGGTTTATCTCATAACGCGGTTCGCAGGTAACGCTGATGCCGAGGCGTTTGAGCAGTTTCAGGTCTTCATCACTGATGATCACGGAGAAGTGGGCCTCGGAATCATTCAAACTGCTGAGCTGTTCCTTGGCGACCTGGGCCATCGGGTTGGTCAAAGCGCAGATGGTCAGTGCCAGCAGCACTTCATCCGTATGTAGACGGGGATTTTTGTGCTTCAGATAGCGGGTCTTGAGGTCGCAGACCGGTTTGAGAACTTCGGTGGAAATCAGGTCGAACTGGTCATCGATTTTTCCCATAGCCTTGAGCGCATTGAGCAGCAAAGCTGCGGCGGCACCTAAGATATCCGAGGTTTTCCCTGTCACGATCCGGCCATCCGGCAGACGCATGGCTCCCGCGGGTCCGCAGGTCATTTCCGCTTTGATCAGCGCGGCAGAGATTTCCGGACGGATTTCAGAGGTGATGGCAGCCTGCTTCATCAGCAGGTCCAGCTTCCGGACGACTTCATCGCTGCATTTTCCCTGTACATTTTCGACACTGGCAATATAGTAGCGGCGCAAAATTTCTTTGTAGGACGCTTCCCTGCAGACTTCGTCATCCACGATACAGGAACCGATCATGTTGACGCCCATATCCGTCGGAGATTTATAGGGACAGGAGCCCTGGATCAGTTCAAAAATCGCGCTGAGTACCGGGAAAATCTCCACATCGCGGTTGTAGTTCACGGCCAGTGTGTGATAGGCTTCCAAATGATAGGGATCGATCATGTTCACATCGTTCAGGTCGGCTGTGGCAGCTTCATAGGCGAGGTTGACCGGGTGCTTCAGCGGCAGGGACCAGACCGGGAAGGTTTCGAATTTCGCATAGCCGGCACGGATCCCGCGTTTGTTTTCATGATAAAGCTGGGAAAGGCAGGTCGCCATTTTTCCGGAACCGGGTCCTGGTGCGGTGATGACCACCAGCGGACGGCTGGTTTCAATATAATCATTTTTCCCGAGCCCTTCTTCAGAAACAACGTGGGCTACTTTTGACGGATATCCCTCAATGGGGTAGTGGCGGTAACAGCGGATCCCCAACCCTGTCATGCGTTTCAGAAAAGCATCCGCGGTCGTCTGTCCGCTGTAGTGCGTCAGTACCACGCTGCCCACATAAAGATCCATCCCGCGGAAACCGTCGATAAGCCGCAGGACGTCATCTTCATAGGTAATTCCCAGATCGCCGCGCATTTTGTTCTGTTCGATCGCTTCCGCATTGATGGCGATAACGATTTCCACATCATCTTTGAACTGCTGCAGCATATGGATCTTGCTGTCCGGCTGGAATCCGGGCAGAACACGGGAGGCATGGTAGTCGTCAAACAGCTTTCCGCCGAATTCCATGTAAAGTTTCCCGCCGAACTGCTCGATCCGTTCGCGAATATGTTCAGATTGAATTTTTACGTATTTTTCGTTGTCAAAACCGATCTTTTGCATGTGCAGACTCCCATCTGAAAACTGCTTTATAATATCAAAAAAATCTACCAATTATGCCCCCGTAAGGGGGCATAAACATTTCACTTTGATCATTATATATGGGCGTAATAATTTATGAAACCCATAGAATAGGTATTTTCAACGTTTTTTCATTTATATCATAAATTCAGGAAAATTAAAAAATAAGGGACATCGGATTTGTTATTTTACAGCGTTATATGCCGCATCCCATAAAAAAAGCGCTCCGGGTGAGGGAGCGCTTTTTTATGTTTACAGATTGATATTACTCGAGGGTGTAGGCCTTGATATCGCCGTATTTTTCGTTGTATTCTTCGCGGGTGGCGGGAACAACGATATCGCCGGAAAGAATGGCGGCCTTCGCGGCTTCAGCAGCTTCCTTCGCGGCATCGCTCAGGACGTTCTTTTCGCTGGAAGCGTAGTCAACAGCACCGGTCTGCAGGTCATACATCTTATCGCCGGCTTCGAAATTGCCTGCGACGAGGTCTTCAGCCAGAGCGAAGACAGCGTTGCCGACGTTCTTCAGGGCGGAGGTCAGCATGTGGCCTTCACCGAGACCCAGGGCAGCCTGGTCCTGGTCAACACCGATCGCGTATTTGTTCTGTTCGGAAGCGGCTTCGATGACGCCGAGTCCGGTACCGCCGGCAGCGTGGTAGACGATGTCCGCGCCGTTGGTGAACATGTTCAGGGCAGCAGCCTTACCACCGGCAACGTCGCCGTAGCTGTTGGCGTTGAATTCCTGGATGGTGCAGTCCGGGCAGGTGTCGAGGACACCGGCATAGTAACCAACACCGAAGGTATCCATCAGCGGGGAGACCATACCGACAACGAAACCGACGTTCTTGGTTTCGGTCATGGTGGCGGCAATAACGCCGACCAGGTAGGAGCACTGTTCGGTAGCGAAGTTGATACCGACAACATTGTCGCCAACGGAACCGTTGTCGATGATCGCGAATTTCTGATCTGGATAGGATTCAGCAACTTCGGCCAGCTGGTCAGCCATCATCCAACCGACAGCGATGATGAGGTCATAGCCATCATCAACAGCCATGGTCAGGTTCGGTTCATAGTCAGCATCGGTCTTGGATTCGAAATATTTAATTTCGACGCCGAGTTCTTCCTGAGCCTTTACCATGCCTTCCCAGGCAGAGGCGTTGAAGGACTGGTCATTGATACCGCCGGTATCGGTGACAAGAGCGATCTTTACATCAGCAGCAAACGCGGCAGTGCTGACGAGTGCGAGCATGGCAAGCACTAAGACAAACAATAAACCTTTTTTCATACTTTAACTCCTTTAGTTTTTCTAATGCTGTTGTGTCACAGCATTTTTACACCTTTGGTTTATTATAACAGGTTTTATGAAATAAGAAATAAGAAATAAGAAATCAGAAATTGAAGAAAGCGGGCAGAATTCAGCAGACGCAAAATCAAGATATCAGCATGCACCCTGTCGCCTATCCACTAATCCCTAATCCCTAATCCCCAGTCCCTGATCCCTGATACAGTCGGATCTTGCTCATCTCCCACTCGGGGATGAAGGGTTCATTTTCCCTGGCCAGCTCGGCGTAAGGGACGATGAAAAAGAATGTGCGGCGCAGGACTTCTTTCTCGTCATTCAGGTAATTCAGCGACCAGATCCCGTCAAAGCTGTCATAAGAAAATTCCATAATACCGGTAGACTGCCATGGGTCCAGGACCCGGATAATGTCATTTTCCGGGTCATATCCGGTGACGACAGCCATGTGATTGCCGCCCCTTGGTGTCCAGTTGACTTTGGTCAGTACCATCAGCGGACCGTAACGTTCCAGTGCTTCCAGCAATTCTTTTCTGTTGCTGTCCATCCGGGTGCCGAGGTAGTAATTCAGATCCTTCAGTTCGTCTTCCGTACTCATGATGTTCAGCCCTGTACCGGGATTGAAAGCATTCTGCCGGATGTTGAGGTTCAGCAGCTGCTGGGCGGTGATGGTCGGATATTCTTCTTTGTAAGCGTGCCAAAAATCCAGCACCATCTGTACAGAAGCGGCAGTACAGCCGGTGTTGATTTTTGTCCCTTTGTATTTCAATCCTTCCTGTGTAACGAATTCAGGCTCATACCAGATTGAACCGTGAAAATACTCCGGACCGAGTGTCGGCGTGGGAGAAGGCCCCAAGGTCGGAGTGAATGTCGGGACCGGTGTTCGTGTCGGGACTCTTGTCGGAACGGGGGTGCGCGTGGGAATTATTGTAGCTGTCGGAACCAATTCTGTCTGGATGACCGCGGCAATCTGTGTACCGGCTATTTCAGCCCAAATTTGATCCTGCCGGGTTTCCGGCAAGTTGCATCTCACTGCCAGAAAGCAGCAAATCAACATCAGGAGCAAAGCAGGACCGGTTCTTTTCATAATGATCAATTATAGTGCAATTGGCGGCTTATGATTTTTTATTCTTCAGGTGGCATGCTAATTGCATTATTCATAATTGGATATTGTTATGTATATATCCGATGAAAAGAAAAATATGGGGAGGAAATCAATGAATAGAACAATAAAAACAATCCTCTGTCTTCTTGTTTTTTGTTTAATTGCCGCCGGCTGTTCATCCAACAACGCGGGACAAAGCTCCGTATTGGAATTCTTCGGGTTTAATCAACCCACTGATCCCAACGCGGCCGGGCAGACAGCACAGAATACACAGGGAAAACCAAACAGCTCTTCCGATTCAAAATCTTACAGCAGCCTGGCAGATCTGGATTGGGATGAGAATATCGATCCCGCGCTCATCGAACCGGATGTCAGCGAAAAGAATAAAGATGAGTCAGGAAGCGCCTGGGAAGATGATCCCTTCGCCAATTCTTTCAGCCCCAGCAGCTTTGAGGATGTACCGTTAGACAGCCAGCAGAAGCAGCCCGGTGACGGCCAGCCTCCGAGCCCCCGCCCCGGCGATCCGCAGCCGAATCCGCGTCCCAATAATCCAATCAGACCGGGACGTGAGGATGACTATGATGAACTGACCTGGTATTTCATTGATAACAATCCGGTTTTTCGTCCGATGTATGAACTTCCCAGAACCGGACTGACAGCGGGACAGAATATCGATTTCGCCGCAAGTGTAGATTATGCGCCTACAAGCATGTCTTTGTCCATTCCGACACTGAACGTGAACGAGAAAATCGTGATCGTTCCGCTGGAAGGGGACAACTTCCCGGTTGAAGCACTCGGTGAAAAAATCGGATTGCTGGAAGGCAGCGGTCCCGGACCGGAAGACCTGTTTGTCCTTGCCGGGCATAACCACCTGAATACTCAGGAACAAGGGCCGTTTGTGAAACTCAGTGCGCTGAAAGAAAGTGACCTGATTTTTGTCACGGGGGCAAAAGATGCTTCCCGTACCTTTGTGGTCTATGCCAATGAAAAATTTGCGGCGGATGATATTGCAGGGCTTCTCAGCTATGCACGTCCGGGCTGCATGATCCTGATCACCTGTGAAGATGAATCGATCGAAGGCGGCTATGTCAACCGCCGTGTGGTTTTTGCGGAAGCAAAAACAGACTGATAAAGCTTATCCGGAAACTGCAAAGTTTTCTTTCCAAAATCCTCCTGTTTGTGAAAACCCCGCGGGTGAAGAAAAACTCCGCGGGGTCTTTCTTGATTCCTGAAGGCGCATGGTCCTGTACGGGAAAAAGTAAAAGTCATAATGATACGGTGCTTTTTTTCCTTATTGACATTAGTTTTTCTGAATGATAGAATAAAAAAGTGAGTTCCTGCTCATAAAATATTTCAGGAGGTTGAATATGAAAAAACTTATCATGTTGTGCATGGCATTGATCCTTGCTTTGGGATTTGCCAACGGCGTAATGGCTGACGATAAAGTCACACTGACTTTTGCGGAAACCATGACGTCACCGGAAAGAACACTGGTTCTTCAGAACGCGATCGACGCTTTTGTCGCAGAGCATCCGAACATCAATGTTGAACTGGTCTCCCCTCCGTATGAGTCCGCGGAAACAAAAGTTGCTTCCATGCTCGCTGCCGGGCAGGAAGTGGATATTGTCGAGATCCGCGACAACTCTGTCGGTGCCTGGATCAACAACGGGTTCCTTTACGGACTTGATGACCTCGTCGCTGACTGGGACGGCAAAGATCAGCTCGTTGACGCGGCTCTGCTCGCCGGCGCTTCCATGGGCGACGCGACCTATTTCATCCCGCAGTACCTGTATGTCAAGGCACTGATGGTCAGAACCGACATCCTGGAAAAACTGGGTGTGACCGAAATGCCGAAGACCACGGATGAATTCCTTGCCGTGTGCAAACAGATCACCGACCCCGCCAAGGGCCAGTACGCTTTCGCTCTCCGCGGCATCGGTTCCCCCTGCAAGACCACAGATATCATGTGGGCGACCGAAGTTTCCGACCTGCGCCTGGACAACTTCTACCTGACCGAAGATGGCACCTTCTTTATGGATACCGATGGCGGCCGCAAGGCGATGAAGGATTATTATGAACTCTTCACCGAAGCCTGCCCTCCGGACTCCGTAAACTGGGGCTACAATGACCAGATCAACGGCTTCGTTTCCGGCATCACCCCGTTCCTTGTCCAGGACCCGGATGCGGTCGGTTCCGTTATGGGTTCCCTGAGCCCGGACCAGTACACTGCCATCCCGATGCCTCTCGGTGCTTCCGGCACCCGCTATCTGGACTATGGCTACGCCGGTCTGGCTGTTGCCGCGAATTCCGAACATCCGGCTGAAGCCTTTGAATTCATCAAATACATGATCTCCGCTGAAGTCAACGCTTCCATCTGCGAATTCTACGGTGCTCTGCCGGTGAACAAGGGCGCTTACGAAACTTCCGAAATGTTCGAGCTGCCGGTCTACAAGGCCTGGGCTGACGAAATGGCTGACGAAGCGACCGTCTTCACCAAGTTCCCGCTGGAAGATCCCCGCTTCACCGAATATGCTTCCACCGTCCATCTTGCCGCGATCCAGAGCTATCTGCTCGGCCAGTCCACCGCGGAAGATATGATCAAGACCTGCAAGGATTTCTGGGGCTACTAAAATCTGTGCTCAGTGGTCAGTGTCCGGCTGTCAGACCGACCGGGCAGGATAAATGCCCACTGAATTATCAGAAACATTCATTTCAGGGGCTGCGGACTACCCGCAGCCCTGATTTCATCAAGACCGGGACAGCAGAAGTTATTCTGCTGACTCGGAAAACATGGAAAGAGGAGAATCATGAAAACGGACAAATGGTATCTTTTGATGATCCTTCCGGCGCTTGCCTTTATCTGCTTTTTTATTTTCTATCCGCTGCTGCAGGGCGGTGTGATGGCATTCCAGAATTACAGCCTGTTCAATCTGAAAGATATCCACTTCATCGGGCTGGAAAATTTCAAGACCATTATTACCAACAAAAATGTTAATTTCTGGCTGATTTTATTCAACACACTGAAGTGGACGGTGCTTTCTCTTGTCTTCCAGTTCTTGCTGGGATTCCTGCTGGCGATGATGCTGCGCAAGCCTTTCCGCGGCCGAAGTGTTTACTGCGGCTTTGTATTTTATCCCTGGGCGCTTTGCGGGTTCGCTATCGGGCTCATCTGGTCCTGGCTGTTCAACGGGCAGTTTGGCGTCATCAACGACCTGCTGATGAAGGCCGGGCTGATCAAAGAAAATATCGGCTGGCTTTCCAATCCGAAAATTTCCATGTACAGTGTCGTGATCTCAAACGTCTGGTACGGAGTCCCTTACTTCGGCATTATGCTGCTGGCGGCGCTGCAGTCGGTCCCGAATGACCTGTATGAGGCGGCGAAGCTTGACGGCGCGAACGGGGTCCAGCAGCTTTTTCATGTGACGATCCCTTACATCAAACCGACCATTATCAGCACGGTGCTGCTCCGCAGCATGTGGATCGTGAATTTCCCGGACCTGATCTACGCCATGACGAACGGCGGTCCGGTGAACAGCACGCATATTCTCGGTACGATGATGATCAATAAGGTGTATAAGGAATTCGATTACGGTCAGGGTTCCGCCTATGGCGTGGTCATCATGGTGCTGCTGCTGACTTACGCGGTGCTTTACCTGCGGCTTACAAGATCGAAAGGGGAGGAATAAACATGAACAGACGGAAATTAACAAACCTGCTGGGCAATATTATCCGGATTTTTATCCTGCTGTGTTTCTTCCTGGCTGCGACGCTGCCGCTTTTCTGGATCTTTGTGACGAGTATTAAAAGCGGAACCGAGCTATATGCCATCCCGCTGGTTTACTGGCCGAAGGAACCCACGATTGCCGCGTATCAGCGCTTGTTCTCGTACAGTAATTTCGGACAGTACTTCAAGAACTCACTGTTTGTCACGCTCACCTCTTCGGTGGTGGCGATGGTTCTTTCGGTGATGGGCGGTTTCGCTCTTTCCCGTTTCCGCCACAAGAAAATGAAAGCCGGGCTGGAGCTGCTGCTGTACTTTACGCAGACCATCCCTTCTTTCATGATCATGCTGCCGCTTTTCATGTTCTTTTCCAAACTGAAGCTGGTGGACAACCTGCCGATCCTGGCTGTGATCTATGTCGCGACGGTGATCGCGTTCAGTACACTGATGTCGCGCAGTTTCTTTGACCGCATCCCGGTGGATCTGGAAGAAGCGGCCAAGATCGACGGCTGCAACCTGGCGCAGTCGATCATCCATGTCGTGCTGCCGCTCACGCTCCCGGGCATCGCGGCCATCTTCTGTTTCGCCTTTGTCAACATATGGAATGAACTGTTCATCGCGGTGATGATGATCAACAAGGCGGCGAAATATACAGTCCCGGTCGCGCTGAATTCCTTCATTTCCAAGGCGGGGGTGAGCTGGGACCTGATGAGCGCGGGTATTGTGGTCTCCCTGCTGCCGACGATGATCGTGTTCGGGATCGGACAGAAATACATCGTTGCCGGTCTGACGGAAGGCGGCGTGAAGGGGTAGTGAGAAATAAGAAGTAAGAAGTAAGAAGTAAGAAATAAGAAGTAAGAAATAAGAAATAAGAAGTAAGAAGTAGGATGTAGAAATCAGATCTGTCGGTGACGGTTTTGCTGTGTTGTGGATCCGCCGCTTTGTGACAACCCGGGGACTGTCCCTTTACGGGACTGTCCCCATACCAATACATAATAAATAATTTCGGGGGGATGAATTTCAATGAATGAAAATTTAGACGGGATGAATATTACGGATATTTTGCATCATATGGGCGAGCATAACCTGCCGGTGAATGCTGTGGCGCCGCCGATTTTCCAGAATTCCATCTTTTGTTTTGATTCGTACGACGCCTTTCATGAAGCGCTGATGCATGAATCGGAGCATTATATTTATTCCCGGGGGAACAACCCGACGGTCAACCTGTGCGAGGAAAAAATTGCGGCGCTGGAGCATACCGAAAAGGCCAAGCTGGTCTCATCCGGCGTTGCCGCGATTTCCTGCGCGGTAATGGCCTTTATGAAGCAGGGCGACCACGCGGTATGCATCAGCAGCGCCTACAGCTGGGCAAACTATCTTTTCCGCACCTATCTCAAGCGCTTTGGTGTTGAGACTACCTTCGTGGAAGGCAGCAACATCGAAGACTTTGAACAGGCCATCCGTCCGAATACCAAGGTCATTTATCTCGAAAGCCCCGCGACATTCACTTTCACCCTGCAGCCGCTGCGGGAGGTCGCGGAATTGGCGAAGAAACACGGCATCAAGACCGTGATCGACAATACCTGGGCGACGCCGCTTTTCCAGAACCCTTATGATATGGGGATCGACCTGGTGGTGCATTCCGCTTCCAAATATCTCGGCGGGAATTCCGATATCGTCGGCGGTGTGGTCTGCGGATCCAAAGAAGATATCACGCGCATCTTTAACACCGAATTCCTGATGCAGGGACAGGTCCCGGATCCCTTTATGGCCTGGCTGATCCTGCGCAATCTCCGCACCCTGCACTTGCGGATGCCGGTGCATTACCGCAACGCGCTGGGGCTCGCGGAATTTCTGGAAGCCCGGGATGATGTGGAAAATGTAAACTATCCCCTGCTCCCGTCGTTTCCGCAGTATGAACTGGCAAAAAAGCAGATGCGCGGCGGCAGCGGTTTGTTCTCCTTCCGTCTGAAGACGCGGGATTATGAAAAAATCCGCAGGATCACCGACCGCGTAAAATTCTTCAAGCTCGCGGTCAGCTGGGGCGGCTATGAAAGCCTCTTTGAACCGACAAACCTGGTCTATAAGAATGCTGCGGACATCCCGGAAGACAGGATGTCGCTGATCCGTGTCCATGCCGGACTGGAAGATCTGGAACTGCTGAAGGAAGACCTGAGCCAGGCTTTGGATAGTGTCCGCTAAGGAGTGATTATTATGAGTGAAAAAACAAAATTAGTTATTATCGGCCTGGGCAGCCGGGGTAAAAATGCCTATGGAACGGAACTTCTGACGCTTCAGGATCGCGCGGAGGTGGTCGCCGTCGCGGACCCGAATGAAGAGCGCCTGAAGATCGGCGGGGATGAACACGGTGTGCCCGCCGAAAGACGGTTCCGCAGCGCGGAGGAGCTGCTCGCTCAGCCGAAGCTTGCGGACGCCGCGCTCATCTGTACACAGGACCGGCAGCATGTCAGACATGCTGTCGCCGCACTCAGGAAAGGCTATGATGTCCTGATGGAAAAGCCGGTTTCCCCCCTGCTTTCGGAACTGCAGGAGATCGTCCGTGTGGCGCGGGAAGAAAAACGGCGTGTGGTGGTGTGCCATGTGCTGCGCTATACTCCCTTTTTCCACCTCATCAAGGAAACGGTTGACAGCGGCAGGCTGGGGCGGATCGTCAACATTCAGGCGCTGGAGAATGTCCGTTACTGGCATCAGGCGCACAGCTTTGTCCGCGGCAACTGGCGCCGTTCGGAAGATACCAGCCCGATGATCCTGGCGAAGTGCTGCCACGACCTGGATTACCTGATCTGGCTGTGCGGAAGCCGCTGTGAGAAGGTCTCGTCTTTCGGGTCTCTGGTGCATTTCAGACCGGAAAACGCTCCCGAGGGAGCTGCGAAACGCTGTCTGGACGGCTGCAAGGCAAAGGAGACCTGCCCCTATGACGCGGAAAAGATCTATATCTACAACAAGGATACCGGCGTGCTGGACGGGAACAAGGACTGGCCTGTCGATATTTTGTCGGAGAACCCGACTGAGGAAACCATTCGGGAAGCGATCCGCACCGGTCCGTACGGGCGCTGCGTGTATGCCTGCGACAATGACGTGGTGGACAACCAGATCGTCAATATGCAGATGGAAAACGGTGCCGCGTTATCCCTGATGATGTGCGCTTTTACCAGCATCGGCGGCAGG
The DNA here is from genome assembly GCA_902786265.1 of uncultured Chloroflexota bacterium. Taxonomy (GTDB): domain Bacteria; phylum Chloroflexota; class Anaerolineae; order Anaerolineales; family Anaerolineaceae; genus Flexilinea. The sequence continues at coordinate 34,155 of CADACE010000035.1, read as the reverse complement.
ACGATCAAGGTGATGGGTACCATGGGCGACCTGTGGGGCGATATGAACCGCAACATCATCCGTATCTGCGAATTCGGGAAGGAGCCGGAAATTATCGACCTCGGCAAACCGAAAAACGATTTCAACGACCATGGCGGCGGCGACCGGGGACTGATCCTGTCGTTCCTGGATTACCTGGAAGGCAAAGCGGCTGACAGCACCATCACCACGCTGGAGACCTCCATCGAAAGCCATCTGGCGGCACTGGCCGCGGAAGAATCCCGGCTGAAGGGCGGTATGCCGGTTGAAATTGCTCCGCTGCGGGGCTGAAATATTATAAATCAGGAATAAAAAGAAGGCGGTTTCGCGCAGGAGGGAAAGTTCGCGAAGCCGCCTCTTTATTTAGGATCAAGCCGTTTCCTTTTCGGGAATGTTTTGAAAGTGTATGGCCTTTTCGCCGCGGATATTTTCGGATCTGAATTTCCGGATCACGAACACTGCGACAATTGCTGCCATAACGGCGACGGAAATGTTGCTGACCATCATCACGATGCCCACACTGGCTTCTCCCAGGTCCGTATAGTGCTGGAGGAACCAGAACACCGGAATGCGGAAGAGAAAGACCCTGGAAAAATTCAGTACCAGCGTGAGTTTGGTTTTCCCCAGTCCGTAAAGCAAGGCGAGGACTGAAGCGTTGAGTCCCAGCGGTACCGCGCCGAGAGCTTCATAGCGGTATACCAGCTTGATCATTTCATGAAATTCGATGCTGCCGGAATCAAACAGGCCGGCAAAAAAATCCATCTGCCAGATCTCCAGTCCGGAAATCACGGCACCGATGACCACATTGACGGCGAGTACGGAAAAGAAAGCATCCAGCACTCTTTTATATTTCCCGGCACCGTAATTCTGGCTGATGATGGAGGCTGCCCCTTCCTGATAGCCGTTTTGGGGCATGGTCGTGAAGCCGCCGAGGTTGTTGGAAACCCCCATAGCGCCGACCATCAAATCGCCGTACACGGTGCACATGGAATTGACGATGGTTTTCCCGAACGCGAACAGCGCTTTTTCCGTGATCACAGGGATGGAACGGCTGATCATCGGGGCGGTGACCTCGCCCTTCATCGTGACAGCCTTCAGAGAAAAAGTGAAAGCGCCGTCTCCGTCCAGACTGTTTTTGATGGCGAAAACAAAGAGCAATACCTGCGAAACCAGTGAAGCGACCGCGATCATCACCAGCCCGCCGTTCAGGATATAGACAAACAGGGCTGTCAGCGCGAGTTTGACAACGATGATCAGCAGGTTCAGACGGAAGATCCGTCCGGCATTGCCCCTTGCCCGTTCAACCGCGATATACACGTTATTCAGGAAGGTGATGACCATCGTGAAGAGCTGCACGATAAAATACTGTGTCCCGACAGCGATGAGCGTCTCCGGTGTGCCTGCCATGCGCAGAAATTGTTCGGTGAAGGGCAGGATCCCCAGCAGGATGAGAAGACCGGCCGCGAAGGCTATGGCGTAAAGCGAGCTGACGCGCTTCCGAACCAGCGGCAGGTTCCCCTCACCGTAAGCGCGGCTGATCAGGATCCCGGCTCCGACTGCCAGACCGCCGCCGACCGCGGAAAGTATATGGCCCAGCTGCGCCAGGTAGGCAACCGCGGAGACTGATTCTTTGCTGATGTGAGCCGCCATCATAGTGTCGAGGATCACAAAAATCTGGCTGAGCCCCTGATAAAGCGCCAGCGGAGTGCCGATTTGCAGGATGACCTTCCACATCGGCGCGTTGAGGCTTCTTTCCAGAAATTTTTCATCTTTTTTCGTGAGTGTAGCTTTGACTTCCATACAATAAGCCTTTATTTTCAATATCAACTCTATAAAGCATACACTAATTTTCATTAATAAACTATTGAAATTCGGCTGTATTCTTTATAAAATACTGAAAAATCAACACTAAATCAGGGGGAGAAATCAATGAGTTTTCCGGTACTCCCGCGGGGAGATGCCGTATGCCTTTTTGAAGGCATCTTTGAAATAGTTGCTATCCGAAAAACCGCAGCGGAAGGCAATTTCCGTGACCGGGTCGCCGGTGGAAATCAGTTCAAGGGCGGCGTGTTTGAGCCGGATAAAGGAGAGGTATTGGTGAACACCGATCCCGGCTGCTTCCCTGAATTTTTTGCTCAGGTAATTCGGGCTGAAGCCGACCGCGGCAGCGATCTCCGCCGCTGTGACCGGTTCGGTGTAATGGCTGCTGATATATTTTGCCGCGTTGATGACCTGCCGGTCAGTCGTGTGAATTTCCGCCGGAACATCACGGAAAAAATCACAGACCCTTCCGCACAGCAGGAAAAGGGTCTGGAGAATAGTCTCCAGGATCGCGTTTGAAAAACCGTCGGCGATTTTCCCTTCGGTCATCATCTGTGAAAACAGGAGCAGGATCTGCCGGCGGTAAGCTTCCGGGACACGGAAGATCTGCATTTCTGAAAAAAAGTCTCCGTTTCCCGGCAGCAGATCCTTTACTGATTTCCCGATATCTTCATTCCTGAAAAATACCGTGTTCCGTTTGCAGGGACCGAACATATATCGGGTGTAATGCAGAACATACGGCGGGATGAGCATAAAGTCCCCGGCCTGCAGGTCATACATATTGTTCTCGATCGTGAACCGGCAGGCCCCGGTTTCCACATAGAAAAGCTCAAAATAAGCATGGCAGTGGTGGGCTGCCATCACAAATCCCGCTTCTCTCAGTTTGCTGTCCGCGCGTATATTTTCGTTCATTGCCTTATATAAGAGATCCTGTCAGGGAAGCTTGTTCCCGGCGGCAAGATAAATTTCGTACCATTCTTTTCTTGTCAGTTCAATATCACATGCCGCGGCGGATTGGGTGACTCTGTCCGCTTTTGTGGTGCCGATCACCGCCTGCATTTTCCCGGGCAGGCGCAGGATCCAGGCAAGGGCAACCGCGGTCGGGGTAACGCTTTTCTCTTCCGCGAGCCGGTCCAGCACTTTGTTCAGCTCCGGATATTTCGGCGATCCGAGGAAGATCCCTTCAAAAAAGCCGTATTGCAGCGAAGACCAGGACTGGACGGCCATATCATTTATCCGGCAGTATTCCAGAATGCCGCCGTCACGCATGGCGGAGCCGTCCCATTTCATATTGGTTTGAAATCCCGCGTCAAGCATTGGCGTGAATGCCGCGGAAAGCTGCACCTGGTCGCAGGCAAGCCTGCGCGGCAGGGCTTTTTGCAGCAGCGCCATCTGCATCGGGTTGAAGTTGCTGACGCCGAAGTCAAGCACCTTCCCCTTTTGATGAAGCTCCGCGAAAGCTTCCGCGACCTCATCGGGTTCCATCAGCGCGTCCGGGCGGTGCAGCAGCAGGCTGTCAAGGTGATCGGTCTGCAGGCGGGTAAGGATGTCGTCGGCCGCTTTGAGAATATGCTCTTTGGAAAAATCATAGTAGGTGAATTCTTCGTCATAGCGGATGGCGCATTTTGACTGGAGCCAGATTTTCCCGCGCAGGTCCGGATCAGCGGCGAAGACCCTTCCGAGGATCTGTTCACATTTCCCGGCACCGTAGCAGTCCGCGAGGTCCAGCGCGTTAATGCCGTTGTCCAGTGCGCTGCGGACCAGGTGCTCCGTTTCTTTCACTGACATTTCGCTGATGCGCATCAGGCCGAGAATGATTTTTGAAACCTTCCTGCTGCTTTCTCCGAAGTTTATATATTTCATGATCCATACCCTCCAATCATGTTTTGAAATTATCCGATAACGGGTGCTTTTCTTTGCCTGAAAACGATTATAATAGGTTATGAAATGATTTTCAATAGGAAAAACGACAAAAAACGGAGGTATGAAAATGGAAGGTATTGAAAAGGTATGCAAATTTTTAGATGAGGCACAGACTTATTATCTCGCGACTGTTGAAGGCGACCAGCCCCGGGTGCGTCCTTTTGGTACTGCGCTTTTGTATGACGGGAAGCTTTATATCCAGACCGGAAAAGTGAAGTCTGTCTCCAAACAGCTTGCCGCCAATCCCAAGGCTGAGATCTGCGCATTTCATGGCGGCAAATGGCTGCGTGTGTCAGGTGAACTCATCAATGATGATAACCGCGATGTCAAGGTCGCCATGCTGGAAAAGATGCCGAGACTGAAGGCAATGTACAGCGCTGATGATGACAACACGCAGGTGCTGTATTTCCGGAATGCGGCCGCGACCTTCAGCTCTTTCACGGAAGCACCTGAATCCTTTGAATTCTGAGCGGAGTATTATCTCCGGGTAAGACCTGAAGAAGGAACACCGGTATTTCTGTCCTGATGCAGAATCATGCGTGTAGTTTAGTAATAAGAAATTATTCCTGAAACACGATATCCGGCGTTCCTTCTTGTTTATTCAGATGTATATGTTCACTCTGCTGTAAACCGGTGCCACCGGTCTCCCGAAAATAATTAATTACCGAAACTTATAAAAGTGGACAATCCTATAAACTAAAAAGTGCGCAATCTGTCCACCTATTTTCAAATTTTTATTTTTATAATAAAATAAGTGTAAGTCTGAGCAAATAACATCAACCATTATCGGCGGTTTTTGCGGCGCTTCGGTTTTGGGTAAAACCGATAGTGTTATGGGTATAATCGTAAATATAAAATATTATAGGGAGGCACAAATATGGAAATCAGTAAAAGTGCACAGGAAGTATTGACACAAGCGCAAATGCTGAAGTTGAATACCCGCAGCGACACAGTTTATGTGGAATTTTTGCTGTACGGTCTGGTCCTGATGTCACGGTATCTTGATGCACCGATGGATAAGAGCGAGTACCTTTCGGAAGCGAAAAAAGTACGGAAACTGCTGGAAAAGAAGATCAACAGCATTGCCATGGCGGAGAATACGCTGCGTGAAACGGCCGGCCGTGATACATCCGGATTTCATAATGATCCCACGGTTCTCAGCAAGGCTGTTGAAATCGCCGGATCAAATCCGATCTCCGCGCTTGATCTTGCCAAGGCGGTGCTGGAAAAATCGGATTCAACCATAACCTGGCTCAACAGTCAGGAAATTCTACCCTTCGCTATAGAAAATGATGCGAAGTATAAAACGAATAAGCCTCCTGTCCGACCCAACCCGAATCCGGTGCCGCAGAATAATCAGGCCACTGTTTATGATAATAATGCTACCGTTTATGATAATGATGTTTCCGTGATGCTCAGCGGAGCAGGGGCGGATCCCAACCTGGATCAGGAGAGGCAGCGGCTCGAGAAAGAATTAAAGCGCCTTGAGGAAGATCGCAAACTCCTGGAAAAAGACCGGAAATGTTTTGAAGAAGAGCACAAAAAGTTTGAAAAAGAGCAAAAACAGTTTGAAGAAGCACGAAAAAAGTTAGAAGAAGACCGGGAACAGTTTGATGAACAGAAGAAGATCCTTGATGAGGAGCGGGTTCAGCTCGATGAAGATCAGGATCGTCTGGATGAAGCGCGGGATGAACTGCAAAAGGACAAGAGAAATTTAGCTGAAAGAGAAAAACGCCTGTCCGAACAAAAGCAGAACCTGGAAAAAGAACGAAAGCGCCTGGAAGCATTGCAGGCCGAACAAGAAGCAAAGAAAAAGCCGAAGTGGACCTTTATCGGACCATTTGAATTCAGGGGTTCGACATTTTGGGGGTACCTGCAGTACTTCCTGTGGGGAGTTTTGATCTCCTGCGGCGCCCTTTTCGCATTGGAGCATTTCACCCATTACGTCACGCAGCCTCCCACGCAGTGGTGGTCCTTCGGGATCAATGCTTTCATTGTGATCAGTGTTTATTACCATCTTCGCGGCATCACCTATTGGATGGAGACGAAATGGCCTGCATGGGCGTTGTTTACGCGGCAGATCTTTGACCTGTGCCTGATTGCTGGGCTCATGTCGGTTTATGTTTTTGAATTCACCGTACCGAGCTACTTCCCGACCTGGCGCAGGTATGTCACGGGCAGATTCCTTACATTCAAGCCAAGCCCGCTGCCTTATGTCCCGAGATGGCTGAAGTATGTCGGCGGTGTTTTTGCAGTCCTGGTGTTTTCCGTCGGTACGGTCATATATAACGGGCTTCAGTACAGTATTGCTGCCGGAAAGAAAAGCATTAAGCACGGGAATTTCCAGGGTCCTGTCGCAAAAGTCATTTTCCAGTCTATTTCCAATAACCTCATTTTTCCGATAGCGCTGGCGTTTGCGATCTGGGCTTACAACAAACCTTTCAAGGTCTGGCACATCAAGGTGTTCTGGATCTATGGGTTCCTTGCTGTCTGGACTCTCGGGCTCACCATTCTTATGTGCCTGGACAGCGCCTGCCAGTCCTCCTGGTACCGCGGAAAACAGGATAAATTTGTCAGGTTCCTTTATGGGTTTTATATTTTCCTGTTTATCCCGCTGATGGTGCTGTTCCTGCACTGGCTGTTCGGATGGTTCCCGATGAAGGTCTGGGTCATGGCTGTTTTGGGAGCCTATACGCTTTTCACTTTTATCGGCATGATTGGCGCGGTAAGAGATTAAGGAGTGAAATATGTCTTCAAAAGTGATTCTGAAGGTTACCAAAGGTGAAAACGAAGGAAAATCATATGAATTTAACGAAGTCAGCCGGGTCGTGATCGGCCGTCAGGATGACTGTAAGATCATCATCCCGGAAAAGACTGTCTCCCGTTATCACTGTCTGCTGGAAGTTACCCCTCCGAAGGTCATCCTGCAGGATTTCGGTTCGCTGAACGGCACCTATCTGAATGGTGAAAAAATCGGACAGCGGGACCGCGATCAGTCCTGGGAAGAAGCCCGGAATGCATCTCATGACTCATTTGAGATGAAAGACGGAGATGTGCTGGGCCTGGGAAGGCATTGTGAAATTTCTCTGAAGGTGGAAACGAAGGAAAACTGTGCCCGCTGCGGTGCTGAACTTCCTGCTGTTCCTTCCGATAAAAATATCAGCACCTCTGATGGCAGAGATGAACCTGTGATCCGTCTGAATAAAGAAGGACAGCGGATCTGTGAAAAATGCTGGAAGGAGCTGAAAAGGGAAGAGGAACTTCAGCAGCAGGCACAAAGACCGAAGCGGAAAAAATGTAAAAAATGCGGAAAACTCTTCGTTCCTTCCTCTCCGGACGATATACTGTGCCCGGCCTGTAAGGCCGCGGAAGAAGCCAATGTACTCAACGCGGGACTGGCCGCGATCCATGTGGCGACAAATAAACCGAATCCGGTACAGGAGAAAACCACCGGACCGTCGATCGTGCCCGGCTATGATAAAGTCCGTCTGCTTGGCAAGGGCGGCATGGGCGAGGTCTGGAAAGTCCGGAACCGCCGGACCGGTAAGGATTACGCGCTTAAGACCATCCTCAAAAATGCTGCCATGGATGAACACACGAGGAAGCTTTTCCTTCGCGAGGCGGATATCTGCAAATGTCTCGATCATAAAAATGTGGTGAAGGGATATGAGACCGGTGATGAAAACGGGACGCTCTATATCCTCATGGACCTGTGCGAAGGCGGCAGTGTGGATGACCTGATGGAAAAGAACGGCGGCAAACTGAACCTGAAGCTTGCGACCTGGATCATGCTGCAGGTGCTTTCCGGTTTGGATTATGTCCATAACATGGATATTGATGTGCTCATCAAAGCCGGACTGTTCCGCGGGATGAGGGAAGTGACTACGACCGGTGTGGTTCATCGTGATTTCAAACCCGGTAACATTTTCCTTTCCGATACGAGTGACCATCCTGTGGCGAAAGTAGCGGATTTCGGTCTGGCGAAAGCTTTCAACACAGCCGGCAAATCACAGGTTTCCAAAACGGGAGCTATCAAGGGGACGCCGGTATTTATGCCGAAACAGCAGGCGATGAACTGCAAATATGCCAAGCCTGAGGTGGATGTATGGGCAGCCGCGGCTTCTTACTATAACATGCTTACCGGAAAATATGTAAAAGATTTTTACAGCGGCAAAAACCCCTGGCAGGTGATCATTCTGGAGCCCGCGATCCCGATCCGGAAGCGGAATTCCGCCATCCCGGAAAAAATGGCGGCGGTGATTGACAAAGCCCTGCAGGAAGACCCGCGTATCGGTTACTCTTCCGCATCTTTGCTGCGGCGGGACCTGGTTGCCGCGCTGCCGGCTGATATCCGGGATTATTGTAAAGGAATTTTGTGATGAGCGGCTCAGCTTTTTCTTTGACTTATACCTTCGCGGGACTTTGTGATATCGGTAAGCTGCGTGATACCAACCAGGACCGCATCATCCTGCATCCGGACCAAAACTTTTTTGGTGTTTCCGACGGTATGGGTGGCCTGCTTTACGGTGAAAACTCCGCGATTTATGTCAGTTCATCCATGCCGAAGCTGGTGGATATCAGCGCGGAAAAATTAACGGAAAATACCACTCCGGAAGAAGCAGCGGAAATGCTGCGGTATGACGCACAGATGCTCAGTGACGCGCTTTTTAATAAGGGCAACAGCACGAAGCGTTTTGATTATGGGGCGACACTGGCCGGTGTCTGGCTTCTGCGGGATCAGGCGATTTTTGTGGGACTGGGTGACAGCCGCGGATATCTGCTGCGTGGAAAAGAGCTGACCCAGATTTCGGAGGATATGAACATTGCCGGTCTGCTGGTGCGAAACGAGAAGATGACGCGTGAAGAAGCGGCTGAAAGTCCCGCCAGTTCCCGCCTTTATGCTTTTGTCGGTATGGAAGCACCGGCGGAACCGATGACCTGGATCACGCCGGTCTTCCCGGGAGATAAGATCCTGATGTGCAGCGACGGGCTCTATGGCATGGTGCCGGAAAAAGAGATAACAAAGCTGCTCCTGGCTGATGATCCTCTCGATAAAATCTGTAAAAAGCTTATTGACAGTGCCAAAAAACATGGCGGAAAGGATAACATTTCCGCGGTGATCGTGAAAATCGGTGATGCGCAGACAGACAGCAGTCAATGATGAGCGCTGCTGCGCATTTTACGCGATAAATAAAACAATGAGAGTGTGAAATGGCGGGAAAGGATGATAAGGCTCTGAAAAACAATCCCGGGAATGCCGGAAATGAAGATGATTTCTGGGCTCAGCTCCTTGCCGCCGCTCATACGGAAGCAGCCAGACGGCTGAACGTCACTTCGGTTCAGGATTACTTCCGCAAGGGAAAAATGCTGCTGGATACCTACCGGATCGACAGTGATCCAATCGAAGGCGGGATGGGGTCGGTCTGGAAAGTCCGCCATCTGGGATGGAATGTAGACCTGGCGATGAAGCGCCCGAAGCCTGAACTGTTCACTGATGAAACAGCAAAGTTAAATTTCATCAATGAATGCCGGGCGTGGATCGAACTGGGGCTGCATCCGAATATCGTTTCCTGTTACTATGTACGTGAGATCGAGGATGTTCCGACGATTTTTTCCGAATGGATGGAAAACGGCAGTCTGGAAAACCGCATACAGGACGGGACGCTGTATCAGGACAATGACGAGGAAGTACAGTCACGGCTGCTGGATATCGCGATCCAGTATGCACGCGGTCTGCATTTCGCGCATGAAAAAGGACTGATCCATCAGGATGTGAAGCCGGATAATGTGCTGCTGACCAATGACTGGCAGGCAAAGGCGGCGGATTTCGGGCTCGCGAAAGCCCGTGCACAGCTGACCGTTTTAGATGGCGAAAAGACACAGTCAGATGATGCGGGAGCGACGCACATGGCTCCTTCCGGCGGATATACCCCTGCTTACTGTTCGATGGAACAGATGGATGGCAGACCGCTCACCCGACGGACGGATATTTATTCCTGGGCGGTCTCGGTAATGGAAATGTATTACGGCAGCCATCCCTGGTCCAACGGAGTCGTGGCAGGCATGGGCTGCCGCAATTATTTTACTGATCCTGACAGCAGGGTCCCGATGCCGGAAAGACTTGCGGAGCTGCTTGCGAAATGTCTGGAGACAGAACCGAAAGCTCGTCCGCATGACTTTGATGCTGTCGAAAAAGAACTTCTCATGATTTACCAACAGGTAACCGGAAGCAGCTATCCGCGTCCGGAACCGAAAGCAGCGTCCGATACGGCGGACTCTCTCAACAACCGCGCACTTTCCTATCTGGATATGGGACAGGATGAAAATGCCGAAAAATATTGGGCATTAGCACTGGATAAAGATCCGAACCATATCGATGCCCGTTTCAACCGTGAGCTGCATTTGGTCCGCAGCGGAAAAAAGTTTGATTATGAGGCGATTGAGGAACTCAGGCGCCGCAAAGAGGTACGTGACGCCGGGCTGGTTGAGGTGCTTTCCCATGATAACGGCGGCAGTTTGGAGCCTGTGCTGATCAGGAATGTACTGGAGCACTATGGTCCGGCCCTCAGAGAACCGATAAATAACAGGACTTGTTCATTTTCGGAAAATGAAGCTTTGTTTTTTTACAGCAAGAGCAGGAAAGAGCAGCCTGAGCTGTTTCGCCGGGACCTGAAAACGGGTATTGAGCTTGATGATGATCCCATGGAAGCTGTCCGGAATGCTGCAGAGGAGATCAAAATCGATCTGCTGCAGAAGGGTTGGAAGATTTATCATCTCGATGTGACACATTCCGCGCTGCTGCCTGGTACGGGTCAGATGCTGACCGTGATTTTTGCTCATGGATGGATCGGGAAGAAAGAATGCCATTCTCTCTATTATCTTTGTCTTTATGATGTAAAGAAAAAAAATATCACAAAAGGTCCGCATTTATTGATCAATATGCAGGGTAAGGAGAAATATGATCCTCGCAGCGATCTTGAAAATAAATATGCCGGAAAAGTTGACTTGTATACGCCTCTTATCGATAAGACCGGCAGACAGGTTATCTTTCGGTTTTACAGAAGGCTTGGACCTTTCCATGTATCAGATCCGAAATACAGGGATGTTTTTACTCTGCTCGTGGATGTTCCTTCTTTTCAAATCAGGATCAAAGAGGACTGGAATTTCATCAGTTTTCTTCCCGGGAACAGGGCATTGTTCCGCGGAAGAAATCAGCAGCGGAAGATGACACTGCAGGTCGTTGATAAGGATGGAATTATCCGGGAAGTTTTCAAATTCACACGGGCGATCGAAAAATACTGTGAGACAGGGGATGGCGGAACACCCCTGCTTTGCTATCAGTACACTGATGGCGAGCGTTTTTATCTGGATGAAAATTATCAGAAAATACCAATAATGAAATTTCCCATGGAGCACACCGGCTCATTTCATCCGCTCAAATTTGACAGTGAACATAAACTTTTATACATGAATGACGAAAGGCGTTTAGGCATCTGGGATTTTGCGCATGAGCGTTTCTGCACCATGCCGATGCCCGCAAAGATGCCGTGGACCGGGAAAGAAACGGGAGTATCCTTTGATGAAGCAAGCCGGACGCTGCTGATTTGTGATAATCGCTATCGCTGGGCTTTTGTCCGGCTGCCTGTGATCCATCCGGAAATATCGCAATGGCGGCTTTCTCATATTGTTTCATCACAGCACCGTACCGAAGAAGAGAACCGTCTGCTCCTTTTGAAGGATAGCTTTAATGATTCTTTCACATCAGGTGACTACGCCCGGGCAGTCGAGATCCATCGCCGGTGCTGTGAGATCCCGGGATTTTTGGGAAGCCGTGATTCATTTGAGATGGGAACAGCCCTGGAGGCGGTGGCGGAGAAACGTAAGCTGCGTTCTCTGCGGTATACCGGGGATATTCCGCAGTCTGCGGATTTTGCCGTATTCGCGCCGCATTCCGGGGAAAGACATAATTATTATACAGAAGGCATTGCTGAGAACTATTCCCGGCTCGGGGATGGCGGGTGGGCATTATATACTTCCCGGTATCCGGAAAAAGGTATCCATATATTTTCTCCGGACGGAACACCGATCCGCAAGGTTACCCTGCCCTCTGATGCGGAATATGCCGCGGTACGAAACGGGTATATCTATGCTTTTACCAATCAATTGGAATGTCTTTTGTTTGATATAAGCGGGAAATTCCTGCGGAAACTGCGTGAAAAGGATAACAGTATCGCGGAGAGAGAGTCCACAGATATCTTCGATTTGGATCCCGGCGGGAGATATCTGCTGTTCTGGTACCTGTTTTCGGAACGGAAGGAACAAATCTTTCAGCTCGATATATCCTCAGGCACTGTGACCAAAATACAAACGCCTTCAGATTACTGGTTTTTGCGGGAGGCAAGATTCGGATTTTTCTGTTACCTGAATAATGAAACGATAGCCTCGGGTCCCAGAGAGGCAAGCTATAATGCCTGTACCTTGCAGCAGCCTTTCAATCTGGTGGAACGCTACAGCGTCAATTCCGGAGAAATGATATCCGCTGTGACTGATATTTTCACCACATACCGAAATCCGGTGTGCAGAGATTACGTGAATGGGACCAGAGACAGGATCTGCGTCCACGTTTCTTATCAAAAGCAGCAGCCGGATGAGATCCGTATATATGATTCGGAGACAAACATGCTTTGTCTGCATCGAACCTCCGGTTGGGTTGACAATACCCTGCAGTTTTCGGAAGGCAGGTTTATGGCTTATACAATGCGTACGGACAATTCACCTGATATTGATTTATGTGTTTTGGATATTTTGGAAAATGAAATTGTGTTTAAAGAAGTTATTCGTGATGTGAAGAATATTTCTTTTCGTCCTGATGGCAGGGAAATTTATATTTATCATTCTTTACATGGACCGGATAAGGTCCTCCGGCTTGAGTATGACTATCAGATGAAAAGATTTTATGCATAGCGCGTAAAGCAGTGAAAGAGATGTGACTATGAAGAGTGATGACCAAAGTCTGTATTTTGATAAAATGGGGAATCCGCCGTTCCCCGGTTCTGAAGACGCATATGAAACAAATGAAAGAGCGCTGCTTGTCCGTTCCTGGGAAGCCGCGGTTCAATTTTGGCAGCAGATCCTGGCTGAGGAACCAGAGTTCATTCCCGCGCTGTTTAATCTCACGCTGCGCCGGTTTAAAGTAGGAGAGATAAGCGGTCAGGATGCGGTAAAATCCCTTTTGAGCCATAAAGAGCTGTTGGCGGATGAACCCTTTTACTCCCTGCTTATCGCACGGCTGATGCTGGAAATCGGTCCCGTCACGCATAAGGCGATCCGTCAGATCCTTCTGCCCAATATCACTGATGAGAATATGCGGAAAGAAATTGAAAAAGGAATGCAGCAGGAGAAATTCATTGCCTGGTATATCGACCCGAAATATCACGGAAACGGGAACGATGATGCCGGACCTGTTTCGCCGCCCGAAGACCCCTTCGCGGCGCTGATGGCCCAGATGGAGCAGGAAGCGAAAGACAGGCTCGGGGCAGACGGTTCTCAGCAGCCGTCAGCCGGCGGGCAGAATGACGGACTTACGGTTTCTGATCCCGGACAGGATGCACCCGCTGCACCCTTCCTGGCGCTGCTTGCGCTGATAAACCTGAAGGCTCAGGGCGGGCTTGGGCAAAACGGCGGGCAGAATGCGCCTGCGGATCCCTTTGCGGCACTGATGGCGCAGATGGAGCAGGAAGCGAAAGACAGGCTCGGAGCAGACGGCTCTCAGCAGCCGGCAGGCAGCGGGGAGAATGGCGGACAAAACACGCCCGCGGATCCCTTTGCGGCGCTGATGGCGCAGATGGAGCAGGAAGCAAAAGACAGGCTTGGAGCAGACGGCTCTCAGCAGCCGGCACCCGGCGGGCAGAATGATGATAAGACTGATGCGGAGATCACAGGTTTCTCTTCAAAATACGCGAAGGGCACATTGCTTCTGGATACTTATCGCATAGACAGCGGCCAGATCGACGGCGGCATGGGCTCGGTCTGGAAGGTCCGTCATACGGGATGGAACGTTGACCTGGCGATGAAACAGCCCCAGGCGCAGATGTTCACGGATGACGGATCCCGGGAAAACTTCATCGCGGAGTGTCAGGCCTGGATCGACCTGGGACTGCATCCGAACATCGTCGCCTGTTACTACGTTCGTGAGATCGATGGCATCCCGACCATCTTTTCCGAGTGGATGGAAAACGGCAGCCTGGAAGACCACATCAAAGACAAGTCCCTATATGTTGGTGCGGACATAAAAAAGCAGATCAATCTGCTCCATATTGCCATCCAATTTGCCCGTGGGCTCCGCTATGCACATGACTGCGGGCTCATCCACCGGGACGTAAAGCCGGATAATGTCCTTCTGACGAACAATCTGGAAGCCAAAATTTCCGATTTCGGTCTGGTAAAAGCGAAGAGCGGATATACTCCCGCTTACTGTTCCATGGAACAGATGGAAGGCAGACCGCTGACCATCCGGACCGATATTTATTCCTGGGCTGTTTCCGTGATGGAGATGTATAAAGGCAGCATTCCCTGGGCGAACGGTGTCGTTGCCGGTCTGAACTGCCGGGAGTATCTTGAAGACTGTGAAGTCCCTGTTCCGGAGCAGCTGAAACAATTATTGATCAGCTGCATGGCCGCAGACCCGGATGACCGTCCGAAAGACTTTGCCGTGATCGAAAAAGAGCTCCTGGATATCTTTGCCTCTGTCGTCCATGTCCTGTATTTCCGCGAGGCACCGAAGGCTGCCCGGGAAACCGCGGATTCACTGAATAACCGTGCCCTGAGTTACCTGGACCTCGATGTGCCGGAAGAAGCGGAGAAAAATTGGAATCGGGGGATGATGCTCGACCCCGCAAATCCGCGGGTGGTTTATAACCGTTATGTTTATATGCTGCGGAAAGGGAGCGTTTCCCCGGATTACGCGCTGCGTCAGTACGGTATAACCTGGAATAATAATTTCTGCAACGCGGAAACCGGCGAATTATATTTCCGTCTGAGCATGGAAGCCGGAAAGCCGCTGGATCCCTTTGAGATGATGTCCAAAATGCCGGATGAAAACGAAGCAGAGAAACTCTCCGCCCGGCTGAAGGAGAATGTCCCTCCCGGATACGAGCTGAGCGTCATCCGGACCCTCGAGGATACCGATAAGGCTGAAATGCGTTACGCGGAACGGGAAAGCAAAATCAAAGATCATCTTCTCCGGGATGAGTATCCGGAAGCGGCTGTGCTGATGTGCGAAACGATTTCCGACCCGGTTTATCAGCCCTGCCTGAACCGGCCGGAGTGGATCGCGCTGAATGAAGAAATCGGGAAAAAGTGCATCCCTTACGCGGTGAGAGCCTGGTATCCTTCCGGGCTGATCGCGGACGTTCGTCCCGGATCCGCTTCCAGCTTCAGCCGTGACGGTTCTGTGATGCTTTTGGGGAACCGCCTGATCGACATGGAAACCGGTACCATTATCGCCGACAACAGGATAGGTATTTCGGCTTTGGACAAGTCGCTGCAATTCCGTGAACCGGATAATATCACGTCGCACCTGAGCCCGGACGGAAGTTTTTACCTTTGCGCGCTCAAAGGGAAGCCGTTCTTTCAGTGTATCGACGCAAAAACCGGCGAGGAGAAGTTTTCATGTTCGTGGGAGAGCGGCAGTGCTACAGCCCTGCTGATCAGTCCTGACGGGTCAAGGCTGGTCTCCGCTGATGACGGAAACAAAATCAGAACATGGACCGCTGACGGTCAAAAGCTGGAGACCTATACGGTCAATAATGGTACGGTCCTGAATATGTTCATGTGCTGGGACAACAGCCGGCTCATTATTCAGTCAACAAATTGTTTCGCTGTTCTTGAATTCGATACGGCGGACTATCGGATCATCACGGATTACGATGGTTACGCGGATTGTGCGGTGAATGATGCCTTTACAAGGATGGCAATTTCACTGGGACGGGGCGGACTGGGGATCGTTGATCCGGAAGACACTGAGAACTCGAAGGTTTGGAACGCGCCGTTTATGGCAGCGGAAAACCATCCGCTGGTGAATGTGACAAAAGCCTGTTTTATGCCGAATGACCAGTTCCTGTTCCTGCAGAGCCGGGACCTGCACTGTTATGCCCCGGATCCACAGCGCGGACTGGCTTTGCTGAACATGACGGATGGCGTCACCATTACGAGCATAGCGGTGAGTCCGGACGGGAAGTATCTGGTTTATGGCACGGATAAGGGTTATGCCGAACTCTGGCGGCTCGTATATTTATATATCCCGCTGATGAACGGTCTGAAAAACGCGGATGAGCTGCGGGAGCGTTACGCGGCTGCGCTGGAAAACATCACATTTATGAGCTCGGTCAGCAAGAAAATTTCCGTATACGAAGATGCTTACAATTCGGATACGAGCCCTGAGCGTCTGCTGCCTTATGCCTGGCTGACCGCGGCAGGGAAACCCGATAAAACACCTGAGAACCTGCTTCCGGATTTCATAAAAGAACTCCAGAGAAGAAATCTCGGATTTACTCTGGAAAGTGCTATGATTGCGGCGCTGAAGGATGCCCGGGTCCGTCTGGGCTATTCGCAGCCGGAGGACCGTGATGAACCGGCAAAGCGTGACGATGGTCCGGAATTTCTTTCGGGCAGGCCTGTATTTTCCGCGAAACCGGACAGAGCGGATGAACCGATCAGCTTTGATGCCGGCAGTGAGACCATGCTGTTCCTGTGCGGGCAGAAGCTTTACGGGATCAAAACCGGTGACATCATCAACGATTCCGCCAAAGGCCGGAAAGGGCTTGAAATCACTTCAGGCCTCAGTCCCGAAGGTGACTTTTTCCTGCGGGCAAAATGGAAAGAGAACGCTTTTGAGAAGGTCGACCCGGTCAGCGGCAGCGTTCTGGCTGTGTGTGAACGCGGAACCGAACCACTTGTCCATCTGCTGATCAGTTATGACGGAAAAATGCTGATTTCCTCCTACGAAGACGGTTCCATCGGTATCTGGGACGGGGAGGGAAAGTTCCTGCGCTCCACAGTCTCTTTGGATCCGGATATCCGCGGTTTGTTCCTGACGCCGGACAACAAACGACTTTATATCCAGACCGGCAGGAAGATGATTTTTGTGGAAACAGAAACAAAGCGCATGAATCTTATTAGTGCCTGGCCCTGTGAAAGCGGCTGGCGTATTGCCACGGACAGTTTGTTCAGCGATTTCCTGTATGCCAAAGGCTCAGCCGGTCTGGCGGTTTATGACGCGGCGCGTCCCATAGAAAAAGGCTTCTTCCCGGATATCCCCGCCGACCTGGTGTGTTTCCTTCCCGGCAGTATGGAAGTTTTGTGCGCTTACGGAAATTCTTTATCCGTATGGGATCTGGTTTGGAATCAGTGCCTCGGACAGGCGGAACTTCCCGGCGCGATAGAGCGCATCTGCGCGTCTGAAAGCGGACGTTATCTGGCGGCTTCCGTATCCGGCTGCGTATATGTCTGGGATCGCTATCCAGAGAAGTCGGGATCAGATAACCAAAATCAGGAATCGGACACCGGCGCTCAGCATCCGGCAGGGAGCGGTCAGGATGCCGGCAGTCAGGATGCCGGAAAGACTGATCCGGATTCGGGACAGAATGATCCCGTGGATCCCATCGCGGCGCTGATGGCTGAGATGGAGCAGAACGCGGCAGAGAGGCTTGGGGCAAGCGGCGCCCGGCAGCCGGCCGTCAGCGGTCAGACCGGGAATGAGACAGCTCCTTCTTCACTGAAATTGGCGAAGGGTTCACTTCTCCTGGATACCTATCGCGTGGAGAGCGATCAGATCGACGGAGGAATGGGCTCGGTCTGGAAGGTCCGGCATACGGGTTGGGACGTCGATCTGGCGATGAAGCGTCCGAAGCCGGATCTGTTCGCGGACGAGCTGTCCAGGCATAATTTCATACAGGAATGCGAAGTCTGGGTCAATCTTGGTCTGCACCCGAACATCGTTTCCTGTTATTATGTCCGTGAAATCGAGAGCATACCGACGATCTTTTCCGAATGGATGGATAACGGCGACCTCGAAGGCCGCATCAAAGACGGCAGTCTCTACAAGGGATCGGACAGGGAAGTGCAGGCGAGGCTTCTGGATATTGCCATCCAGTTCGCCCGCGGACTGCGTTACGCGCATGAATCCGGGCTGATCCATCAGGATGTCAAGCCTGCCAACCTGCTGCTGACGAAGGACTGGGACGCCGGGGTCAGCGACTTCGGACTGGCCAAAGCCCGCGGAAGGCTGAACGCCGCCGGCGGACCGGAAGACAACACTGCAACGCATGTGGCGGCTAACGGGGCCTATACCCCGGCTTATTGCTCCATGGAACAGATGGACCGCAAAACGCTCACCCGTCGCACGGATATCTATTCCTGGGCGGTCTCCGTCATGGAAATGTATTACGGAAGCTGCCCCTGGGCGAACGGTGTGGTGGCAGGGATGAACTGCCGGAACTATCTGGATCAAAGTAAGATTCCCGTCCCTCCGAAGCTCAAATCGCTCCTGATGAACTGCATGGAAACGGAACCGGAAAAACGCCCCGAATCGATGGGCGATGTTGAGTCCGCTCTGTGTACCGTTTATCGGGAGGTGACCGGCAAACCTTATCCCCGTCCGCAGCCCAAAGCCGCGCCGGACACAGCCGATTCCCTCAATAACCGGGCATTGAGCTTTCTTGATCTTGGCAGACCTGAGGAAGCGGATCGGATCTGGTCTCAGACGGCGCTGAAGTTCCCTGCGCATACGAATACGCTTTTCAATCATACGCTGTTCCTTGTCCGGAGCAGTCAGATGAGCCTTTATGAAGGGCAGTGTTACCTTTCCGCGAACTGGGAAAACCATTTCAATGAAGCTGAACCCGGCCTGCTGCTGGCACAGCTCAGCCTGGAATTCGGGGATCAGCATACGGTACAGGATGTTTTGGATTATCTGTCTCAGAATTGCGTGAGTAATTCAGCGGATACGCCGGAAAGGATCCGGCAGTTCCGGGATCAAACCGGACGGGATGATTACCGATGTACTTATGAGATCAGCCGCGTACAAAACCGGACGGAGCAGGAAGCGTTTGACCGGAAATGCGACGAAAAGCTCTCGGAACTGAACAGCCTGGCAGAAGCGGGAGATTATAACCAGGCCTCGCTGGAGCTGTTCACGACCTATATGAGCCGGGAATATCCGGACGCGATCTACCGGCCGGACTGGCTGGAATTTTACGAAAAACTTTCGCGGAAATGCTTCCCTGTGCATGTGATCTCCCAATGGCCGTTGATGTCTGTACCGGATGTGAATGAAAATGACAGGGTGAGCTTCAGTGATGATTCGAATTTCTTCCTGTGCGGAGAGAGGCTCTTTGACCTGCGGACCGGCGAGATGATCGCAGACAACCGGACTTCTCCAGAAGTTCATCAAGATGAATTGGATAATATCCGGAATGTCCTGAACGCATTGGGAATAAACGAACCCCTTGATTTATCGGAAGGATTCATTTGTTCGACCATCAGTCCGGACGGCAGTTTTTACCTGCGGGCGATCGCGGGTGGGATAGATTTTCGGAAAGTTGATGCCCACAGCGGTCAGAATCTCGCTGATTGCAGCGGACATATTGCGCCCGTTACCGCCCTCGCTATCAGCAGGGACGGAAAATTGTTCGCTTCCGGTGATGATAACGGTACGGTCAGGGTCTGGAATTCCGACGGAAGCTTCGTGAAGGAGATGAGCTTTTCTATTCAGAGGGTTCAGGATATTCAGTTCAGCTATGATAACCGGAAGCTGATCCTCCTTTACCGTTATTCGGTGGTTATGGCGGATCTGGCAGATGATTCCTCTGATCCGCAATTCTTCATTTATAACGGGCATATGGAAATTTCATCAGACCTGTCTTACCGGAATCTGGCACTGGCCATGGGAGATAACGGACTGCAGTCTTACAATATCGCCGCTAAAGAATTTACGAAGCATGAGGATGAAATCGCGGCGATGCGCGGTCAGGGTCATGGCGTTAAATCACCCCGCTCGGTCTGTGTGATGCCGAATGATCATTTTGTGCTCTTCGGTGACAGGAAGATGCTCTGTTTCTTTGATATGCAATCAGACCGGACTCTCAGCGCCATTCATATGCCGGATGAAATCACGCAGATCAGCTGCTCCCGCGATATGAAATATGTCGCGGCAGTTTCCGGAGGAAAAGCCCAAATCTGGCAAGTCATGTATGCTTACCGCTGGATCAAGCCTGAAGATGCGCTGGGTTTCGATGTCCCGGGAGCCTGTGCCTGGGTGCGGATTTCCGCAGATAGTGAAAAATCTTCCGCTGAACTGCTTCCGGGGCTGATGACAGAACTTACAGACAGGGGCTTCGGCATTATCCCGCAGGATAAAGCGCTTGCTTTACTGGAAAAGACACGAAAAGAAATGGAATCGCAGGGCTTTTTCAAACCTCTTTCCGCTGCCGATTCCGGATCGTCGCTTTCTTCGGTCGGACCGTTATCCGTCTCTCAGGATGGGGACAATGATTCGGATCCCGGAATTGCTTCCCCGGTGACAGTGGAGAAAGCCGCGATTCCCGGTGCGGACGAGAAGTCCAAAGTGATGCTCAGTCCGGACGGGAAGCGGATCTATATCCTTGACGAGGCTGCGCTGATATGCCTGAGCGCGGATTCCATGTCTCAGCGGTATAAAACAGCGGCTCCATTTG
The DNA here is from genome assembly GCA_902786265.1 of uncultured Chloroflexota bacterium. Lineage (GTDB taxonomy): Bacteria > Chloroflexota > Anaerolineae > Anaerolineales > Anaerolineaceae > Flexilinea. The sequence continues at coordinate 13,660 of CADACE010000035.1, read as the reverse complement.
TCGTTCTGGGTGATGTGAAAATCACCTCTGACGGCCGCTATCTCTTATGCTGCGGACTGTCGAAGGATGGGTTCAGCCTGACGGTCATTGATACGGCTGACGGCAGCACCCTGCATTGTCTGACGGGACATAAAAGCGCTGTGAACGCTGTCGTGCCGCATCCTGACTGCCGGCATTGTTATACTGCTTCTGCCGACGGTACGGTGAGAAAATGGAATTATCTCACCGGTACTTGTGAGCTGGTGAGTGAGGATATCAACACGAAAATCTGGAATCTCTGCCTCAGCCCGGACGGGAAAACCATATGTATACGGGCGGGTGAGGATTGGCATAAATACAGCTTTTCCTTCCTGGACGCGGAAACGCTGAAAAAACGGAAAAAATCCGAAGAAATGACGTACAACATTTTCGATATGGAGTTTTCAGCGGACAGCAGCCGGGTGATCCTGTGCAGCAGTGATGGGATCTTTGCAATCAGCGCTGATGATCTGTCTTTAGAAAAACTTAACGCGGAAGGGAAATATTTCTTATGTATGGGGATAAACAGCAACCGGTCAAAATGTCTGGCAGGCTGTCTGTATGGTGAGATCAGGCTTTTCGATCTGCTCAGCGGCCATTCCTCCGGCATTATCAGCTGCGGTGAAGAGAATTATATTTCAGCGATCTCAGCTTCAAAGGATCTGTCAGTCATTGCCTGCTGTATTCATAATATGACCTGGTTCCTTCTGAAGAATCCTTTTGTGAGCGGGAACGAAACTTCTTCGGAAAATCAATGCGATATTCATAATGCCGGGACAATTGTAGACCCGGGTCCGGATCCTGTCGATATATCCGCCGGAAATGAGCGCTTTGACGGGATAACCATCGTCAGCGGCAGAGATTCATTCCTGAAAATTGCCGCTGAAATGGGGAACATTCCGGATGACAGGCTGTGGTATATGATCACGGACGAATGGCTCCGGGAACACCGGGTCGAAGACAATAATTTTAACCGCTGCGTTGTGAAGCAGATCGGCTGCCCCGAAGAAAACTATGATGAATTCTTTGAAAAGGCGCTAAAGCTGCTGCGGCAAAAACAGTCAGAGCAAAACATTCTCTCGGGTGAAATGCTGTTCGTCAGCGGTGAAGCCGGCACGGCCGCCGATGTTTTTTACGGTTCAGCTCTGTGTTCACTCGCGAAAGGATCCGGTATGACCTCTGTGTGTCTCATGAAGCTGCCCTTCAAGTTTGAGACTTCCCCTTCAAAGAGAAAATTACCGCCATGGGGGATCCGGAATTTCCGGAAACAGGCGGATGCCGTCTTTGTGGTTGACCAGTCCGCTGTTATGAATGATATCGCTGACAGGTCGATGAAGTTCGATGAATTCTTTGAGGTCGTCGACAAAGCGCAAAGCCTCATCATCTGCTCTTTTGAAAAAGTGAAAGAGCTTCTCAAGAACAAAAGGGTTTATTCTGTTGAGATCAAAAAGACAGACGAGGGAACGGAATTTGATGAGAGCGATCCGCTGTTCATGGGAGTATTTCTCAGTAAGGAACAGCACTATGCCGTCCGCGTGAAACCGGACCCGAATGATGACGGCGGAGGCTCGGGCGGTTCGGATAAGCCGGATGACGATCCGAAAGATCCCTTCGCGGCGCTGATGTCGCAGATGGAGCAGAATGCGGCAGACAGGCTTGGGACAAACGACGATCAGCAGCCGGCCGGCAGCGGTCAGACCGGGAATGGGATAGCCGGCTTCGCAATCGGCTCCGGGCCCACGGTTTCCGAAATCGCATCAGTGGATCCGGACAATGATCCATTGTTTGATCAAAATGATGAGTCTGAAGATCTCACGCCTGTGGAAGCGGAGAAAAAGCTCATCCCATTCACGGATGCCGAGTCTGTTGTGGTGCTCAGTCCTGATGGACAGTGGATCTATATTCTCAACAAAGAAAAATTGCGCTGCCTGGCTGCGGAGACTATGGAGCAGCGCTATGAAGCTGAAGTATCGTTCATCGTTCTTGGTAAAGTGGAAATCAGTGCTGACGGACTGTATCTGCTCTGCTGCGGACTGACTGACGAGAGCTTCAGCCTGACGGTGATCGATACGGCAGACGGCAAAAAACTGCGCTGTCTGTCCGGGTATAAGAGCGCCGTTAATGACGTGGCATTGCATCCCGATGGAAAGCATTGTTTTGTCGGGTATGGCGACGGTGTTGTCCGAAAATGGGATTTTCTCAGCGGTGTTTGTGAAAAAGAAAGTGAAAACTGTGGCTCAAAAATCTGGGATCTCTGCCTGAGCCCGGATGGGAAGACGATCTTCATCCGCTGCGGTGATGAATGGACCGAAACTGTCTTTTCATTTTTGGATGCGGAGAAGTTAAGCATAAAGAAAACAAGCGAAAAACTTTCGTACGGTGTCTATGATATGTTCTTCTCGGCAGACGGAACGCGGGTATTCTTCTGTGACAGTCCCGGGGGCTATTCTTTTGCCGATGCGAATCTGGATGTTGATACACCGGAAGTTGAGGGAATTCCCTTCTTCTGTTTGAAGGCAAACGCCGGGCGGAAAAAGTGTCTGTTGGGTGGTATGGATGGAGAGATTCGACTGTTGGAATCGGAAACTGCCCGCTGCCTTGGCATCATTGACGGGCGCGAAGGTAACCTGATCGAGAAAATGTCAGTATCAAAGGATATTTCCCTTATCGCAGCAAAGGTTTTCAAGAAAAACTGGGTCCTGCTCAAAAACCCGTTTGCGGAAAATGATCCGGCGGTACAGCAGGATGACACACATGCTGCGTCCCCTCAAAAATCAGACGACAACATGAACAGTAACGATCCCTTCGCCGCGTTATTGGCCGGTTTGGAACAGGAAGCCCAAAACAGGATCGATATGGAAAAAAGGCCAGGGACCGGGGCTCGGAATAGCGGGCAGAATGACAACCCTGCTTTTTCAAAAGGCAAAACTCTTCTTGGTACCTATCGCATTGACAGTGATCAAATCAATGGCGGTATGGGATCGGTCTGGAAGGTCCATCACACGGGATGGAATGTGGACCTGGCGATGAAACGGCCGCAGCCGCAAATGTTTGCGGACGAAACTTCCAAGACCAATTTCATTAATGAGTGTCAGTACTGGATCAGGCTTGGTTTTCATCCGAACATCGTTTCCTGCTACTATGTGCGTGAAATAGAAGGCGTACCGACCATTTTTTCCGAGTGGATGGATAACGGCAGTCTGGAAAACCGGATACAGGATAGAAGTCTCTATCTGGGAGATCCCGGTACTGTTCAGGCACGGCTGCTTGATATAGCGATTCAATATGCCCGCGGGCTGCGCTATGCTCATGAATCCGGTCTGATCCATCGGGATGTAAAACCGGATAACCTGCTGCTCAGCAAAGATTGGCAGGCAAAGGCGGCGGATTTCGGTCTGGTGAAGGCCCGCGCACAGCTGACATTGGAAGACAATGGATCAAATGCCGATAAACGTGCCACACAAATGGCAGGGAAGAATATCTATACCCCGGCGTATTGTTCGATGGAACAAATGGATGGCCAGGTTCTGACCCGCAGTACCGATATTTATTCCTGGGCGGTTTCTGTTATGGAAATGTACTATGGTTCTGTCCCCTGGGTGAACGGGGTCGTGGCGGGTATAAATTGCCATGATTACCTCAGTGATCCGAAAGGCAGGATCCCTGTTCCACAGGCACTTCGGGATTTGTTGAGCAGATGCATGGAAACAGACAGAGAGAAACGCCCTCAGGACTTTTCTCTCATCGAAAAAGAACTGCTCACGATCTATCGAAATGTTACCGGTATTGTCTACTTCCGTCCGGAACCAAAAGCTGCTGCTGATACCGCAGATTCACTGAATAATCGTGCTTTGAGTTTTCTGGATCTTGATATGCCGCAAAAAGCTGTGGAATTCTGGGAGTCCGCGCTCAAAAAGGATCCCGGAAATGCCCAGGTGATTTTCAACCGCGCACTGTACAGCTTCCGCAGCGGACAGGCATCCATCAATCAGGCGGAAGATATGCTTTCCTCTATTCAGGATACAGATATCAGGGCTGAATGTATTGAAGCATTGCGCAATGAAAAAGGTGAGCTGCGGCTGAAGATGCGCTGGATGGATTGCCGGGTTTTGGATGTCAGTGAGGACGGACGCTTTGCCTGCGGGCTGGAGTGGGACGCCTATAACATGAAATACCATCCGGATATACCGAACAGCAACCAGCTATATCTTATGCCGAAAGCTGACGCGGAAAAAGACATCCTCACCGAAGAAGACGGAGAGGCAGCCGAAATCTGGGAAGATGAACTGAACACCGAAACACCGGATATGGTAGATTCCGGTACCGGTTCAAATTGCATGTCGCTCAGCGGAAATGGACGGTTCCTCGCGGTCACGCAGACCGGTGAGGATGATGACGAAGAAGATGAAGAATATGGTGAAGAAACGATGTCCACATCTGTTTGGGAGATTCCCCAACCGGATACCATGGAAGGATATTTTCAGGAAGTAGATTTTGATGAAGATAATCTTGTTCGTTCTTTCCCCTTTGGCGGCGGGATATTGAACCGTGACGGTTCGATGATCGCTTTCCAGCTGATGAATGAGGACAGCGAGATCGATGGCATTCAAATCTGTGAGACAAAATCAGGCAAAAAGCTCAAACGTCTTTCGTCCGATCTTTATTTTCTTGATTTTACCCCTCAGGGAAATCTGGCTGTCTTGAATGTTGAAGAAGATGAGCTCAGTATTATCACTCCCACAGGAAAGATTTGTCCGGGAACAAAAAAGATGAAAGGTTTGAAGGAAGCCTTTTGGTCTTTCCGGAGAAATGCGCTGCTGACTGAAAATGAAAGCCGGCTGTGTGTATTTTCAGAGAAACAATGTTATTACTGGAATACGCAGTCCGGTGAACTTCTGCACACTTTTTCGTGGAAGGAAGGAAAACCGATTGAAGCCATTTTTATGGATGACAACCGTATCTTCATCGTTTTCCGGATCGAAACAAACAGCGAAGGAGGGAAAAATCATCATACCGTTCCTTATGCTGATTTGTATCCATGGGATACCCGAAATGGAAAACCCGGCAAAAACTTTGAATATATTTATATCGCGTCGGTTTGGGATCTTTCAACCGGGAACCTTGTCACCGGTGAAGAGGCAGATTTCACGGAGATCAGTGAGCGTACGCATGTTGAAAGTATTTTCAGGCTCATGAAAGGCTCTGCTTATATGCCTCGCTTCCTGCCCGGGAAGAAAGCAGAATTTCGGGTCAGTGTTATTGAAAAAACGGAAATGCGCCTGTTGATGCAGTCAGAGTATGATCAGGCAATGACAAAGGCTGCGGATGCAAAGCACAGGAAGGACCGAATGAGTGAATTCCGGGCTCTCAGCAAGGCACTTTCTCTTCCCGGATATGAAAACGATGAAGGAGCCCTTGTACAATGGAAAGAAGCGGGGAACGGATTGCCGAAATGCGGTATCCGGCAGATGGTTCTGCTTGATCATTGGACAAATCGTGATCAAATGAAAAACTCTTCCGGACCAAAGCGTGATGTTCTTGTCCCGTTTACCTCTGTTCTTGAAGAAGTTGGCAAAGAAATTAAAGAGCGGTTCGGCAAGTATTATGGATTTACATCCCGGCGTGATGGAAAAGTTTTGGGAGATGCAGTATATTCTGAACCGGTCAATTACAGTGAGGATAAACGTTTTCTGTTGGTCCGGAACAAGACGGAGGAGCGGCGTCAGTATGGGCTGCGCAGGGAGAAATTCACGACCGTGTTTCATGGTGCGGTGATCCTTGATACGCGGACAAAGCAGGTGATATGGCGCAGGGATGCCCTCATCTGCACCGGAAAAATATTTTATGATATTGGCTATCGAATCATCAACAAGGAATACTGTCCTACTGATGGAACCTACCCGAAGACCCTCCCGGAGGATCAGAAAGTAACGATGCAAATGGATCCCTCCGGCAGTTATGTCCTTACCGCAGATCAAACATTGCGTGTATATGACGTCAATAGCGGAGATTGCCGGATACTTTCGCAGGATGGACCGTTCCGGGATGCCTTTTTCCTGGACCATGGTTCGCTGATCCTTTGTGTCAATCAAAAGGAAGTGATCCGTGTACTGGATGTCGGGACAGGTGTATGCCGGTATGAATATTCGCTGCCCTGGGGTGAGTATCAGGGTGTTCGGAAAATAGATGATGATCATTTTTATGTTTCTGCCGGAAAGCAGTACAGAACCTGCCATATCCAATGGGATTACCGTTTGACTGATGGATCGATGACAGGTACTCCGGGCTGTCTGCCTGTTGAAGTTGTCCCGGATCCTTATGTTGGGCATAACTATACCGGGATGAGGGGATTGATGCAAAACGGACTGAAGCCTTATGAACCTGTGCTGTTCTCATCGCGGATCAGCTCCCTGCAGTTCATTTATCATGAGATAGAGGACAAGCTCTTTATGGATAATTTGTGGCTGATTAATGATGAGCAAAAGGTTTATGAGCAGATTGACGGACAGACAGAAGATGATAAAATATTCTTTAATGACTGTATTGTGGACCCGCTGAGCCAGGAAAGCGGCAATTTTAGAGAAACATATCAGCGTGCGAAAAATCTGATCGACCGGCGGCAGAAGGAAGCAGACATCCTGATGCGGGGGCTGGAACGGGAATTGCTCATTACCGTCGGAAAATTGAGCGAGCCGGTTGAATGCTTCTATTTTCCCGCACTTAGTGCGTTGGCGGAAACAGTCGGGATGCCAAATCTGTGTTTCGCGGAAATGCCTTTTGAATCTGAAGGAAATGCGAAAAGAAAGTTTTCGGAGGAAAGTCTTGCGGAACTGCGGAAACATGCGGATATGGTTATTGTGCTGGATCCGGATGAGATCAACCGGAAAATTGCGGGTAAATCTCTCGCGTTGGCGGATTTGTTTACTGTGATGAACAAGTCCTGGGCCTGCCTGATCCGTAATTATTCCAGGTTGGTTGTTCTTCCTGAAAATGAAAAAGTGTTTACTGTTGAAATTCTTAAAACCAGTGAAGAGAGCGATTTTGATAAAAACGATGTGCGCTGTATGGGAAGTATTTTCCACAAAGATCAGCATTATTATGTTTATTTACGCTCTGAAGATGTTACTTCTGCATCACATGTTTTGGATCAGACCGGGAACACGGATCCGGATGATCCTTTTGCGGATTTAATGGCGAAGCTGGAAGCGGATGCGAAAAAAAGGCTGAAAAAGAAATAGGAGGATGACGGGGAATGAATAATCTTAATTTATCTTTATCAATGAAATATGTGGCGATGCGTGCCCAGGCTGAGGCGGGCAACATGGGAAAGCGTGAATTCGGTGTTGAGTTTTTCTTCCTCGGATTGCTGAAAATCGCTGAGATCACGTCAAAAGATGGTTTCAAAGAACCGGTAAAGGAAGTGGATGACGATATCGCGGAAGTCAAAGAAATGTTCCGTAAAAACGATATCGATACCAACCGGGTGCGTCCGCAGCTGCGTCATGTTCTCAAACATGGCGGCACCAGCGATCCGGACAAGCTGGAACGCTATCTGGATGAGGCGCTGGAGATCGCGAGAAAAAACAAGCGCACCGAGATCCATGCGCAGGATATGCTTGCCGCGATCATCAAAAATCCGACAGACTCGATCCTGCAGGTGTGTACTTTTAAAGCAGCTGAAGAAGAGAAACAACCGGCACCAGGAGCATCGGATAAGCCGGTCGATGAAATGTCACTTGAATTTCTTCCGGCACTTACCAACCGCATCCGGAAGCTTCGTGCCACGCTTTTGAACGTGGTGCAGGGGCAGGACCATGTGGTACACGCTTTTGCGGAGGGCTTGTTTGCCGCGGAGGTCCTGGCCGCCAGTGATGTGGACCGCAAACGCCCGAAAGCGATCTTTGTTTTTGCGGGGCCTCCCGGCGTCGGGAAAACCTTCCTTTCCGAGCAGGCCGCCCAGGCTATCAATATGCCCTTCAAGCGCTTTGATATGTCCGCTTTTGCCGACCATGAATCGCATACGGAGCTGATCGGGTGGGAAAAGAGCTACAAGGGAGCCAAGGAAGGAACTTTGACCGGGTTTGTCGCGGAAAATCCCGCCTGTATGCTGCTGTTTGACGAAATCGAAAAAGCACATCTTGACGTTATCCAGCTCTTTTTGCAGATCCTGGACGCGGGACGGCTCACAGATCGCTATACCGGCGATACGGTCTCATTCAAGGATACCATCATCATCTTTACGACCAATGCCTGCCGTTCGCTTTATGAGGGTGACACACGCCAGAACGCGGCAAGTGTACCGCGTCAGACGATCCTGAACGCGCTGGAAACGGAAAAGAATCAGAACACCGGTGCGCTGTTCTTCCCGGCCGCAATCACCAGCCGTCTGGGGACAGGCTGGCCGCTGCTTTTCAACCATCTGAAAGCGAATGATCTTGAAAATGTGGCAAGACGGGAACTGGAACGGTTCTGCGGGCTGTTTGGCAAGCAGTATGGCATTAAGGTTACTTTTGACGACATGATACCGACAGCGCTGATGTTCAGGGAAGGCGCCGCGGATGCCCGTACCGTCCGGGCACAGACCGAGCTGTTTTTCAAAAATGAGATCTATAAGCTTTGCCGCCTTTGGGATCAGGAGCATATCAATGACGCTTTGAAAAAACTGGACAGTATCAATTTTACCGAGGAGACAGAAGCGGCTCCCCAGAATATCAGATCCCTGTTCCACAGTGAGGAAAAAGCGGAAATTCTGATTTACGGCAGCAAAGAGTTCGCCGAATCCTGCCGGGACAAGCTTTCCGGTTTTACGTTTTATGATTCTCAGGACACGGATGAGGCGCTGGAACTGGCCGGTGAGAAAGACATACAAATGGTGCTGCTGGATGTGACGGAAAGAAGCATCACGCCGGAGCTCTGGCTGGCTACGATCATGGGTGAAATGAATAATGACGACAGCACAAAAACAAATTACGGGTTCAATTATTCCCCGATGGCCGCCAAATCACTGCAGGACGGCAGACGTCTTCTGCGCATGCTGACGGAAAGGCTGCCGGAGATCCCGGTTTATCTGCTGGAAACGCCTTCCTTTGACCTGGACGAAGAACTGACCATGAACTTTATCCAGGCAGGGGCGCGGGGCAAGATCACCATGCCGGATGAGGATTTCACCGTGTTTGAGGAAACGATCGATGATATCTGCTCCAAGCTTTTTCTTCAGAATGCCGCTGCCAGGATCGCCGGTGAACACAAGGTCCTTTCCTTTGATACAGCGCCTGCTCTTTCAAAGGATCAGAAGCAGGTCTCCATCCGCATGCGGGATTTCTCGCTCAAGCGTGCTGCCGAGGCGGAAGATTCCGGTGCGGTGCTGGATGATGTGGAAAAGCCGAACATTCATTTTTCCGATGTCATCGGTGCCTCCGACGCCAAGCAGGAGCTGAAATTCTTTGTCGAATACCTGAAGAATCCGAAGAAATTCTGCGCACAGGGCATCAAGCCGCCCAAAGGAGTGCTGCTTTACGGTCCTCCGGGGACAGGAAAGACCATGCTTGCGAAAGCGCTCGCGGGAGAATCGGATGTCGCGTTTCTGCCCGCGGTCGCCAGCGCTTTCGATAATAAATATGTGGGAAGCGGACCGAAAAATGTCCGGGAATTGTTTAAACGGGCCCGCCGCTACGCTCCTTCCATCATCTTCATTGATGAAATTGACGCTGTCGGGCGTAAGCGGACCGGGAGTGAATACACCCATTATTCAGAACAAACACTGACCGCGCTTCTGACCGAAATGGACGGTTTTTCTGTTGATCCGCGCAGGCCGGTCTTTGTGATCGCAGCGACGAATTTTGACGTGGAAGAAGGTAAGGGTGGTATGGGTGTTATTGACCCTGCCCTGGTACGGCGTTTTGACCGCCGGATATTGGTGGACCTTCCAAACGAAGATGAACGGGATCAACTGCTCCGTGTCCTGTTGAAAAAGCATCCTGATAACAAGGTGAGTGAGGAAATGATCCGGCGCACTGCCCAGCGTTCCACAGGCATGAGCCCCGCGGCGCTGACCGGTGTGATCGACCAGGCGAACCGTATGGCGGTCAAGGCAGGCAAACCGATAGATGATGAGATCCTGGATGAAGCCTATGAACTTACGCGCCATGGCGCAAAGAAAGACTGGGGATATGACTACCTGGAACGGGTCGCCCGGCATGAGAGCGGTCACGCGTTTATGTGTTACCTCGGCGGGAATACGCCGGCTTACCTGACCATTGTTGCCCGCGGCGATCATGGCGGTTATATGGAACATTCCGCAAAAGAGATGGGACCCCTTTCCACCAAAGACGAGCTGATCAACCGCATCCGCGTCAGTCTTGGCGGACGCGCGGCGGAAATCGTCTATTACGGCAAACAGGCAGGGATCTCGACCGGGCCTTCCGGTGATCTGGAACAGGCGGGAAAGCTTGCTACCGCGATGCTGTGTGCTTACGGCATGGATGAGAATTTCGGCCTGGCTCCGATGAACATGCAGGACGCGCTGCGGGATCCGGGTGTCCGCGAACGTGTCAATGAAATGCTCAAGAAAGAGATGGCTGCGACGATCGATATTATCAAGTCCAACAAGCCCCGCATCGACCGCCTGGTGAAGGAGCTGATGAAAAAGAACAGGCTTACCGCTCAGGAAATGGAAGACCTCCTGAAGGAAGACTGATTCGGATGGATTGAATTTTGGTCAAAGGGTATTCAAAAGCTGTTTTGATGCCTTCTTATTGATCCGGAGATGAAAGGAGTGCCGGAATTGGATCAGCCGGCGAATGTGCAACTATGGGATTATTTGATATTTTTAAGAGCAAACCGTATAAAATGGACTCACTCAATATGGTTGAGCGGGCCGCTGTTGAAGCTGCGCTGGAAGCGGCGATTCAGCTCGGCGCTGACGGACGGAACCTGAATATTCGCGGCGCGCTGAATGATTTCCGGAAGGGTGCGGTGAACAAGGATGGTCTGACGACCATCATCGCCTGCGTAACGCTCGCTTTAGGCGCGATGAAAGGCAGTGATGACCCGGAACGTTCCTCTTCCCTGGAGAAAAAACAGGTTGCCGTTGTCTCTCTGGCCATGGCATTGGACAAACTCCGAAAAATGCTCTGAACCCGGCAGTATCGGTTTATTCGTAAAAAAAACGCAGCAGCGATCCTGAAATTTTTCAGATGCTGCTGCGTACTGTTTAATCAGGTTTTGTCAGTAGCTGCTGACTATCCTGCCTGCCTGAATTAAAACGGTTTCGCGAATACCACACGGCGATTCAGATAGCCGCCATCTACGGATTCGTTTTCGCAGGTTACAAGGATCAGGGACCCCGGTTCTTTTCCGGCGATGGCTTCCATGGCCTCAATGCCGTCTGGTGCCAGAAGTTCATTGGCATAAACGCTGTAGCGGATGAGTTTTCCGTGAGGACCGCTGACAAAAATCAGGTCATTCTTCTGCATTGAGGAAAGCGCCGCGAAAGGCCCGATTTCCGTGCTGTTGAGGGTGTTATGTGCAGCGATGACGCTGTAGCCTTTACCCGGAACCGCACTGCCGCTTAGCAAACCGCCGTTTGCTCCCAGCCATTCCGCCGGCCAGCTGTTATCCACCAGCGGGATTTCAACCAGCTCGGTTTCCACATCCAATGATGGAATCTGCAGGACAAGGTTCAAATCCTTATATTCGAGGCCATCCGGACGGACAGAAAGGTTCGTAACATGACGTGTGGAAAAGCCTGTGTTCGGCAGATTGCATTCATGGCAAATCGGGATAAAGGGTGTCGGAGGTACAGGCGGCACAGGAGGTACAGGAGGTACAGGTTCATTCCCCTTAATTTTCCAGAGCTGCGCACCGTAATAAGGATTCGCTGTACCGATGTACAGTTCATCATTCAGGATCGTAAAGGTTCTGGCTCCGTATCGGTACGCTTGTATCAGGTGCTGATGTACCACTGGTGCCATTTTTCAGGACGAAGCACAACCTGGTCAGCTCTGCTGATGCAGCGAAGGGAGCACAGCAGAACTGCACTGTTGTGCGCTGCTGATGTACAAGCGTCCACGTGTTTTTTCCGCTGTTAATCGTACATCAGTAGGTAGGTGTTTAACCTTCATGCCAAGACGCACAGGAGTGCGGTTCTCTTGAGCCGGCTTCGCGGCAGCAAGAGAGCCGACCACATGTGCTCCGAGTGCCACGGGATCGTTTCCCACCGGCGCACATGGTGTGACCGGTGGTGAAATGATTCCTCGCGGCACGTCTTACAGCGGAGCCCTGCCTTCCGCTCAATGTAACTGCCAATGCAGCACATCTTCTCCAGTATGAGCAGCGGCGCCGATGGGATCATTTCTCCCGGACACGCTGACGCGCGCCGGGGAGAAACGATCCCGCGGCACCTTGTCAACTGTGTGCGCTTCCATAACTGCATTTGCGCACGAGCGATACAAAGGGGACAGGTCAAACTGTACCGGCACCGGTACAGTTTGACCTGTCCCTTTTGTACCGCTTTCATTGTTTGTTCTATTTCCCTACCATATTTTTTGTGTTTTGTCTTTCATTGTTTGTTCTATTTCCCTACCATATTTTTTGTGTTTTGTCAACCGACAACATTGCCGGTTTTCTTTTTCAAAGTTTTGCTGTAGACTATTTTTTAGGAAGCAGGAAGTAGGAATCAGGATGTAGGTGGTAGGTCTCAGATGCCAGGTGCCAGGGACCGGAGCCTCGATCCGGCGGAGTTTAACTGAACTCTTCACTCTTCACACTTCACACTTTAGAAAGGAAAATCGGTGATGAGCGAAAACATTTCAAAAAATATAACCGGCGATGTCGTCGACTTGAAAGCCGAAAACGGCCGGCCTTCGCTTGTCATCGATTATCCCTCCCTTCACGAATCGGTGGAGCATGCCCGGCAGAGATATCTGCAGGACAAGCGTGATTATTTCAATACGCTCGCGGACGAACCGGTGCTGCTGCAAAAAACAAGACGCTGGAAGCGCTCGGCAAGTGAATATCTGCGCTGGGCGGGTACTCTCTTCAACGCTTATCAGAATGACCAGGAACAGCGCCAGATGGTGCTGGATATCATGGACAGGAACAGCGCCAGATGGTGCTGGATATCATGGACAAGGTCGCCAAAGACGCGCAGATCATGTTCAAAAATACCTGCAATTACAGCGAAATGGAAATCAAAAAGGCTGAGGAAAAAGATAAAGACTCCACGCGCGACCGCATGGATAATGAAGAATACGCCGCCGGTGCTTTTGCCAGAAACGCCGTCAAGACGCAGCTGGTCTTTCAGGATCTGTTCGTGAAAGGGAAATGTTATATTCCCAATCAGCAGCGGGAGCAAATCGAGGCATCGGCACGCGCAGCGGAATTCCGCGACAAGGTGATTCCGAAGGATGTCATGTATCTGCCGGGCAGGATCATCCCGCCGCATCCGGTCCCTCAAACCGAACGGGTGCCGCGGAAACCTGATCCGTATGAACTGGCGAAGAACCAGCCCGTCGAAGCTTACGAGTTTGACCGCTCGATCAACGAGATCGTGATCAAAAAGGGCTACGTGAGCGAAGACGGCCTGATCGATGACGAATCCCTCAAGTACGACATGGAAAACATGAAATGTACGATGAAGTAC
>CADACE010000034.1 GCA_902786265.1 uncultured Chloroflexota bacterium | reverse complement strand
CTCCGGATGGGACTTTGCCGTCTGGATCACGCCGAGATAGCTCTTGCGGAAATGGTAAGAAGAGACGCTGATGAGCTCCCCGATCTGCATCGGAGCCTGAGAGAGGTCCTCACCCCGGTTGTGCAGGGTGACCAGTCCGCGTCCCATGGTCATGACGCCTTTCATCACGAGTTTGGATAAATCTGTAAACCGTTTGGAAAAATAATTAGCCTTCTTCGCCTCATCGATCCAGGTCACCAGGGAATTATAGGCGAAGCCCATGATCTGGCGGGGATCGACATCCTGTGATGCGAAAGGATCGACCACATCGGCCGGCAGCGGAGCCATAGCAAGGATCTCCCGATCATGCGGCATGACCGCGCCCGCATAAAGCGAATACAGCGCGTCTTTGTACATCATACCGAATGTTGGGTTGTTGAACGGGTTGATTGCCATGTTTTGCTCCTTTCAGTCGCAGGGTATAGGAGGAGGTATAAGGTGAAAAGTGAAAGGTGAAAGTATAGGCTATAGGGTGTGTAGGGTTTAGGGGATAGGGTATAGGGGAAATAGGAAGCGGCTCCGCCGCATCTTTATTCCGATTACGATCCACCAATCACCGACCACTGGCCACCGGTCACCGGTCCCCGGTCACAAACAACCAGCCACCAGTCACCAGCCACCAACCTTTTCACCTTTCACTTTTCACCTTGTTTCTATCTCCTACTTCCAAAATATTTGATCCTGAAAAACAGTCTACATCAAAAATAAAAAAAAGAAAACCGGCAATGTTGTCGGTTGACAAAACGCAAAAAATGTGGTAGCGAAATAGAACAAGCGGTACAACAGCACCTGATACAAGTGTACCGATATCGGTACACTTGTATCAGGTGCTGTTGTACCTACCGTCGTGGTCGGCTCTCTCGCTGCCGCTGCAAGGCAGCGCAGCTCCTGCTCTGCATAAAAATCGGGCGCAGCCCGTACCTTACAGAGAAGGTAAACCGCACTCCCGTGCAGCTTTGTGGATAAGCCAAACAGATCCCCTGGCAGATACGGCGATGAATAGGGGACAGCCGGCGCCGCACAACTGTGCAGTTCCGGAACTTCACTTTCCCGGGAATCATGGCACAAAATCCCGGGACGAAGAAGTAAGAGGATTCCGCCGGCTGTTATCAAAAGAAGGGTTTTTCTGTTGTCTCCGGAGAGCAGTTTCATAGGAAAAGCGTTTGGGACTGTTTTTATAGGGTAAAATTACAGATATGCTTTATAGGTACAGGGTTTCCTGATCATAAACCCGAAATGCAAAGAACGAAGTGAGGCAAAATATGGATAAGGAATGGTTTGACCAATTGACGGATGCGCAGAAGGCTAAGCTGCTGGCGATGGATGGGAAGAACACCATTGAAGAATTGACAGCTTTCTGTGAGGAGGAAAAGCTTCCCCTGCCGGATGATTTTCTCGATGATATAAGCGGCGGCGCAAGTTTTGAAAAATGGGTAAGGATAATGGAGTGAAATGATTCAGTTTTTCTTTCAAGCGAAAAACTGAATAATGCTTTTATATCATATTGCAGAACATTATTATTAAAAATCAGTGTCCCCGGATCGTTCAGGTATCAATGGATCTGAAGCGATCCGGGGATATTTGTATGGATCGATGAAATATCTCTCCCGGAAAAATTCCGCTGACCATCAGTTCCCATCACCACGATGAAACAGTGACGGCAGACGTCCGAACGGCGATGAGAACCGTACTTCTGAGCTGTCACAGTGCGCCATTAATGAAACGGACCGACAACAGACAAAGCCCAATCATTGAAAACAATTATTTCCGACATAATATAGATAAATATAGACTTGCAAATCAAACCTTATTATTGGAAAAATATAATAAATCTATATCAAATAAAGTCTTTGAAACGAAAAAGAGCATGTATAGCAAGTCAAAAATTGAAATGACGAAAAAATTGTGTGATTACCAAAAATGGGATGTTGAATCAATTATTCATCGGAAACAGGAACTGATTGATACTATTCTGAAACGCTGGGCGTTGGTTAAATAACCGATCGTATCGCGGCTGCGTATGTAATCCAAATCAAACTCCGGCAGTTATGTTTAGGATTTGTTTCTCCGGATACCCAAGTTGGGCGTTGTCGGGGATGTATAGGAAATGCGGGAAAAAGGTACACCGGCACCTGATACAATGTGTCCCGTCGCGCAGCAGGGACACATTGTATCAGGTGCCGGTGTACCGCCTCCGATCAAAGCATCGTACCCCATCGGGGATGGTTTTCCGCGTCAGGAAACCATCCCCGATTTATGATCGGAGCTTTTCGTGAGGCGCGCAGAACTGACCTCGTGTGCTTCGTGTTGAGGCGGAACGCTAACGGATCAGGCCGCGGATGAATTCGTTGTATTTGTCGCCGATCTCAAGCTCATAATCCACAAAAAGCTTCCGTCTTATGGTCATGACCTTTTCCTTTGTCAGCGGATTGAAGCCTTCCGTTTCCACTTCCCGGAAAACGAGGCCGGAGCCGCGTTTCTGCCAGTTCGGGAGGTCGTTAAAATTGATCCCCCGCTGGAACAGGAATTCATTCTTGAAGGACGTGCCCTTGCCTTCCAGTTCTTTAGAAGCCTGGCGCACGGTTTTCCCTTCCTTGCGCAGCGTCCAGTAGCACCAGGAGTTCAAGGCGTTCCGGTGCGCGTCTTCCTGACGCCAGCGGAAGTAGTCGCACACCCGGTCCGCGTTCGGGAGCGGCACGACCCGGCAGTCGAAAGTCGCCAGAGTCCCGCTTGCCATGGAAAATTTCGCGCTTGCTTCGCCTGCCAGCGAGGTGTTGATCTTGCGGACTTTCCGGCTGAAAGTGGTCTCGTCACGGGCAAACAGGAGCGAGATCTCATCACTTTGCGTATAGCCGTAAAGGATCTGGAACCCGGATTCTTCCATCAGGTGTTTGGTTGTATCCACCATCAGATCCCGAAACACGGGATCAAAAGGAGCCTCGAATTTGCATACCTCCTTCGTCAGACGCGTGAAGGACCTTCCGTCCAGCCTGACAGCGATATACATATCCGGGATGATACACTGATCCAGGGATTCTTCATATACCCTCATCTGTTTATCAAAATCGTCAAATTTCATATTACCTCCAACCATATTTCCGATTTTGTTATATATACTATACCGCGCCCGGCATAATTTTCCCCAATTTAATTTTATTGTTTTTTCCCGTGAATGAATGCCGTATCCATCCGCGGCAGAACCGGCCGCATCCCTCAGTCTGGGCGGAGCGGTGAGATAAGCAACGGTTTTCGCAAAAGAGTTGCTTTAGAAACCGATCGCAGCAAAGTGCCCATTGTTTCTTTTCTTCGTTTCATTATAATGTTTCATAAGAAATCTACCCGGAGGCGCATCATAAGTGCAGTTCTGCTGTGCCGGCTTCGCGGCAGCATCAGAGCTGACCTTATGTGCTTCGTAATAAACAGATACGATCAAACACAGAAAGAAGACGGCAGCATGGATATCTATACAAAACTGAAAAACGGAGAGCCGGTGGACATGAGGTCCGAGGAATACCGGCCGGTCATCGCGGAACTGCACAGGGCCAATAAGGCTCTCTTCCATCTGAATCACGCGGAGCCGGGCTCGGAGGAACAGAGAAGAGCCCTCGAGGAATTGTTCGACGGAAAGGTCCCGGAAGGGCTCGGATTTTTCACCCCGCTGCAGATCGATTTCCCGAAGCAGATCACATTCGGGAAGCATGTTTTCATCAATCACAGTTTCACGGCGATGTCCGTCGGAGGGATCGAGATCGGAGACAATGTGCAGATCGGTCCTAGGGTGACCATCGTGACGACCAATCATGACCTGGAAAACCGCTCCGTGCTGCGGTGCAGACCTGTCATCATTGAAGACGGCGTCTGGATCGGAGCGTGCGCGTCGATCATGCCCGGTGTACATATCGGAGAAAATGCGGTGATCGCGGGCGGTGCTGTGGTGGTCAAGGATGTGCCGGCCAATACGGTGGTCGGAGGCAATCCGGCCGCGGTGATCAAAACCCTGGCATCCTGAAAAGCCTGACGCGAAAGGATGTCCGCAATGAGAAAAGCTTTACCGAAAATATTCATGCTGATCATTTTGACAGCGCTGTGCGGGTTCGTCAATGTGAAGTCCGGTGCGGTCATGACGGATAACCTGCAGGACCCGGAAAAGGAGGAAACGAAAATGAATTATGATTTTTCAGTCTTCAGCAATGTAGAAATTACAGGTACGGATCCTTCGTCGTTATCCGATGAGGAGCTCGCGGTCCTTTACCGGCAGGCTCAATACTGCCAGGCGATGACAGACGAGGATCTTGAAACGATGCGGGAGATCGTCTCCGAAGATATGGTCTTCACCCACATGAGCGGGATGCAGCAGACCCGGGAGCAATACTTCGCCGATATCGCCGCGGGGCGTCTGAGATATTTCACGATCGGCATAGAAAACCCGCGGATCAGCGTAAATAACGACAAAGCGGAAATTACCTTCACATCCGTCCTGAACGCCAACGCCTACGGCGCCCGTGGGACCTTCCGCATGAAAGGGACCCATCATTATGAAAAACGGGACGGTGAATGGATCGCCGTCAACGGACAAAAGTGATCAGAAAAGGAGTTCCCAATGAGTAAGAAAACCATATTGTCGGCAGCATTCGTCATGTGTGTCCTCATATCAGCCGGTTCCGTTTCGGCAGCCGAGGGCTATCCCGTTTTTGATTTTGAACAAAAAACCGTCCGGTTGAACAGCGGGTATGACATGCCGATCCTCGGTCTCGGCATGTTTGCCCTTTCCGACAGCCAGGCGGAGAATTCGACCTATTGGGCTCTCAAAGCAGGCTTCCGTCTGATCGATACAGCCAGGATCTACGGGAATGAAACCGGGGTCGGCAGAGGGCTGCGCAGAGCCATCAGCGAGGGGATCGTCACCCGTGAAGAGGTGTTCATCACCACCAAGATGTGGACTTCCGATTTCGGGAACGGGGACGCCGCGGTCGATGCTTCCCTCTCACGGCTCGGAGTCGATTATATCGACCTGATGATCCTGCATCATAGCCAGCCATCCAATGACGTTCAGGCATATCAGGCAATGGAACGGGCGGTCGCCAAAGGAAAGCTCAGGTCCATCGGTTTGTCAAACTTTTACGAGCCGGAAGATTTCGACCGGCTGGTGAATCAGACCACCATCCGTCCCGCCCTTCTGCAGAATGAGACGCATCCCTATCACCAGAGCGGTGTGATGAAAGATCATATCGCCCGGTACGGGACCGTCATGGAAAGCTGGTTTCCCCTGGGCGGCCGGGGCAATACGCAGACGTTGTTCAATGACCCGACCATCAGCAGCATCGCGGCTGCCCACGGCAAATCCTCAGCGCAGGTGATCATCCGCTGGCATCTGCAGGCCGGAAACATCTGCATCCCCGGTTCATCCAATGAACAGCACATCATTGAAGACCATGACGTCTGGGATTTTGAACTTTCCGGTGAAGAAATGGCGGAAATGACAGCACTTGAACGCGACAGACGCTTCGCGGATTATTAATGCAAAAACAAAGGAGGATGAAAGATGATTTTTGACAGAAACGAAAAGAAAGAAGTGATCGCGCTGCTCGGCGCGGGAAGCATGGGAACCGCCATCGTGAGGCGGATCGCCGCGGGGAAAAAGATCCTGCTGGGTGATATCAGCGAAAAGAACCTGGAAAGGGTATCCCATGATTTTCAGTACAGCGGTTATGACGCGGAGACCATGGTCGTAAACGCGTTGGAGAAAGGATCCGTCGAAGCATTCGCGGAAAAGGCAGCCGCGCTCGGCGATGTGATGTATTTCATTGATACCGCCGGAGCCTCGCCGAACCAGGCGAAACCGGAGCATATTCTCGCCCTGGACATGGTCGGGACCGGTTATGCCGTTGACGCGTTCGGCAAAGTGATGGCGAAAGGCGGTGCGGGTCTCATTATCTCCAGCCAGACGGGGTATATGTTCCCCATCCCGAACGAGATCGAGCTGGAGATCCTGAACACGCCGACCGAAAAGCTGATGGACCTTCCGTTTATCCGGGAGACCGCCATGCAGGGTTCCGGTATCGCGTATATGATCGCCAAACGGGTCAACCATCTTCAGGCACAGAAGGCTGCTGCCACCACATGGAAAGAAAGAAGAGCCCGCATCAATACCATCAGCCCCGGTGTCATCGTCACGCCGCTCGCTTACGATGAATTCGCGGCTGCCGGGGAAGGCTATCAGAAAATGGTTGATTCCTCTGCAGCGGAACGCTGCGGGACCTCCGATGAGATCGCGGAAGCCGGCGCTTTTCTGCTTGGGGAACATGCCGGATTCATCACCGGTACGGACCTTTTGATCGACGGCGGCGTGATCGCCTCGATCCGCACGGGGGTGTATAAACTGCAAGGATAAACAGAGGAGAAATTTTATGTCTCAGGGATAATTGGGGTTTGGATATATACGTCTGCCGGTAATCGGCGGAGGCCCCACAAACATTGATTTTGATCAGCTGAATCAGATGGCAGATGAGTTTATTGGGAACGGATCCACCTGTTTGATACGAGCTTTGCGTATCACAACGGAACCAGCGAGGCTGTTCTGAAGCGCACGGTCGTTGACCGCTATCCGCGTGAGAAATTCACGATTGCCGCAAATTTCCCGGCCTTTGCAGTTCAGACGGAAGATCAGGTCGAGGGTATTTTCGCACGGCAGCTTTAAAATCCCGGCGCCGACTATGCGGATCATTATTTGCTGGATACGTCTCGATTTTCTTTACAAATGTGGCTTTCAGACATTTTTGTGCTATAAACTGTTCATGTGTGTAAACAGATCGTCCGGAAGGAGCACAAAGTGGAAAAAATCTATTATGAAATTGAGAATCTGGCTGAAAACTTTGAAGCCTGCCGGAAAACGCTTACTGCGATCGGCGATGAGACCCGCCAGCACATTATTCTTGAAATGATACGGATGGACTATAACGGATCACGTGTCCCGGACATCACGGCAAGGACCAATCTGTCACGCCCGGCAGTTTCCCACCATCTCCAGATTTTGAAAGACGTCGGGATCGTAAAGATGCGTAAGGAAGGGCGGATGACCTATTATTATCTTGATCCGGATATGGTCTCCTTCTGCAGATTGAGCAACGCGCTGCTTCAGGCGGTTGACATATGTGCTCAATTACCGAACCGCAGCGGGGATTAAGGAGAGCTTCATGAGCATCGAAAGCGAAACTTTTTCCAACTGCCTCATTCTGGCGGACAGACTGCTTGACTACGGTTTTGAATCGGAAAAGGACAGATTGATTTATAAAAAACCGCTGCCGGAGGATCGGTTTGAGATCGTCATCGAGTATGACGGGACGATCCGGGGCAGGATCATGGATCTGGCGGCAGAAGATGAGTATGTGAATTACCGCTTTGAAAACGCGGCAGGGTACAGTGCCGGGATCCGGCAGAAATTCATCGATCTCCTTCTGGATATCCGGGAAAAATGCAGCCGCAACCGGTATTACAACTCCGAACAGGCGCGGCGGATCTGCGATCATATCTACGAGACATATGAAAGGATCCCGGAATTTCTTTGGCCGAACATCCCATCCTATGCTGCATACCGTCTGAAAGGAACCAAAAAATGGTTCGCGGTGATGGGGAGTGTTCCCCGGTATAAGCTTGATCCCGATGCTTCATACCGCGGAGATGTTGAAGTGATCAACGTAAAGGCGGACAGCGGAAAGATCAATGAGATCCTTACCGTGAAGGGGTACTATCCAGCATTCCACATGAATAAGAAATGCTGGGTTTCCATTATCCTGGACGATACCATCCCGGACGATGAAATACAAAACCGGATCAGAGACAGTTTTGAAAGTGTTTGACGGAGGAATTTATGGGACATTGTGACCGGGTCTTTGCAAATGATGCCGACAGAAAATATCACGACAATGAATGGGGCATTCCGGTACATGCTGATGACCGCCGGATGTTTGAGCATCTGACGCTGGAATGTCTGCAGTGCGGCCTTTCCTGGGGGCTGATGATGAAGAAACGAGAGATATTCCGTCAGTGTTTTGAAAACTTTGAATATGATAAAATCGCCGCTTACGGAGAAGATGATGTACAGCGTATCCTCAATACAGAAGGTATGCTGAAATCAGAACGAAAGGTTCGTGCGGTTATCAATAATGCTCGGTGTTATCGAAAGATTCGGGATGAATTCGGCAGTTTCTGCAATTATCTGTGGAGCTATACGGACAGGAAGACCATTGTCTATGAAGGACACCCGGAGGGAAAGATCCCGGTCAGCAATGGCCTTTCGGAAAAGATCAGCAAAGATCTGAAGAAACACGGTTTCAAATATATCGGCCCGGTGACGATCTATTCCCACCTGCAGGCCTGTGGACTCATCAATGATCATGCAGCCGATTGCTCCTGCTTTCATAAAATTAACGAAAAGTATCCGGTGATTCGAATGAATCCTGATAATGAAGCATCTATGCAAAAAGCCTGATATGAGGGAAAAATGTTTGAAAAATTGAAATCCCATAAAACAAATAAGGTTTATTCCCGTATCACAGAGATCCCCAAAGGAACAGCCGGCAGCCTGATAACGGAGGGGTGCCTTGTTCTGGAAGGCGGTGCCTTCCGCGGATTATATACGCAGGGATTTCTTGACGCGATGATGGTTCATGACATCAACATGCGCTGTGTGATCGGCGTATCTGCGGGTGCGCTGGGCGGGATGAACTATGTCTCCGGTCAGATCGGGCGTTCCGCAAGGATCAACCTCGGTTTCCGTCACGACAGCCGCTACGTAGGCGCGAAGGCTATGATCCACAGCCGAAGCTTTCTGGATGTCGGATTCCTTACGGAAGAGCGCGGCATTTTCGAGCCCTTGGACCGGGAACGGTTTGACGATCCGGAAAGGCGTTTCATCGCGGTAACAACAAACTGCCTGACGGGAGAAACCACTTATTTTGAAAAAGGCAAATGCAGTGATATCATAACGGCCATCCGGGCTTCCGCTACGATGCCGTATATTTCACCCATGGTGATGATCGACGGTGTGCCTCATTTTGACGGCGGATGTTCCTGCAAGATCCCGTATCAGTGGGCAATCGATCAGGGGTATGAGAAGATCATCGTTATTCGGACCAGAGATCCTTTGTTCCGTAAGAAGGTAAAGCCCTCACCCGCGCGCAGGTTTTACAGAAAGTATCCCGCGTTTGCCAAAAAACTTGAAAACAGTTCTGAAGATTACAACCGGCAGTGCGATGAGATCGAAACACTGAATAATGAAGGCAAACTCCTGCGCTTTGCGCCTTCCGCAATTGTGACGGTTTCCCGCGTTGAAGGAGATTTGGAAAAGCTGGGCGATTTGTACTGGCTCGGATGGAATGACTGTCTTGCTGCATTGGATCAGATACGGAAATATTTGTCAGAAAATAACTCCGGGTGCTGATTTTTGCCGGTTATAGCCTGGATATTATGTATCAGGCAAACGGATCGGTAAAGCATGGAATGTCAGCCCCCGTCTCATGAAGCAGTAATTTTCAGAATCTGAATAAAAATCAGCAAGCGCCTCGGAAGAGGCGTTTTTCATTCAGAATACAGACAAAATGATCATATTCCGGGCTTTCAATATATGAAATTTGGATCGTGTCTTCGATAAATAAGCAACCCTTTTGTGAAAATGGTTGCCTAAGTAACAAAATTCCTGAAACTGCCCATTGAAATGCGTTTTGAAAATTGCTATAATCTATATATAGAAAATAAGAAACTTAAGTTGCATTAACCGAAGGAGGAAACCAAAATGGCAAAGACATTGATCGCATATTTTTCAAGAGCGGATGAAAACTATTTCGGCGGTTCCATGCGCTATGCTGAAGTCGGCAATACCGAAATCGCTGTCGGCAAGATCCGTGAACTGATTGACGCGGATGTGTTCAAAATCGAGATGGTGAAGCCCTATTCCAAAACTTATAAAGCCTGTATTGATGAAGCCAGGGCGGACCTGCGTTCCAAAGCAAGACCGGAACTGGTCTCCATGCCGGAGTCGATCGACGCTTATGATACGGTCATCGTTGCCTACCCGAACTATTGGGGCACCATGCCGATGGCGGTCTTTACCTTCCTGGAGCATTTTGATTTTTCCGGAAAGTTCATCCTGCCGCTCTGCACCAATGAAGGCAGCGGGATGGGCGCCAGTGCACGGGATATCCGCCAGGTTTGCCGCGGAGTAAAGGTTCAGGACGGGCTTGCCATCCGCGGCAGCGCAGTTGCGGATTCAAAACCGCAGATCGAACAATGGCTGAAATCTAATGGGTTGATGTAAAGAATAATTCATGGAAAAAGTTACTTTGAACAATGCGCTGGAATGCCCGGTGATCGGGATCGGGACCTTCATGCTTGCCCCTCAGGACGCGGAAAACAGCGTCCGGGAAGCGCTGAAAATGGGATATTCTCTTGTTGATACCGCCAATGCCTATGTGAACGAACGCGCTGTCGGACGCGGCATGAAGGACAGCGGGGTAAAACGGGAAGATATCTTCCTTTCGACCAAGCTCTGGCCGAGTGAATATGAAAATGAAAACGCGGTCGATCAGACACTGGAGCGTCTGGGCGTGGACTATGTGGACCTGCTTTACATCCACCAGCCAGCCGGGAATTGGCTCGCCGGTTATCGTCAGCTGGAAAAGGCTTATCGGGAAGGCAAAGCGAAGTCGATCGGTATTTCCAATTTTGAAGGGAAATACATCGCGGAACTGGAAACGAAATGGGAAATCATCCCGCAGTTTATCCAGGTGGAAGCCCATCCTTACTTCACGCAGACCGAACTGCGGAAAACACTGGATAAATACGGCATCAGACTCATGAGCTGGTATCCGCTGGGTCACGGAGACAAATCGCTATTGAATGAATCGGTCTTCGCGCAGCTTGGCGCGAAATACGGGAAGACTCCCGCCCAGGTCATCCTTCGCTGGCATACGCAGATGGGCTTTGTCGTGATCCCCGGAAGCAAAAACACCGCGCATATCAAAGATAACCTCGATATCCTCGACTTCCGGCTCACGGATGAGGAAATGGCGGAAATCGCGAAACTCGACAAGGGCGTCCGCTACTATACCCGTACCGATGAAATGCTTGCTTCCTTCGCCGCATGGCGTCCGGAATTCGAAAAGGCGTAGGCTGAATACAAACGAAAGGGAGGTTTTCTTATGATCCTGAAAGGCAATGAAGATCTGCGGGTCGTCAAAACGATCGAAAGCATCAAAAAAGCATTTGATGAGTTGATCTGCGAAAAGGATTACGACAAAATCACGGTGAAAGAACTGTGCGACAGAGCCCGGATCAATAAGAAGACCTTCTATCATTATTACGAGACTCTTGATTTCCTGCTCGCTGAAATGCAGGCGGAGTTGTCTTCTTCCTATCTCGAACGCATCAAAGACTTGAAACTGCCGGAGGATCTGGACAAAGTCAACCGTGAATTTTTCCTGTATTCTGCCGAACAGGGACTCGCCTATGAAAAGATCACCTGCAGCCAGCCTTATCACGTGATCCGGGATGATATGGTCGAAAATGTCAATGAAGCCGGATGGTCAAAGTCTGCCAAATATCAGAATCTGTCCGATTATGAAAAAAAGCTGCTGATGGGGTTTATCAATAACGCGGTTTTGAACGCGTACCGGCAGTGGGTCGAGGACGGGAAAAAGCTGCCGCTGGAAGAAGTGATCCATCTGACGAACCGGCTCGTGCTTGGCGGTGTCAGCGGATTTTTCAAATAAAGGGATAATGGAATGAAGTCTGCGGACACCGCGGACCTGGCGGATTCTGATTTCAAAATATTTGTTGGAAAGGTTTGATGAAATTATTATTCAAACAATTATCATTTATTCTTGTTTTCCTGATGTTTGTCAGCTGCGCAGCCTGTTCCATGCCTGCGCAAAAATCAGGTAATACTGCGGGCGAAGTTGTCACAGCCGCTGCGCAGGACACCATTCCTGCTGAAACCGCGGAAAGCACTGCGGTTCCGGTAACATCAAATACGGAAGCCGCCCCTGCGGAGCAAATCACGGAAGAAATTCAGCCTGATGCTGAAACGGTTCCTTCGGAACAGGCGGAAACGATCCCCGCCCGGGAACTCCCTGAAACGAAGACTGACATCCTTGTTATCTATTTTTCCCGCACCGGTGAGCAGTATACGGTCGGTGTGATCGATAAAGGCAATACCGCCATCGTCGCGGAGATGATCGCGGAACAGACCGGTGCCGATCTTTTCGAAGTGCTGCCGGTGGACGACCATTATCCCATGACCTATAATGCCCTGACGGATGTTGCGAAGCAGGAACAGAATGTAAATGCACGGCCTGAATATCTCAAAGAGAATCAGCCTGATCTGTCCCAATATGAAACGATATTTATCGGCGCCCCGGTATGGTGGGGTGACTGGCCGATGATCATGTACACGGTTTTTGAAAATAACGATTTCAGCGGGAAAAAGCTGATCCCGTTTTCCACCCATGAAGGCAGCGGACTTTCCGGTTTCGACAGAAAACTCGCATCCGTCTGTCCGAACGCAGAAGTGAAAACCGGCCTTGCCATCCGCGGAAATGACTGCCAGAACAGACAGGACAGTGTAAAAGAAAGCGTCGCCCAGTGGCTTTCCGGTCTGGGATACTGACAAAAGATGAAAAAAAATTGAATTTCCCAAAAGAATCGTATCCGATCCAAAAACCAGACCATGATTTCATTGATCTCTGTGATCTCAAATGTCTGCAGCAATAATTGAT
This sequence comes from uncultured Chloroflexota bacterium, assembly GCA_902786265.1. Taxonomy (GTDB): domain Bacteria; phylum Chloroflexota; class Anaerolineae; order Anaerolineales; family Anaerolineaceae; genus Flexilinea. The sequence continues at coordinate 44,736 of CADACE010000034.1, read as the reverse complement.
CGTATTTACGATAACAGTTGATGATCCGTATCGATCCTTTTGCAGGATCGATACGGTTTTATGAACCGAATGCGGGACAGATTTGAAAAAAACTCTGTTGGATGTGTAAAAAATGATATAATTCTTTCATAACTGATTTTGCATCAATTGTGATCGGCAGGTATCTATGGGAAACACCTATACCAGACAAAACACGACAGAAGAAAAAAACAAACAACATGACGAAAAGCGGAACACTTCGGGGGAGAAACAGACACTGCCCAACAGCGTCGTTTCGCGCATGATGGCGCTCCCCGGAGCAGAAGGAGGCCCCGGAGATTTGTCGGAGGTACCCAACAGCGTTGTTTCACGCATCATGGAGCTCCCGAAGGCTGAAGCGGAGGCTGACCGTCTTTCGGAAGGAGTAACATCGGGGACGCCGTCTTCGGTCCGCCGAGAAATGGGCGGACGGCTCGGGGCGGATTTCTCCGGCGTACGATTCCACAGCGGACCCTCCAGCGCCCGGCAGAGTGAAGCGATGGGTGCGCAGGCCTGGACGCAGGGCCGGGATGTCTATTTCGGCAAAAGCGGCTTCACGCCGTCACTGGCAGCCCATGAACTGGTCCACACGGTCCAGCAGGGCGCGGTCCGCGGCAATGTTTCCCAATCGATGCCGGCGGGTTCCGTCCAATTGAAAACGGCCAAGCAGAAGCAAAGGGAAAAAATAAATCCGGGACTCGTAAAGGCGACTTCAAAGGATTTCGAGCTGACCAACGATGACGACCCGCTTCCGGGTGATGTCGGTGAGCTCACCGCTCTCGAGGCGAAACTGGCAAGTACCTTCGCCACAAGCCGCGGTCTGAACATCTATAATGCCATACGCTTTGATTTAGATGAAATGATCTCTTCGAAACTGACAAGCCAACTTAACAAAAAGGATGACGGCAAGCGGTTTCACGTCAAATTCCGGCCGAAAACCGCATCTTTCTTCCTGGTCCGCGCGGCCTATCAGGACTATGCCCTGCGAGACATTTTGACGGAGCTCGTCTGGAAGGGCGCTGGCCTGTTCAAGACCAACGTCCGCATCAGGCAGTACAAAGCCCTGATCAAAAGTATTTCCGACCGGCTGGGCCCGTATCAGGTACGGGAACTGGCATCCCAGGCCGGGATGATCCAGGAGGAGCCCCGGGCTGCTCGGAAAGGTGATACGCGGCAGGTAAATAAACGCTCCTACGAGCTCGACGTTGAGGATCCGGAAGCCGACAAGTTCAATCCCGGCAATATTCCGGAGGTAGCGACGATCCAGGAAGAGATCGATAACGCCAAAACCTTCCAGGAAGCCTATAAGATATTCGCAAGATTCACCGGCAACGATGAAGCCACCATCGAATATGAGATACCGGAATTGGATGAGGGTGAAGTCGAGCCGGATCTGGTTCTCTTCAAAAATAAACTCAAGCACATGTCCCGTCAGGTCTGGGATTACCCGGAATTGCGGAATAAGATTGGGAACCTGTTGATCGCAGACAGTGAAGCCAAAACCCATATGGGTGTACAACGTACCTCCGGCGGCAGGCAGAAGACTGATGTCTATTACAATGCCTTTCATGACCGTTCCGGTGCCGAGGGGGAAAAGGAACGCGCTGATGAGGCAAAAAAAATCGCGAGAAATAATGAATGGAACGGAGACTTCGACCACAACGGGAACCATGAGCTCGGGCATCTCCTCGCGTTTAATATGCCGATGCGCAACGAAACCCTGAAGGAAGGGGAGGAATCCAGTCAAAAATCCGAGACGGAGAACGACATCATCAAAGAGGTCCTGCTGAACCGGGATATTCTCACGCCGAAGCAGAAAGAGAAAATCAAATACTACAGCTCCGATGGCTATCACCAGGGAAAATATAAAAAGCTTAAGCACTACAGCGGTCAGGTTGACCTTGAAGGAAGCGCCCCGCTCAGAGACAGTGAGATCTCTTCGGGTTACGGAAGATCTGCTGTATATGAATTTTTCGCCGAGACCTTCGCGGATACCTATACCCACGGGACGAATGCCAAACGCACCAGTCAAGAGGTAGTGAAGGAATACGAAAAGCGTCAGAAGGAACTGCAGCAGAAGAAATTCAAATACAACCAGTCAAACTGGTTCATGAAGCTGTTCCGGAAGAAAGTAACGGAGCCGGAAACATATTTGCCGAGCGACACCGTGCTGAAGCGCATGAAAAAACAGAGAGAGGCAGAGGAAAAAGGAAAGAGAAAGGGAAAATAACAGGCATTCTCTTCTAACTATCGGGATCGATGATGAGCCGAAAGCGAACTGCTTCGGCTCATTTTTTATGAACCGGGCAATTGTCAGCGTTTCCCCAGCTTCTTTTCGCCAAAGAAATGAATGCAATGATGTAATAAAATTCGTAATGCTTTGTTGACACGGTGTCAACATGATGTATAATGTCAGTATTGACACCATGTCAACAACAAACGGAACCATAAGGAGGCATATGATCAAAGGAACACCGGAACTCATCGCGGAGCGAAGAGAAGAAATTATTAATGCCTGCGAACGGTTATATCAAACCATGAGTTTCAAAGAAATAACCATCAAGGAAATCGGAAAAGTCACATCCTTCTCCCGTCCGACGATATACAACTACTTTGAAACCAAAGAAGAGATCTTCCTGGCGCTGTTTGAACGGGAATATGACCGCTGGAATGCCGACCTGGAACTGATCCTTTCGCGCAATGAAAACCTGACAAGAAAACAGCTCGCGGAGGAAATCGCGCGTTCCCTGCAGAACCGTGAACAGCTGCTCAAGCTGCTTTCCATGAACAATTTCGACATGGAAGCCAACAGCCGCAGAGAACTGCTCACATCGTTTAAAGAGGCATACGGGAAATCAATGAAAAATATCCGGAAGATCCTCGAAAAGTTCTGTCCCGAAATGGACGACGGAGAGATCCGGAGCTTTCTTTACATTTTCTTCCCGTTTATGTTCGGTATTTATCCCTATACGGCTGTTACAGAAAAGCAGCGGGATGCCATGAAAGAAGCTGAAGTCGATTTCGTATATCATTCTATTTATGATATTACCCTCAGCTGCCTGGTACGGCTGCTCAATGCTGACTGAGAAAGGAACATATGAAATATTCAAGACTTGGAAATTCTGATTTGAACGTGTCCCGCATCTGCATGGGATGCATGGGGTTCGGGGATCCTTCACGCGGACAGCACAGCTGGACGATCGATGAAGAACACTCCCGGAAGATCATCAAAAAAGGGCTTGATCTCGGCGTAAATTTCTTTGATACCGCGATTGCTTATCAGAGCGGAACAAGCGAACAGTATGTTGGCCGTGCGCTCCGGGATTTCTCGAAGCGTGATGATGTGGTCGTGGCGACGAAGTTCCTTCCCCGGACACAGGCTGAAATCGAAACCGGGATCAGCGGACAGCAGCATATTGAAAACATGATCGATACCAGCCTCAAAAATCTCGGCATGGATCATGTGGACCTTTACATCTATCACATGTGGGACTGGAATACGCCGCTTTACGATATTATGGACGGACTGAACCGCGTTGTCAATGCCGGCAAAGCCCGGTATATCGGCATCTCCAACTGCTTCGCCTGGCAGATCGCGAAGGCGAACGCTTTGGCGGAAAAAGAAGGATTCGCGAAATTTGTTTCCATTCAGGGACATTACAACCTCATTTTCCGTGAAGAAGAACGTGAAATGGTGCCGTACTGCGAGGAAGAAAACATCGCGCTCACCCCTTACAGCGCCCTGGCAAGCGGACGCCTGTCCAGAAAACCCGGAGAGGCAGAGACGAAGCGGGCGGCTGAAGACAGTTACGCCAGATTCAAGTATGACGCAACGGCAGCCCAGGATGCCGTGATCATCGACCGGGTTGCGGAAATCGCGGAAAAACGCGGCGTGACGATGACAGAAGTCTCGCTTGCCTGGCTGCTGACGAAGGTGACTGCGCCGGTGGTTGGCGCGACAAAACTGTATCATATCGAAGGCGCCGCCAAAGCGGTTGATCTGGATCTTACCGATGAGGAGACCGCATATCTGGAAGAACCGTATGTTCCGCATCCGCTGGCAGGGGTGATGGCGCAGAATAAGCGTATCAACGCAAATGAAAAACACGTCTGGTCCACAGGCGATCAATCAATAAAGGGAGATAAGAAATCATGAGTAAGAAAATCGTTCAAACAGCAGGAAGAGACCAGCTCGGTGAATTCGCTCCGATGTTCGCCCATCTGAATGATGACGTTTTGTTCGGCGAAGTCTGGAATGAAGACGCGATCGATGTCAAAACGAAATGCATCATTACCGTCGTTTCACTGATGGCCTCCGGTATTACGGATTCTTCGCTTGGCTATCATCTGCAGAACGCGAAAGCACACGGCGTTACAAAGGAAGAAATTGCCGCCATCATCACGCACGCAACGATGTATGTCGGATGGCCGAAAGGCTGGGCTGTTTTCCGCCTTGCGAAAGAGATCTGGAATGAGGAGATCCCCGCGGAAACGGAGAAAGACAAATACCAGAACACGATCTTTTTCCACATCGGTGCTCCGAACGACGCGTATGCAAAATTCTTTGTCGGGCAGAGCTATCTCGCACCGGTATCAGCGGAGCAGGTTCCCATTTACAACGTCACCTTTGAACCCGGATGCCGGAACAATTGGCATATCCATCATGCGAAAAGCGGAGGCGGTCAGATGCTCATCTGTGTCGGCGGACGCGGATATTATCAGGGATGGGGCAAAGAAGCCGTACTGATGACACCCGGATCGGTCGTCAATATTCCGCCGGAGGTGAAGCACTGGCATGGCGCGGCTCCGGATTCCTGGTTCTCCCATCTGGCGATCGAAGTTCCCGGAGAAGAGACCGGCAATGAATGGCTCGAAGCGGTCGGCGACGACACATATCTGAAACTCAAATAAGGCAAAAGAAGTTTGAAAAAGGAATCAGGATCCGGGTGTCAGGTGTCAGAAATTCTGACTTTCATGCCTCATTGATGGATCCTGATTTGGATCATAAATATGAAAAACTTTAGCAAGATTTTTATTATCACATTTTTGATGGCATTTTTGATCGGCAGCGTGTCCGCTCAGGATACAGCGGACAGCCAGCCCGATGGTTTTCTCTATATTCCCGGCGGATCATTTCTGATGGGCAGCCCGGAATCCGAAAACTGGCGCATTGATGATGAAGTGCAGCATGAGGTCACCGTCCTGCCTTTCTATATCGATGCGTATGAGACCACCCGGGAGGAATATGAACGCCTGATGGGCACGGATCCCGCGACCTTTAGCGGAGAAAATCTTCCCGTGGAAAACATTTCATGGCTCGACGCGGTAAAATTCGCCAACGCTAAAAGCCTTGATGCCGGCTTGACCCCTGTCTATACGGTAACGGATGGCACCGTCAGCTGGGACAGAAGCGCGGACGGGTACAGGCTTCCGACCGAAGCGGAATGGGAATACGCCTGCCGGGCGGGGACCGTGACACCTTTCAACGCGGAAAAATCACTGGACGCGGAAGAGGCGAATTTTTACGGCCATTATCCGTATGAAATTGAAGAAAACTACTTCGATAATTCCGTACTGGAAGCAAGACCCGGCAAATACCGCCAGACGACGATCGCTGTCGGCAGCTTTTCCCCGAACAAATGGGGTCTCTATGACTGCCACGGAAATGTGAATGAATGGTGCTGGGATTATTACGGAGTGTATGACCTCGAAAACACAGCTGATCCGACCGGACCGGAAACAGGCACACGGCATGTTTACAGAGGCGGCGGCTGGAATGACTTCGCCAAGAACATGCGGAGCGCTTACCGCGCGGCAGGACAGACTGACATGAAAAGCTTCAATCTCGGCGTGCGTCTGGTCCGGAACGCGGGAAATGACCGCTCCGGCGTCATCACCGCCTCCGATACTGATCTGCAGGCCCAGACCGGGAACCGCATCCTGATCGCTTTCTTTTCCTGGAGCGGCAACACCAGAAGGATCGCGCAGGAGATCCAGCATCAGACCGGTGCGGATATCATCGAAATTGCGCCGATCCATCCGTATTCTTCGGATTACAATACCGTGCTGATGGAAGCCCAGCGGGATCAGCATGACAAGGCAAGACCGGAACTGGCGAATCACGTAGCGCATATGGAAGATTATGATGTGATCCTGATCGGATATCCCAACTGGTGGGCGTCCATCCCGATGCCGATCGCGACATTCCTTGAAGAGTATGATTTTTCCGGGAAACGGATCATCCCGTTCTGCTCTCACGGCGGCGGCAGGTTCGGTCAGAGCATCACCGCGATCGCCAAGCTTGCGCCGAATTCCGATATTGGGGAAGGGCTTTCGATCCATTATTCCGGCGGATCAGGCATGGCGGATGATGTAACAGCCTGGCTCACAGCCAACGGACTCAGGTAGGGACCAGGAGTCAGGGGCCAGGGGCCGGGGAACAGTGGTCAGTGGTCAGAGATTCACGACGCATTGGTGAATCCTGATCCGGATTATAGGTTTGAAAAAGCAAGGATTGATAAATTATGAAAAAGAATTATGGACTAATGATTGTGTTTGTTTTGGCATTTGTTTTGTTGACAGCGATGACAGCGTTCGCGTTTACTCCGGACGCGCAGCAGGCCGGAAGTACACCGGAACCGAGCGGTAAAGATGTACTGGTCGTTTATTTTTCAGCGACCGGGACCACGAAAGGCGTGGCGGAAAAAATCGCGGCGATAACAGACGCGGATCTTTACGAGATACTCGCCGCCGATGATTATTCAGATGCGGACCTGAACTGGAACGACCGGAACAGCCGCACCACGCTGGAACAGAATGACCGCAGCTTCCGTACGGAAATCGGCAGCGATCCGGTGAACCTTGAGGGGTATTCCACGATCTACATCGGGTATCCTATCTGGTGGGGTGAAGCGCCGCGCATCATGGATACCTTCGTGGAGACTTATGATTTTGAGGATATTACCCTGATCCCCTTCTGCACTTCAGCCAGCAGCGGTATCGGCAGGAGCAGAAAGATCCTTGAGGAAAACGCGGAAAGCGGCAAATGGCTTGAAGGCCGGCGTTTCGGCGGCAATGTCTCCGAAGACGACCTGCGGTCCTGGATCAATAGCCTGCAGTAGTTGCGCATAGGCATAACAGATATCATGAAGATCGTTATCTTATTCGGCAGTCCGAACCGCTCCGGTTCAACGGGGATCCTCACGGATGAGTTTACCAAAGGTGCCGAGGAAAAGGGACATGAGGTAGAAAGGATCGATGTCTGCCATATGAATGTGCATCCCTGCCTCGGATGTGTCAGGTGCGGATACGAAGGACCCTGTGTCCAGAAGGATGACGTCGAATTGATCCGCCAAAAGCTTCTCCGGGCAGACATGGTCGTATTCGCGACGCCTCTGTATTACTACGGAATGAGCGCGCAGCTGAAAGCGGTGGTCGACAGGTTCTGTGCTTACAACAGCAGCCTGAACCGCAGACATCTGAAATCCGCACTGCTGACTGTGGCATGGAACGCGGATGACTGGACTTTTGATGCGCTGGAAGCCCATTACCGGACGCTGGTCCGCTACATAAATTTTGAGGACCGGGGGATGGTTCTGGGCTATGGATGCGGAAGCCCTTCCATGACGAAGCGGAGCATATATCCGGAACAGGCTTACCGATTGGGGCTGAGCCTGAATTAATTAAAGGAGTACTGATGAGTAAAAAATTAGTCGCGTATTTCAGCGCGAGCGGCATTACAAAGTCCGCCGCGGAAAAGCTGGCGGGTGAAATCGGCGCGGATCTGTTTGAGATCGTGCCGGAAAGACCTTACAGCAAGGCCGACCTGAACTGGCAGGACAGCCGCAGCCGCAGCTCGGTCGAAATGAAAGACCGGAATGCCCGACCGGGAATTTCTTCCAAAGTCGGTGATATGGCTCAATATGATGTGGTTTTTGTGGGTTTCCCCATCTGGTGGTATCGGGAACCGTCCATCATCGATACCTTTATGGAAGCCTATGATTACAGCGGGAAAACGGTCGTCCCGTTTGCGACCTCAGGCGGCAGCGGACTCGGTGAAGCGCCTGCGAATATGGCAAAGCTTGCCGCGGGTGCTAAGGTCGAAAACGGGAAGCGTTTCGCCGCGTCGGTTTCCTCTCAGGAGTTAAAAACCTGGGCGGAACAATATCAATAGTCCGTTTTCAGGGGAACCGCAGCTATGAAGAAAAAAATCGTTGACATTGTCATGACTGTTCTGCTCCTATTCCTGATGGCATATCAGGTCACGGGGGAGAAGCTGCATGAGTGGATCGGGATCGCGATGACGGTTCTGTTGATTGCTCATCACATCCTGAACCGGAAATGGTACAGTGCGTTATTCAAGGGCAGATACAACGCCTACCGCGTCATCACAACGGTGAACAATACGCTGCTTCTGGCATCTATCGCGCTGACGGCTTTCTGCGGTATGGCGATGAGCGGATACGCGGTTCCCTTTCTTTACGGCATGGCACCCATCTCTTTTGCCCGGCAGTTCCATCTTGCCATATCCTATTGGTCATTTGTCCTGATGGGACTTCATCTGGGGCTGCACGTCCCGGCAATGATATCAAAGCTGAAGCTCTCCGATAAAAAGCGGATGATCCTCAGCGGCATTTTTGCTGTCATCGCGGGATACGGATTGTTCATTTTCCGGCGGGATCATCTGTTGGATTACATGCTGTTTAAAAATCCCTTCGCCTTTCTCGATTATGAAAAGGCAAAGGTGCTGGTGATCGCGGAAAATCTGCTGATGCTGATTTTCTGGACGTTCATCGGAACACAGGCCGCGGACCTTTGCATGAGTAAAGCGAAAAAGCAGAAACCATGGCTGCCTGTTGTCTTCGCATCGGCTGCCGTTATTATCGGATTGATTCTCGGACAGGTGATCAAAACATCGGGTTTCTGATCTCTTCGGGAATCAGTTCAGCGAAATATCCATGTCAGGACCTGGCGCCGCGGCAGCGTCAGAGCTGCCCTTATGTGAATATTTACAAAGGAGAAAGACAATGAAAAAGGTTATCGGAATTATTATTTTATGTCTTATTCTGGTAAGTGCTGCTTCGGCAGAAACGCTGACCACGAACGGCGGAAATGTGATCGATTACGCACAACTTCCGTATCAGTCCGCAGATGCGCCTTCGACCGTTTATTTCATCAATGAGATCACCCCCGAAGCTCTGATGAAAGCTTATGAGTCATTGGGTGTGACCCTTTCCGGAAAGGTCGGTGTGAAAATGTCCACCGGTGAAAGTACGCGCAGCAATTACCTGCGCCCTGCCCTGATCGGTGATCTGGTCCATGCGGTGAACGGTACGATCGTAGAATGCAACACCGCTTACGGCGGAAGCCGCGCGAGCACCGCGAAGCACCGTCAGCAGGCGGAGGATAACGGTCTGCTGGAAATCGCTGAGCTGGACATTCTGGATGAAGAGGGCAGCATGGAGATACCTGTGAACGGCGGTACCCGTCTTCAGGTGGATTATGTCGGTACACATTTCGTCAATTATGACGCCTTCCTGGTTCTCAGTCACTTTAAGGGACACGCGATGGCCGGTTTCGGCGGGGCGATCAAGAATATCTCGATCGGTTTTGGCTCTTCCATGGGCAAGGTCTGGATCCACTCCGGCGGCACACGCACCAGCGGCGGCATTTTCGGGGATCAGGATCCCTTCCTTGAAGCGATGGGAGACGCCGCGAAGGGTGTGGATGACTATATGGGCGATCGGATCGTTTATATCAGCGTGATGAACCGGCTGAGTGTGGACTGCGACTGCGACGGGAATCCCGCTGAACCGGATATGCACGATATCGGGATCCTTGCCTCAACAGACCCGCTTGCCCTGGATCAGGCCTGCATCGACCTGGTCTACGCCTCTCCCGACAGTGCTTCCCTGGTCCGGCGCATCGAAAGCCGCAACGGTCTGCACACGCTGGAACATGGTGAAGAGATCGGTCTTGGCAGCCGCCAATACAGGCTGGAACAAATCAGTGATTGACGCTTGCCGCGCCTGACTGATTTTCGTTTTGAAACAAAAAACGGGAGCCGCTAAGGCAGATGCTCATAAGAAAGTTTTGAAAGACTGGGCACCTGTCTGTCAAGCTTGGCAAAAGGAATACCGGTCTGCTGTTTATTCGGCAGACCGGTATTTGTGTAACGAATCAAAACAGATACTTGTATTTATCTTTCCAAAAACTTGCGATCCAAATCAATCGTATTTTTCCTTATCCACGCTCCGGTTCATTCGCTCACGGCATTGATTTGCACCTTCATTTCTTTGACAACCTCACGGATGCTTTTGTTGTCCGTATCGATGACGATATCCCCCGGGCAGGGCGGAAGGTGCAGCCAGTAGTAATTCGTTTCATCTTTATCGCCGCGCTTATCATGCCGCTTTTTCAGCGTTTCCTCAGAACAGGTAAGCGTGAAGGCGATGGTTTCATAATCCCTGGCCGTGATCCCATTCAGGATATTTTCCCGGATTTTCACGTCTGTCAGCACCACCGACGTAAAGAACACAAATTCAAAACCTGATTCCAGATAATTGGACAGGACAAAGGACATGCTTCTGTCTCCATTCCGCAGGCGCTGGTCTGTCACGGAAAATGGATGCACACACCAGCACCAGTCCCCGTCCAGATATGCGCTGTTGTCATAGCTTTCAAAGAGCCTTGTGCCTATGGCAGTCTTGCCCACGCAGGGAGATCCGCTGATGAGGATCAGCTTCTTTTTCATTGCTCAGCCTTCTCCTTTGCTGTAAATCTGAACAGCGGATCACCGTTTTCTTCTGTGCCGTACCGAACCATGCCGCCCTTTTCCATGGCTCGGACGGAGGCGATGTTCTCTTTGGCACAGCCGCCGTGAACGCCGGGAAGCGCATAGTCCTCCACAGCGATCCGGAGCAGTTCCCTGACGCATTGCGTTCCGTATCCCCGGTTTCGATATGCTTCATCCAACAGGATAAAGATTTCAGGATCCGAATGATTCCTTGTGCCGTCCAACCCGCACCACCCCATGATGGTTCCGTGACGCTCCTCCCCGCACACCGCGAGGCAGAGGTGACAGATACAGCCTTTCGTATTCTTTTCGTAATTTCCGCGCATATAGGCAATAGCTTCCCGAGCCTCCGCATCAGAAAGCGGATGATGCTCGGAAGGCCAGGTTCGGGCGACTTCGGTCAAGTCGTCTTCCGTTACAAAATGAAGGATCAGGTTTTCTGTCTGATAATCCATCATGATCCTCTGGTATTTGTATCCTTCCGGAATTCTGATATAACCCCGGATATGCTCATCTTTCGGGCGCTCGATGATCCCTGACACGTTATTCAGATTTCCTTCCGCGGCGATAATCGTGTTTTCGGTGTTTTGCAGGACAATGCCCATATGGTCATGCTCCCGGTTCTCAAAAACTCTGTCATAGATGACGATATCGCCGGCTTCCGGAACGAAGCCTTCTATTCCTTTGTGATACGCTAACTCAACATTGCCCTGCGCAAATTCTTCCCAGGCGATACAGCCTGCCAGATGGCAGGTTTTGCATTCATCCGGCCTGATAGGTATCTCAAATCCCGCTTCCCTGCAGCAATAATAGACAAATGCCGCGCATCATAACCCATCGGCTTCTCTTGGCGTCCACTTTGGGAAAAAGCGAATGATCGGCTCAAGATTTGATTCTTTCCCCTCAATACAGCCATGAAAAGGAGTTTGAGCCGCTTTCTCAGCAACCTTCGCCAGGTATTCTTTTGCTGCCTTTTCCATAACGATCCCGCCTCCCAATACTTCTTCACATATCCGGAACATCCAGTGAATACCGATCCCGTATCTCACCCTTGGTGATCCAATGGATATTTCCTAAGCTCCAGGTAGTGTCGCCCTGGATAAAAATCGCGCTTTCATCCTCCATGGCAGCCACCGGCTGAATTCTGGAAATCTCCTTCAACGCCGGTAGAAACCATGCGTCTTCGGTATAGTGCCCTTTTACGGTGATGTCCGTCAGGCCAAGCCCTTCATATAGTGTCTTTGACTCCCGGATTTCAGCCACGTATCGCCCCATGTTCATGGAACCCGCACTGACACCGAGGATCACAGCTCGGCTGGCCCGAAGCTCTGAAATCAGCCCGAGATCCCGGATCAGCGCCATTTGCAAGGTCACATCCCCGCCCATTAGGAAGATACAGTCTGCCGCCCGCACCAATTTTACGGCATCCGCTGCGCTTATTCGTCGGTCGATCACACGATGCTTGGCGAACGTCATGCCGCGTTCCGCAAACATCTCATGCATCCTGTCGCTGTCATCGTTATTCCGCGCGTAATCTTCGGGCCAGGCGCTGATAAAAACCAGGCTTTCCCGTCGGGGCAGGTTTTCCTTAAGCACCAGTGCTGTCTCATCGGTAAAATGATGCGTCGGAAAGCCGCTGAACAACCCTAATAATTTTGCGTTCATAATCTTTCTTATCCTGCAGGATCATGGCGATATGCCGCTTCCTCGTCCACCGGAGTTGATCCAATATCAAAGAAATCCCGATCGATTGAAGGCGCTATTATACTCATTACATCACTTTCCAATAACCCGTTTTGTTTGAACCGATCCGCTGTATCAGCTTTCTGTTTTTCAGTGCCGCGAGTAGCCTGGATATGGTTCTCTCTGACTTTCCGGACGCATCCGCCAGTTCTGCGTTTGTCATGGACGGTGATTGCTTCAGTAAAGAAAGCAGCATCAGCTCTGCTTCGGTTATCCCGCCGTTTATTCCGCCATCCTTTGGCGGGATATTCCGATCGTCTCTGGAGAATTCAAGCGTAAACGCTGTCTCCTCATTTATGTACGATATACTTTGACGCCCGCTTCATTGCAAAGAGTGTAGATCTTCCGCTGTCTCCCGTGATGTATTGCTCAAGGCTTTTAAAATTCATCCAGAAAATCAGCTGCTTTCCCGAATTACCAGTTCGTCTGCGAGGCAGATGCACTGGGAAGGATGCTCCGGATCATCAATATATTTCTGCAGCAGGTCCATGCTTTCCGCTCCCATCTGGAAAGAATCAACATGAACGGTCGTCAGAGAAGGCGTAAAAAAAGCTGCCATTTCCATGTCATCATAACCGGTAACGGCCACATCCTGAGGAATCCGGAATCCTTTTTGCTGAAGCGCCCGGCAGACTCCGATGGCGATGCTGTCAGTCGCGCAGACGATTGCCCGGGGCATTTTCCGGAGAGGCAGCAGCTTGAGCATATCATTTTCCACCCTGTTCGGCCGGCCAGAAGTTACGACAAACGGAGTCCCGAAACGTGGGATATCCTTCCTTTCGTAACGGGCAAGGATGGTCGGGTTGGGGTCGTACGTGGAATATAATTTGTATTCCGGCAGCTCTTCATTCGTATATGGGCGCAGCCCATGCTGCCGGAGGGCATCGACATAGGCAAAGTAACGCTGCATATTGGATACATGGGAAAGACGGTTGGAGAAAAATGCGATGTCCTCATAGCCCTTTTCTTCGATCAGGTGCTTCATGATCTGCATCATACCGTTATAGTCATCGTTAGTGACCATCCCGACGTTTTCCAATGACGTTTCGTTCTGGAACAGTACGATCGGGATCCCACGCTTCTTGAATACCTTTATGATGGGATCCGGATCGCGGGATGCGAGAACAGCTCCGTCGATGCTGTCGTTGATGAAGCTTTCTTCGAAAAAATCATTCTGTATGCCGGTGGCACCTAAAACGACATGATGTCCGCGGACTTTAGCCCGTTCCATGAAACCGTCCAGAGCCGGACCGTAAAAAGTTGAGCCCCAAAAGGGACGGCTTTTGTTGTAGAGGAGAAAACTGACCAGTGCGTAATGCCGGCGGGCAATCGCCTGTGCCATAGCATTGGGACGATAGTCATACATCCTGACAATGCTCATGATGCGCTCCAGCGTTTCTTTCCGGAGCTTTTCCGGGTGTGAAAAAGCACGGGATACGGTGCTTTCCGCAACCCCCGCCAGTTTAGCGATATCCGACATTCGCATAGCCATGATTCTGCCTCCAAAATGCCCTGTTCAAACCCGTGAAAACGAGCACATCTGACCCATTACGAAGTTAACAATACCATCATTTGGTTCAAAAACGAAGGATTTTGAAAAAATCTGATGGCTCGGTTTTTCCGGGGTCCGGCTTTCCTGTCCGGTGCCATTCTGTATTTCAAATCACGAATAAACATGACATTCATAACATTGTTGCAAGCGCTTGCATGGAATAAAATTAGTGTACAATTTCAAAAAATTGAATGGAGGTATATATGAAGAAAGTCTTAGTAATCGTTTTGGCTGCTTTGTTGACTCTCGGTATTGTGGCTGCACAGGCCGTTGAGTTCAAGGAAGCACCGATGCTGGCTGAGAAGGTTGCAGCCGGTGAACTCCCTCCGGTGGAAGAACGTCTGCCGAAGGCTGAGGACGTCTATGTTATGACCGAGCTGAAGAACCACCAGCCGCTCGAAATCGGTAAATACGGCGGAGTGCTCACCAAAGCCGTTACCAAAGTCGGCAACTGGGAAATCTGCCGCTCTTCCACGCTGGAACGCCCGGTCGACTTCGATACCAACGGTACGCCTTTCAACAACGTACTGAAATCTCTCGAGTCCAATGAAGACATGACTGAATGGACCATGCACCTTCGCGAAGGCATGAAGTGGTCTGACGGCGAACCTTTCACTGCGGATGACATCACCTTCTGGTTCTATATGCTCCATAAGAACAACTATGACGGTCTGGCATACTGGGCTCCCCTGTTCCAGGTCATTGATGGTAAAGAAGTCTGGGCCGACGTTGAAAAGATCGACGATTACACCGTGAAATGGACCTTCGCCCAGCCGCAGTTCCGCTCCAACTTCGTTGATACCGGCGACTTGAAATGGTTCTGGGCTCCGAAGCACTTCTGGGAAGACAAAGTCCCGTCCTCCTACTACATGGAAAATCCCATTTGGCCGGATACCGGTCTTTCCGATGAAGAAGTCATGGCGAAGTTCATGGAAATCGGGATGGAACTTGACTCCGTAAAAGCCTGCGGTAAATCCGGCTACTATTTCTGGAATCATCCGCAGATGCCGACCATCAGCGCCTACATCACCATGAACGAAAAGAGTGATCCGCTGGTGAAACTGGTCCGCAACCCGTATTACTGGAAGGTCGACGCGGAAGGCAACCAGCTGCCTTACATCGATGAGATCGATTTCCTGATCGTCAACAACAGCGACCAGGCCATCCTGATGCTTGAATCCAACGATTCCGATGTGGATTACATTGTCGCAAACATCAAAGACGTTATTGCCATTGAAGATGCAATGGGCGATGGTGTTGAACGTCATGAGCTGACCTCCACCTACTGGGGCGACGGACAGCTTTACTTCAACCTGACCGACAAGAATCTTGAAATGCGCGATCTTGTCAACAACAAGAACTTCCGCATTGCTATGTCCGTGGCTGTTGACCGCGAACAGGTCGTCAACCTCTGGTATGACGGTTTGACCGAACCTGCCAACGCCGCTCCGGAATATCCGAACTTCGGCTACAATGAAGAATGGTCCCTGCGCTATACACAGTATGATCCCGAATACGCGAAGAAACTGCTGACGGAAGAATGCGGTCTGGTCATGGGCAATGATGGCTGGTTCCACTTCCCGGGTTCCGGTGATAAGGTCTCCCTGAGCGTCGTCTGCAGCAAGACTGACGCGGCGACTGCTGAAAAATATGCTGTTTTGAAACAGTACTGGGATGCTATCGGTATCGAAATGAACCTGAACCAGGCTGATAACTACAACACCATCTGCGACTCCAATGAAGGCTGGGATGCCGCGTGGGGTGACCAGGAAATCAGCGGTTACAAGATCGAATCCCGTCCGAAGCAGTTCATCCCGCTGAACCTGGCCGCGACCTGGTACTCCTTCTATGACACCAGGGGCTCAGCCTACAATCCGGAATTCTTCGATCTCGAAGGTGACCTGCTCAAACTCTATAACGTTTATCAGGAATGGCTGCAGATCCCGGAACTGACCGACCGCGATGAAAAGGAACTGGAAATGATGCAGATCCTCATCGACAACACCTGGTTCCTCGCCTTCAGCACGACCCCGAGTGAATACTATATGGTTCGCACAGGCCTCGGCAACTGGCCGGAAACCATGCTGAACGAAGATAAATTCAATTTCCAGATGCAGTTCGGGTTCAACACCATTTATTTCAAATAAACCGCGGACAGATCTGTAAATAACATGAAAAGGATGGGGATGTTCATACATTCCCATCCTTCCTTATAAGGAAACGCTTATGAACGATGAAAAGACGAAAGAAACCGGCGGTTTTTTTGAAGGGATCGCCAGTTTTTTCCGCAGAGATCTGGTATCTTATATCATTAAGCGGATATTGGCGATTTTCCCCAGCCTGCTGCTGATCTCCTTTGTGATTTTTGTGGTGATCCAGCTGCCGCCGGGAGATTATGTATCTGCTTATATTGCCAAACTTACGGGGCAGGGTGAACAGATGCCGCCCGAGGTCATTGAGCAGCTGCGGGCAGACTTCGACCTGGACAAACCGTTTATGCTTCAGTACTGGAGCTGGATCAAAGGGATCATCTGGACGCCTTCCAACACGACCTGGTACCGTCTGTACGGTTCCCACCATAACTGGAAATATTCCTTTTCTGAGGGTAAACCGGTCTGGACGGTGATCAGGGAATACCTTCCTTTGACGGTCGGGCTGACCCTTGCGGTCATGATCTTCCAGTATCTGGTCTCGATCCCGCTGGCGGTTTATTCCGCTACACACCAGTATTCATTGGGGGATTACCTGTTATCCTTTATTGGGTTCATCGGGGCGGCTGTGCCGGGCTTTATCCTGGCGATCATCTGTATGATCCTGGCCTACAAGTGGACCGGGAATCCGCTGGTCGGCCTGTTTTCCAAGGAAATGCTGGAAAACGGCGTTCACTGGGGCAACATCGGAGAATTCCTGAAGCGTCTGATCATCCCGTTCATCGTTCTCGGTCTGGGCGGTACCTGCGGGACGATCCGATCGATCCGGGCCCAGATGCTGGACGAAATCAGCCAGCCCTATACACTGACAGCCCGTGCCAAAGGCGTTTCCGAAACAAAGATCATCTGGAAGTACTGCTTCCGCGCAGCCATCAACCCCACGGTGACCGGACTGGGAACTTCCCTTTCACATTTGTTTTCCGGTTCGACCGTTTCCGCCATGGTTTTGAATATCATGATCATGGGGCCGGTCCTTTATGATGCACTGCTGTCACAGGATATGTACCTGGCCGGGGCCATCGTCATGGTCCAGGCCTTTCTGGTCGAGGTAGGGATCCTGCTTGCCGACATCGGACTGGCATTCCTCGATCCGCGCATTCGTTTTTCAGGAGGCAGCAGATAATGGCTAAGAAAGTTCAATCAAACGAATCCTATTATGTTGCTTCCCAATGGCAGCTGATGGGCCGTAAGCTGAAGCAGCATAAACTGGCCCGTATTTCCATGGTGATCCTGGGCATCCTGTATTTCTTTGCGCTTCTCGGCAATTTCATCGCGCCGTACGGAACCATTGAATTTGATTCGATCTATAAAGACTGCAGCCCGACAAAGATCCATATGTACCATGAGGGGGAAAAGGTCGGTCCGTTTGTTTACAAGCTGTCCAAGATCTCGGATAAAAAGACGCTGCGGGTAACGATCTCTGAAGATACCAAAGAATATTACCCGATCCATTTCTTCACGCACGGCGAACCTTATAAAGTGCTGGGGTTCATCCCCTGCGACCTGCATCTCTTTGGTGTGAGCGAAGGCAGCAACGGGGGTAAAGGCGCGCGGATCTACCTCTTCGGCGGTGACAGCCTGGGCCGGGATATCTTCTCCCGTATCTTCCTCGGATCCCAGATCTCGCTGACGATCCCGTTTGTCGCGGCGGCTATCAGCCTGTTCCTCGGGGTGCTGCTCGGAGCGGTTTCCGGCTATTTCGGCGGCAGGGTGGACTTTATCATCCAGCGGATCATTGAGGTGATCAGTGCTGTTCCGCAGATCCCGCTGTGGCTGGCGCTATCCGCGGCGATCCCGCCGGGGATCTCCACCATTCAGATCTACTTTTACATGACCATCATCCTCTCCTTCATCAACTGGACCGGTATGGCGCGCACGGTGCGCGGCAAGTTCCTCTCGCTGAAAAATGAGGATTTCATCCTGGCAGCCCAGCTTTCGGGTGTCTCCACCTGGAACATTATCTGGACGCATATGGTTCCGGGCTTTATGAGTTATCTGATCGTTTCCGTGACAAGAAGCATCCCGTCTTCCATTATCGGTGAAACCTCCATGTCATACCTCGGCCTCGGGATCAAGCCGCCGGCGACCTCCTGGGGGGTGATGCTGCAGGAGACCAGCTCGGTCACTAACATCGTTTCCCATCCGAACAAGCTGATTCCGATCATCTTCGTGACGGTCACGGTGCTGGCATTCAATTTCTTCGGCGACGGCCTGCGCGACGCGGCAGATCCGTATAAATAAGGAGGCGGACTTATGGATGACAATATGATTCTGCATGTGAAGGATCTGAACATCAGCATTCCGCTGCACGAGGGATTGCTGACCCCTGTCCGCGGTGTCAATTTCGACATGAAGAAGGGCGAGACGGTCGGCCTGGTCGGTGAATCCGGCTGCGGCAAGTCGCTGACCTGCCGGGCGATCCTGGCGATCAACGAAAAAAAATGCAAAACATCGGGAAATATTCTGTACAACAGCGATGAAAAAGGTGAAATCGATCTGCTGACCATGGACCCGCGCGGCAAGGATATCCGTGCCATACGGGGCAAGGAGATCTCCATGATCTTCCAGGAGCCGATGGTGGCCTTCTCTCCGCTTTATACGATCGGCAACCAGATCACTGAAGCGACGCTGCTGCATATCACAAAGGATAAAAAGAAGGCGAAAGAGATTTCCCTGGACGTGATGAAAAAGGTCGGCATCGCCAACGCGGAAAAACGCTATAACCAGTATCCTCATGAGTTTTCCGGCGGCATGCTGCAGCGAGCGATGATCTCTATGGCGCTTGTCTGCAATCCGAAGATACTGATCGCTGATGAACCGACGACCGCGCTGGACGTCACCATCCAGGCGCAGATCCTGGAGCTGATGAAGGAAATGCAGAAGGATTTCAACATGGGGATCCTCTTCATAACGCATGACCTCGGTGTGGTGGCGAAGATGTGCGATCGTGTAAACGTCATGTATCTGGGTAAGATCGTTGAGTCAGGTACGACCGAAAAGATCTATGAGGACCCCGAACACCCGTACACCCGGGGGCTGATGGGATCTGTCCACAAGATCGGACAGAAAAAGACCGAACGGCTCTTTTCCATTGAAGGTACGGTCCCGCTGGCGATGAACCTGCCCCGGGCGTGCGGCTTTTATGAACGCTGCGACGCCCGCATTGAAGGTCTCTGCGACCGCGCGGAACCGGAACTGGTGGAGGTCGCTCCGGAACACAGCGTCGCCTGTTTTGCCTGTCCGCATCCTGCCTGTAAAGCGCAGCGCGCAGCGGCTGAAGAAATGATTCGCAGAGAAGACGGCCGGTAAGGAGACAAACATGGAAAAAGATAACATTTTAGAGGTCAAAAACCTGCACAAAACCTTTGTTTCCAAAAAGATCGTTGTCAAAGCCGTGACAGATGTATCCTTCAGCATCCATCCGGGCGAGACCATCGGCATTGTCGGAGAAAGCGGCTGCGGCAAGACGACGCTTGGCCGCTGCATTGCCCGGGCTTATCAGGCCACTTCCGGTGAAGTCTGGTACCGTACCATGGAAGGGAAGGAAGTTGATTTCCTGAAGGTCGAGAAAGATGAGATGAAGAAGATCCGCAAGGAGATCCAGATGGTCTTCCAGGATCCCTATTCCTCACTGGATCCCCGCATGACGGTCCTCGACATCATCAAGGAACCCCTGCGCGCGAATTACAAAGGCATTATGAGCGATAAGGAAATGAACGCGAAGGTCATGGACATCGCGAACAAGGTCGGGCTGAACACCACCTATCTGAAGCGGTATCCCCATGCCTTTTCCGGTGGTCAGCGTCAGCGCATCGGTATCGCCCGCGCGCTGGTGGTGGATCCGAAGATCGTCATCTGCGACGAGGCTGTCTCCGCGCTGGACGTTTCGGTTCAGGCGCAGGTCATCAACCTGCTCAAAGACCTTCAGCGGGAAATGCACCTGACCTACATCTTCATCAGCCATGACCTTTCCGTTGTCGAGCATATTTCAGATGAAGTCGGTGTGATGTACCTGGGTCGAATGGTGGAATTCGGGAAAACCGAGGAATTGTTCGCGAGGCCGCGTCATCCGTATACGGAAGCACTTCTTTCCGCGGTGCCTGTCGCTGATCCGAAGATCGAAATCGAACGCATCCAGCTGAAGGGGGAGATCCCCAACCCGGCAAATCCGCCGTCCGGCTGTTATTTCCACGAACGCTGCAGCTACTGTCAGCAGAAATGCGAGGAGCAGGTGCCGCCGCTGCAGATGATCGACGGGCGTCTGGTCGCCTGCCATCGGGCAGAGGAACTGCATCTGCGCGGGTTCGACTATTCAGAATAGAAACAGGTTCTCCGAAGCCACATGAGTTTCGGAGAACTTTTTTATCCCAAAGTGAAAGACAGCTGCAGCTGCTTCAGGAACCGAAACGCTATCGGGGAAAAGGTATGATACCGCTTCCACACGAGATACAGTTTTGTTTCCAATGCGGGTGACAGGGGACGGAATACCAATCCGCTTCCGGGAGAGGTATCCAGCAGTTTGTCAAATGTGAGCAGATATCCCAGATGCTCTCTGGTAAAGACAGAGGCGTTGTAAGCGAGCCGGTAAGAGCCCTCCAGATGCAGCCGGCTCATTTTATCCCCTGCCCACCGCGGGATATCATTTTTCCAGCTCTGTTCGGAGCAAAACAAAGGCAGCCCGATCAGGTCTTCTGCCCGGATAAATTTCTTCTCAGCAAGCGGTGAATCCTCCGGCATAACGAGTCCCCAGATATCAGCTTCCGGAAAAACGAGGGATTCATACTTTGAGGGATCCGGAATTTCCGCAAATACGCCAAAATCCAGCAGCCCTTTATCCAGTTTTTCTTCGATTTGTTCCGTATCTCCGCTCGTGATGTGGTACCGCAGCGCCGGATAGATATCCTTGAATTTGCGGATCTCATGCGCGAGGAAGCTGATCTGATAAGATTCCGCGAGCCCAAAATATAAATCACCGCCGGTTATGTCATCGAGTAAAATGAATTCCTGTTCGATTTTATCCGCCATACTGACAAGGTCTTCCGCACGACTGCGCAGCAGGATCCCCTCATCGGTCAGTTTGATGCTGAAGCTGTGGCGGGTGAAAAGCTTCTTCCCAAGTTCATCCTCCAGTGATTTCAGCGCCTTGGAGAGCGTAGGCTGCGTGACGTGCAGTATCTGCGCTGCTTTGGTCATGTTTTCTTCCCTTGCTACCGCGAGAAAATACCTGAGCGTGCGAATTTCCATAAACTGTCCCTTCTCTTATATGATATTCCGTAAACGAATAACATGATATGAATTATAACCATTAGCGAAAAAAATGGAAATAAACTAAAATAAATTCACGATGAAAACGGAATGGAAAGATCAGATGGAAAATGCGGTCCTTTGCAGACAAAATCTCCTTGACGCCGGATGTCCGGAAAGCTCAGCTGTTTTTGCGGAAAAGTTATATCGCAGCGGGCAGCTCCGGGAGACACTTCAGGCACTGAAGATTATGCGCTGCAATTTGGTGGATGAGCTTCACAAAAGCCAGCGTAACGTCGACTGTCTTGACTATATGATCCGGCAGACCGAACAAGAAATCAGGATGACATCAGAAAGGAAAAATTTACAATGATAAAAACCGAAGAATTAAAACTGACGCAGGAATGGGACAAAGTATTTCCCAAAAGTGATAAGGTTGACCACAGCAAAGTAACATTTTTGAACCGGTATGGGATCACACTTGCCGCTGACGTCTATAAACCGAAAGACAGAACCGGAAAGCTTCCCGCGATCGCGGTTTCCGGTCCCTTTGGAGCGGTGAAGGAACAGAGCTCCGGATTATACGCGCAGATCATGGCCGAACGCGGTTTTGTAGCTCTTGCCTTTGATCCGTCTTTTACCGGAGAAAGCGGCGGTCAGCCCCGTTATATGGCTTCTCCCGATATCAATACGGAAGACTTTATGGCAGCAGTGGATCACCTGTCACTGCGGGAAGATGTTGATCCGGACCGCATTGGGATCATCGGTATCTGCGGATGGGGCGGTATGGCGCTAAATACCGCTGTGCTGGATACCCGTGTCAAGGCGACTGTTGCCTGCACCATGTATGATATGACCCGCGTGAATGCGAACGGTTACTTTGATTCGGAAAACAGCGAAGAAGCTCGCTGGCAGAAGAAATCAGCCATGTGCGCGCAGCGCCTTGAAGACCTGCGAAACGTGGAATATAAGCTGGGCGGCGGAGTTGTCGACCCGCTGCCGGAGGACGCACCGTTCTTTGTGAAGGATTATTATGATTATTACAAGACAAAACGCGGTTACCATCCCCGTTCCCTGAATTCCAACGGCGGCTGGAATGTAATCGGGTGTGAATCCTTCATCAATCAGCCGATCCTGGTGTATTCCAATGAGATCCGTTCCGCTGTACTCATCATTCATGGGGAAAAGGCCCACTCCTGCTATTTCAGCCGGGATGCCTACGCCAACATGATCAAAGACAGCAAATATACGGATAATAAAGAGCTGATGATTATCCCGGGCGCTGTCCATACCGACCTCTATGACAGGACCGATATCATTCCCTTTGATAAGATCCAGTTCTTTTTTGAGACGAATATGTAATAATTGATAAGGAAGGAAAATCAGGACATGAAGATCAGAAATGTACTTATCCTGTCTGTTTTTATCGTACTGTTCTGTTTTTCATTCTCCATCACAGCGGCATGGCAGGGGGAAAATACAGCTATGAATTATCGGATAGAGGAAAACTGGTGCCTGAACGGTGATAAACGGATCTATGGTTTGTCCTATATCCCTGAAGGCAACGGGAAATTCCCTCTGGTTATCTTTTCCCATGAATTGGGGAATAACCATGAGTCAGGGATCCGCTATGCCGAGAGGCTTGCGGAAAACGGTTATGCCGCGTATGTATTCGACTTCTGTGGCGGAAGTGTATCCGGAAAGGCGAACAGGAGTGACGGCAGCAATTATGAAATGTCTGTCATGACGGAAGCATCCGATCTTGAAGCAGTACTGCGGACCGCGAAGACCTGGGACCATGTCGATCCCGGTAAAATTATCCTCCTCGGCGGAAGCCAGGGCGGACTGGTTACCATCGTGGCGGGAGCTGAACATCAGGACGAGATAGCCGGAATGATCCTGATATATCCGGCGTTGTCCGCGAAGGATGACTATAACGTGAACCGGTATGCCGGTAAAGAAAGCGTACCTTCCGTTGTCAGCCTTTTTGGCGGCTGGATGCAGGTCGGCAGCAATTACATCACGGATATATGGGATGTGGATTTTTATGAGCTTCTGGCGGATTATCAGGGCAAAGTGCTGCTGATGCACGGGGACCGGGATGGTACGGTGCCGCTGTCGTATTCCGAAAAGGCAGCCGGGATCCTTCCGGATTGCGAGTTTCATGTCATAAAAGACGGCGGACATGAATTCTTCGGACAGCCTTTTGAGGACGCGATGAGCCTGATTTTGAAATATCTTGAAGAACAGTTTGGCGGGCATAATAATAACGGGGAGAAAGAGATGCAAAAGTTAACGATGAAAATCGGTGAAACACCGGTCGATGTGGAATGGGAAAACAATGAATCTGCTGCCGCGCTGAAGGCATTGGCTGAAGCAAAACCGCTGACCATTCAGATGTCCATGTACGGCGGGTTCGAGCAGGTCGGAGCGATCGGGCAGAGCCTTCCGCGGAATGACGTTCAAACGGTGACAAATTCCGGGGATATTGTTCTTTATTCCGGCAATCAAATCGTCGTGTTCTACGGCTCAAATTCCTGGGCTTATACCCGTCTTGGGCATATTACCGATAAAAGCCCTCAGGAAATGGCGGAACTTCTCGGAAGGGGAAACGTTACGATTACAATCGGATGGTAATGCCGGAAAATAATTGAGCTGTATATGAGGTACTCATGAAATTTGACAGTGCAGAACATCGGAGATATAACGAGCTGGAATCTGTGAGATTCCTGGTGAGGGGAATGTTTCTTCTGCTGTGGGTCGTTTCAATACTTGCGTCATTCTCCGAACCGGTTAGAGCAGACCGCCTCCGGAAATCGGAACTGTCGATCCGAATGCTGACTCAGAATATTGTTCAATTGTCCGGAGATATTTCGGTTAATGATCAAATCCTGCTTTACTGCCGTGAATACCGGTCAGCGGATCATGTCATAACGGATAAGCTGATCAGCAATCTTGCGGCGGAAACAGCCGGAACTGCGGAAGTATTGTATGATCCGTTTGCCGTCCCGTTGTCAGAGACCCGGCTTGTGCCGGATTTTGATTATCATGGCAGGGAAATAACGATCAAAGCGCTTTATGCGGTCATTTCGGATGGGATTTCAGAAGTCCGAAGCGACCTCGTTTATATTGAATGTTACCTTGATACCGGCGTTGTCAATCAGTACTGGTGTAATCTTGCCGGTGCGACTGCATGCGGTACCGCGGCAGGTGTTATCGCCATGCAGATCTCCTACCCTTCTTCCGGAGATGATCTTTTCACCCGTCTGAACGAGATGCGGAAATACTGCGCTTTGGGCAGTGAATTCAGTACTGGCCCTGCAGAATATTACCTTGAAGGTGCTCATATTTCAAACGGGGTAAATAAATATATCTCGGAAGAGCTTTCCGGAAGCATGGTGCTGACAGATCACCGATCACCGGACAGAACAACGGAAGAAACACTGATCGAACTGCTGACGACCGGCAGACCGGCGGTAATTGAGGTGTGTTATCTGCTTGGGAATGTTACGCGTGATTTTCAGGGGATTTCCCATTGGATCACGATCAATGGCTTTTCTCTTGGTCCGGAAGGCTATACGTTCCGCTTTTCCGATCCGATCACGGTTTCGTACAGATCGATCAGCTCGGAGATGCTCGATGTCAGCAATGCCAATGTATCCTATGGTGATTCCGGTTACATCCCCGTCCGCTATATCGGTGCCTTCTCTGAACCTTTATTTTCTATCGCAATTCATTGATCGCAATATCAAACCTATAGGGTTTCATGTCTTTGATGATCTTGCAGCCGTATGAATCTTCATTCCTGATGGCTGCTGTTGCCCTTACAACGGAGCTGAAGCGGGACAAGGAAAATCAGATGTGACTATTTGGAAACTTTTTGATATGTTATACCATTATCAATGATAGTATTTAAATCGGAAAACACAGAATGTCCTGTTTTCGGAGGTGTCCTGTACCATTGATACCGCTGGTGAAAGCAATCTTTAAAAATTTGGGAAGACCATCTGTGCTTTCCAAATCAGAAGTTATGGATTTATTTTGAAAGGAATCATATAAAATGAGGATAAAAATCATTGTTACACTTTTTGCGATCATCATCGCCGCGATGTGCATCTGCGGAATTGCCGGAGCTCAGGATCCTGATTATTCGCTCTATACCGACTCCTCCGAGTTGTATTCGATTGAAGATATTCAGGCTGCTGCCGATGTCATCATGGCTGAATTCTCTACCTGGGAAGGCTGCAAGCTGTACCGTCTGCAATATGCCGGAGATGCCCGTTCTCTTAACGAACTGGAAATCGTAAAAGCAACTTATGATGAATCCTATGACGAATGTATGCTTTTCATGTCCGCTTTCCGCTCACCGGAAAAAGAAGCCATGGCCTGGGCGCCTAACGAAGATTATTGCTGGTCCTGGACGCTTGTCCGTAATAACGGCGGTGAATGGGTATTAAAAAACTGGGGCTGGGCAGAACCCAACGTCAAATCCGTTCAGTATTCCGTTTATGACGTGATTGGCGGCGCTGAAAACATTCAGGCTGATCTTAATGGCATGGAAGGCGTGAAGCAGCTCAACATCAGCTATACCGACGATAATACCTCCGCTGCGAGCCTGGACTACATCAACAGCCTGGGAAGAGGCGAGTTCGATGAATGCGCGGTTTACGAGGTATGGTTCATGTCCCCAAAGGAAGCTTACGGCGCATGGGAAGCGGATACGCTTTACGTCTGGACCTGGTACCTTGGCCGTTCCGATAAAGGTTACTGGGAAACTGTCTCTTACGGTGTCGGATGAGACAGATAATAATTGAGAGTTTCTGTTCAGGGCGAAGTACACAAGGTCAGCTCTGAAATCTGCTCCGATCATCAATTCCAAAACGCTTCTGTCATCATAAGGCAGAAGCGTTTTTTATCCGAAATTTGATCCTTTTATCATCGCACATTCCGGGAACAGATACAAAAGCGCTTCCTTGCATTTTGTAAATTACGATCCCGGCATAATGGATTTTGCATAAAAATACGCATAAATTTACAGATTGTATTACAATGCAGTTAGTAATAATTAACTTATTGAATTATGATGCCGGATCCTGTTATGATCTGAGAATAACGGCCTTTTATTGGAGAAAAAAATTGGCAAAACAGTAAGAAAATATCCGGGAAAGAAGGATCAATGATCGTAAAAATTATTGCAGAAGGATTGCTGCTCGGCGCTTTGCTGGTTCTGTACTGCGCGGTTGGTATTCACAACGGTGCGGTCAATATGGTGTTCCTTTATCATGAGGACGTGCAGGAACGATGCATAAAGAACGGACTGATCACACGCGAAAATATAGACCGAAACCGGCGGATCTTCAAAGGACTTGGAATACCTGTTTATTTCATTTTCGTCCTGTTCAGCGTCTATGTTGTGAACGGCGCGAGAGGATTTTTGCCCGGTTTCCTGCAGATGTTCGCTATTCTATCCATCGCGAACCTGATCGACAGACTGCTGATCGATGAATATTGGGTCGGGCATACAAAAGACTGGGTGATTCCCGGTACGGAAGACCTGAGGCCGTACATCACCGGCAGGGATAAACTCATGAAATGGCTGATGGGCACTGTCGGTTTCGCTGGGCTGAGCGCGCTGCTGGCATGGCTGGCGGCTTTGAAGGTCGGATAAGATGATTTTTAGAAGCTGCACGGTTGGAAAGGAGTGTGTTCGATGCAATTTGATGAAATGGGGATAACGGAGGGCAAGACCCTGATGCTTCTGCCGGGTACAGCCTGCGATTATCAGACAAATTTCGGCACTGTGCTGGAGAGGCTCGGAGAGAAATATCATCTGATCTGTGTCAATTATGACGGTTTTGACGGTTCCGGGCTGATTTTTCCGGATATGATCACTGTCACGGAAAAAATCGAGGGGTACATTATCGAACATTATAACGGAAGGCTTGACGGGGCGATCGGTTCTTCCCTCGGCAGCAGCTTTGTCGGGCAGCTGATCCAGCGGAAGAATGTCCATCTGGATCACGGCATTTTCGGCAGTCCCGACCTTGACCAGAGCGGAAAATTCAGTGCCTGGCTGCAGTCAAAGCTGGTGGTGCCGCTGCTGACAAGCTTCACCGGAAGCGAAAAGAAAAGAGCCGGCACCCGGGACAAGCTGAAGAAATTCTTTGATATGAATGATGAAACCGCGGATAAATTTATGGACTGCTTTGCGAAGTTCAGCCCGGAGTCTATCAAAAATGAGTATTATTCTGACCTGTTGACCTGGCTTGATGATGATATCCATGTGGAACACACGAAGGCGCATTTTATCTACGCCAGAAAGATGGGCGAAAAATATCTGAAACGCTACAAAAAGTATTTCCGGGATCCGGATATCCGGGCATTTGACATGCAGCATGAACAATGGTTGTTTGGCGGTGATGAATATGCCGTTCCTGTCCTGAAGGTCATTGATGAGTTTATGGAAATGCCGGTTTAATTCAGGGGAAGGTAAAGATGAACAAAGCCGAAAAGATTATGAGAAAGAAAGCCTTTATCAAGGCGGAGATGGACAAAACGCTCCCAAAAGTGCAGAGCGATGCGCTGTGGCAGCAAGCGGCTGATAAGCTGTCTGATATCCTGAAACGGTATGAATCTTTGCCGAAGGGTGTCCATACACACACGGATAATTTTATCTTTCCTTCCGCGGCCGTTTATCTTACGGTGAAGGAAGCTTTCGGAAAGGAAAAGGCTTACGAAATTATCGAAAACGCGGCTGTCTCCAATACGCTTCCCCTGGGAAAAAAGCTTGCCCGTCTCATGAAAATCCCGGGGATGAACAGCCTTTTCGTAAAAGTCTGGGATCCGCTCACCAGGAAGATGTTCGGGACGGATAACGGATTTAAAAATGTATTCTATCCGAAGAAAAAAGGCGAATTCCGCATGGACATCATCGCCTGCCCCTACTGCCGGTACTTTGGTGAGCTCGGCTGTCCGGAACTGACAAAGATTTATTGTGATAATGATGAAAGAACATACGGCAATCTGCCGGGATTGAAATTTGAGCGGACGGGCACGCTCGGTAAAGGCGCCGATCGCTGCGATTTCTGCATTCGGAAGGTGTGAAAGAAGGCAGGTATAGTATGAATAAATTTGAAGGTGTTGCGAATACGCTGTTTGTGCCGCTTGTGGCGAGAATCGCTGTTTCCAAAGAATTCCCGGAATACTTTTATGACAAAAAAGCGCTGGAGCTGGAGCCATATCTGCCGGATGATGCCGCAAAGGGCTCATCGCAGTACAGCAACATGGCTTCGGTGGCACGATATTACAACATGGACCGGATGGTCACTGCTTTCGCCAAGGATCATCCGGAATGCAATGTGGTATACCTCGGTGCGGGATTGGAAACAGCTTATGACAGGATGCACGGAAAATTGCCCGGCGTTAATTGGTTCGAGGCAGATCTGCCGGATGTCATCGAGGCAAGGCGTAAAGTATTCGGTCAGCGTGAACGTGAAACGACGATCCCCGGCGATATGTTCAGGATGGAATGGTCAAAGCAGGTGGACAATTCACTGCCAACTCTCCTGGTCATTTCCGGCGTGTTCCAGTACTTCCATGAGGAAGACGTTGTCAGCTTTATTCAAAACTGCAGGGTGGCTTTTCCCGGTGCGGAAATGATCTTCGATGCCACCAGCAGGTTCGGACTGCTGTATACAAACTGGTTCATCAAACGAACCGGCAATACAAGCGCATTAATGTACTTCGGAATTGATGATTGCAAAGCCTTTGCAAAAAAATGCGGGACAGTTCTGCTTGAGGAAAGGACCTTTTTCCCTGATGCGCTGAAGATGCTGGGAAAAAAACTGAAATTTATGACGAGATTGTCCATGAAAACGGCAGAGCGGAGAAAATTAGTCATGATTCTGCATCTGAGACTGAGTCAGGTTTAAAAACTGGAAACCATTCACAGAAAGATGCGTTTTTGCCGATTTGGTAAAGTGCATTGAGTATGAGTCTGTTCCGGTTCCTGTTTTATGAATTTATCTGGAGAATAAGAAATGACACAAATTGAAAAATCGAAAAAACTTCTGATATTCGGCATCATCGGGTGCCTGCTTTATGTTATCGGTGATTTTCTGTTCGCGGCGACCGGAAAGGGACAGACAACAGAAACGATCGGATTGTTCGTGAAAGTGGCTTACCTCGAGATGGGAACCTGGCGGATGGTGGCAAGCATCCTCTGCGGCTTTGTCGGTACGCTGCTGTATTACATGGGCTTCCACCGGATGTACGGTTTACTGAAGATCCATGTAAAGCATACCGGAGACGGAAAAAATCAGAAGTGGGTAAAAATATTTCGTGTCGCCTATATAACCGGTACGGTCGCCTGGGCATGGGTCCATGCCATGTTCATGACACAAGCCCTGATTTTCAAATATATCTGGCAGGCCTTCGGTGATATGGAAAAAGCGGCGGATATCGCCAACCGCGTTTTTTATGCGAACGGACCGGGAATGGCAGCCGCATATATCCTTTGTGACCTCGTCCTGACTGTCACCATGATCGTGATGGTCTGGAAAAAGATCATTCCATTGAAAAGTACCGGTCCGAGAATACTCGCGACATTCTGCAATCCGATGATGCTGCCCGGTGTGATCGGGAACCTGCTGGCTCTGCTGCCGTGGCCGCTGAACCAGCTCGATCACGGGACGGAATCCTTCGGCCATGCGCTCGTGCTGATGCTCGGTCTGATCCTTTTGAAAGAAATGGCCCGGACCGGAGAGCTTGAAGGAGAAATATTGGAATGAGCAGAGAAACAGCTTTTAATAATATCGGGATCGATGAAAGCCTTGATTGGAACCGTATCCGCAAGCTGATGATCATCGGCATTTTTGCCGCCTGTATGGTCCTGGCTGGCGATATGCTTCTTGGCTGGGGGCTCCACGATAATACAAAACCGGGGATGGAAGGTTTTCTGTCTGCTTACCTGACACTTCCGGACAGCAGAATATTCTGGTCGGCATTTTTGGGCCTGATCGGGATCCCGCTGGAAGCGCTCTGCTATTTTTCTGTGTATCGCCTCATCGCGCCGAATTCCCGGCACTATGCCCATCTTTACCGGACCGGCATCTTAGGGACGCTGGCATTTGCCGGGTGCGGTGTGCATGTCCCGTGTCTTGCCTGTGTGTTTTTCTATAAATACATGGCTGCTGTAAGTCCTGAAACAGCGGTGGAGGGTTCCGTGCGATTCGGATCGTATTTCCTGCTGCCCGGAATGATCCTGTTCTTTATTTTCTGGGTGATCCTTCATATTGCCCAAATTACGGCATTTGCCAAAGGGCTGACACCTTATCCGAAATGGTGCTGGATCTTCTGTCCCGCTGTCGGTATGGCTGTGACCATGCTGCTGAAATTTCTGCCGGAAACGCCGCTGCGGAATGCCATGACTGCCGCATGGATCAGTATCGGCAATATGTGGATGTTCGGCGGGCTGTTGATGATGCTGAAGAAGGTACATAAAACTGTATCGTGTTGTCACATGATCCGCAGCTCTTTATAGGTCTGCCTGATCATGACGGCAGAAACCAGGAATGTCAGGAAATCGGAAACCGGCATCGAATAAAGAACGCCGTCAAGACCGAACCAGACAGGCAGCAGAAGGGCAAATCCCACGCCAAAGATGACCTCACGGATCAGGGACAGGAAAGTTGAGGCTGCGGCTTTGCCCATAGCCTGAAGAAAAATAAAACAGGCTTTGTTGATGCATGCGAAGACAATCATGCACAGGTATATTCGGAAAGCCTTTATCGCGAAATCAGTGTAATATACGCTTTCATTGGCAGCCCCGAATATCCCGATCAGTTGATTGGGAAGGAACTCTATAATTATGAGGGCTGTGAATCCTACCGCTGCTTCAGCAGCAAGCAGCTTCGTGAAGAGTTCTTCCACACGTGGTCTTAATCCAGCTCCCATATTGAATCCCACGATCGGTATGCATCCGGCAGCCATTCCTACAACGATGGAAATGACGATCTGGAAGAATTTCATAACGATCCCGACCACTGCCATGGGGATCTGCGCATACTGTTCCTGACCGAAAACGGGATCCAACGCGCTGTATTTACGGATCATGTTATTGATGGCGGCCATCGCCGCAACCAGAGAGATCTGGGAAAGGAAGCTGGTCATACCCAGCATCAGGCTCTTTCTGATGATCACCCGGTCAGGGGTGAAATCGCCGGAACCCGGCTTGATCAGCTTCATATGCAGGATATACCAGACAGCCAGTACTGCGGTAATGATCTGTCCGGTTATCGTAGCGGCAGCCGCTCCCATCATCCCCCATTTGAATGTAAAAATAAAAATGGGATCCAGAACGATATTGACAAGTGCTCCTGCCAGTGTGGAAACCATGGCAAATTTCGGATCGCCGTCTGCGCGGATGATCGGATTCAGCGCCTGCCCGAACATGTAAAACGGAATACCGATCGAGATCCAGAAAAAATATTCCTTGGAATGCCGGAAGGTTTCCGCATTGACCGTACCGCCGAACATGGTCAGAATTGCCTCTGAAAAGACCAGATAGACTGCCGTCAGAACAAGACTGCCCGCTATTGTCATTACGATGGCGTTTCCGACAGATTTTTTTGCATCCTGAGGCCTGTTTTGGCCCAGACTGATGCTGACAAACGCGCAGCAGCCGTCACCGATCATCACCGCGATTGCCAGTGCGATCACAGTCAGAGGGAAAACGACTGTATTCGCGGCGTTACCGTAAGATCCAAGATAAGCAGCATTTGCAATAAAGATCTGGTCAACAATGTTGTACAACGCTCCGACCAGCAGCGAAATAATGCAGGGTACTGCATATTTCCTCATCAGTTTCCCAACGGGTTCTTTGCCCAAAAACCGGTTCATTTCCTGTGCCATAGATTTCACCTTTTATAAAAAAATAAAAAACGCGCGGTGATCACCGCACGCTCCGAAATAAAAGAAAACGGCGGCACTCAACCGGACTTACGCAGTTGTGCCGCACGTTGCCGTATTATGATACCATATTTTCCCCGTGCAATATCCGCAAAAATGTGACGCGGATCCTGATCCCGCTTAGAAATAAAATTGCAGTCATCGTCAAATTTCTGATCAAGACCGCAATTCATATTGAGCTGTTGATTTTTTAAAGATGGTTAGTCCGGATAATCGTCATCAGGGCTTGCATTGTACTGCTTTATAAATTGATGATGCCAGAACCGTCCTGCTGCGCTTCTTCGCTGACGATCTTGTATTTCGTCATGTTTCTGCAACACAATATTTTTTTATCCCAAAGTTTATATTGGAAAAAGTTATTTTATGCAAACTGCTTGTTTTGTTTGGCTATTTGAATATAATAAAGATAAGTTAGTAATATAAAACCTTAGTCGTGAGTTATAAAAGAACGATGCATCAGTGCCGTGCTGAGCTCTGTCATTTGGGAGTGCGGATGCTGACTGCGGAAAAATGTGAAAAGGGGCATCTGATGGTACGTATTTCCGGAAATCATACGGGCTTTTGCGCGGGAGATGACACCGGTTTTGGAGATACCTGTCTCAGCACTGCTCGTGTGGGTCAGTACCTTATTGTGAAAGATAAAATGATCAGGGGAATGGAAAATGAAAATCGGTTTGATGGGGTCGCTGTTTCCTGTGCTGCTTGACAAGGTCGTATACGGATATACTTCGCGGATATTGCAGGACACTGATATGCCGGAATTCAAACGAAAGCATAAAAATGAATACAGAGCTATGATAAGGCGGACGCCGTCAGTCGGTTCGATGAAGGATAATATGTTCGCACCGGTCATGTATCTGGCATGTTATGGTTTTTCCTATTACAAAGCTGATCCGGAAAAAATCACGATGGATGTCTTTGACGGAATGATCGATGCGATATGCAGATCCGATACGATGAAGAGATTTTATAAAGGAAAAAACTGTTTTGATCAGAAAGAGATCGATAAATATGTGAAAGGGTCGATACGTTCCCGGAAAAGAGAGTATCCGATGGACTGGGTCTTCGATTTCTCTTATGATCTTTCCGTTCCTGAATATTTTGTCACCCATCATGAATGCGGTGTCTGCAAAATAGCAAAGCAGGAGGATCTGATGTTCCTGATGCCTCACATGTGCGTCATGGATTATCCGACCATCGAATATAAAGGCGGGAAACTCATCAGGTCAAAGACCCTGGGTAATGGCGATGACTGTTGTGATTTCCATGTCATAAAGAAAGAAAACGTGTAATATGAACAATGCCTTTGATGGTGTCAGTTGTCACATGAGCATTCATCACTACCCGCACCCTGAACTGGCGCTTTCCGAAATGTACAGGATCCTCAGTCCGGGCGGCATCGTTTTGATCAATGATTTGACCGGGCCCGATTGGCTTATCCGTCTGGCGAACCGGAGTTTCCGGTATTGGAACACAGGCGACCACGCGGTTTACGCGAGGAAAACCATGGAAATCATGCTTCGTGAGGCCGGATTCAGGAACATAAAAAGCAGAAATCTTACACCGTTCAGCTATGTATGCTGTGGATCAAAGGGAAGATAGGGCAGGAAGCCGGAGACAGACAGATGAAAGTTTATGAGTTCGGTGAAAATAATGAGAAAACCTTCGCCATGTTTCAATGCACAGCCGAACCGGGGTGGGTTTTCAAACCATCCGCGGAGGCAATGGCTCAGGATTATCATGTGTTTCTCTTCATTGCCGACGGGCATGATGAGATGGGAACGACCTTCGTTTCCATTGAAAAATACGCGTCAGACGCGGCTGCATATCTGCGGAAAACAGGGATCCTTCGTCTGGATGGGCTTTACGGGGTATCCATGGGCGGGGCGGCCGCGATCCGATTTCTGGCGGCAGAGGATATCCCTGTCGAAAAAGCGATCATTGATGCCGGGATCACTCCCTATCCGTATCCGAAATGGATCTGCCGTCTGATCGCGCTTTGGGACTGGCTGACGATTTCCCTGGCGACCAAGAATTACAGCATTATGAAAGCGGCAATGCCGCCGGAACGCTGGACACCCAAAGGTGAGGATCCTGAAGCGCATTACCGGAAGATCTTTGAATTTGAAAAGCATCATTTTTCCTCAAAGACGATTTATAACGTATTCTGGTCCGCAAACAACTATTCCATGCCGGATCTGGTTCCCGCAGTGGATACAAAGATCGAATACTGGTATGGAGAAGAGGAAAAGAAAGCCAGAAAGGATAATCTCGCCTATACCTGCAGGGCTTACCCGCAGACCGTGGCAAGAGAATTTAAAGGATTGGCGCATGCCGAACTTGTGCTGATGTTCCCGGAACGGTTTTATGAGGAAGTCACCCGGTTCATGGAGGCTGAATGATCATGGCGCGATTCATTTTGGTATGGGAGAAAAAGCGATGATGCTGACGTTCGTTTTGTCTGCTGCAGGATGTATCCTTCTGTTTCTCTGCATCTTGGGCGTCACGGTAACGATGCCCACCGGGCGGCTGGTGAAAAACTTTCCGGAAGATGTTCAGGAGAGCCTTCGTCCGCGGATCGAAAGCCTGCCGATGTCGCCGAAACGCATCCTCGGTTGGATCATATTGATCCTGCTGCTCGCGGGATATATCGGCCTGTTTATCGCCGGCGGTATGGACGGGAAGAAGCACGGTTTCACCTTTCTTCAGTTCTTCGTGCGTTTCTTTACGATCGGCGCTGTGATCAAGGCGTTTGATATCATCTGCCTGGATTATTTCCTGCTTACGAAAACTCGCTTCTTTCAGCATTACTTCCCGGAAACGGAAGGCTGTGCGGGATGGCAGAATTTCGGTTACAACCGGAAGCAGCAGATAAGACAGTGTATCCTGATCCTGATCGGAAGCCTGATTACAGCGTGGATCTTAACGGTGATATGAGAATAATTTATATGATGGAAAAGGAAATTTCATGAACTGGCCGAGGATCATTCTGGATGGTGTATCCATGTCGCTGCTGTTTAATGCTGTGGTCGGGCTCGGTTTTCTGCTGGTCCCGCAGGCTTACAGCACGATGTTCCCGAAAGAGATCAAAGAAGCTGCGGCACCTTTTGTGGATCAGAAGGACGTGCGGACCATGAAACTCATCCTTTATCCGCTGTATCTGCTGATGTTCGTTTATTGGGGAATCAGCGCGCATTTTGCGGATATTTCCGGTTTTCGATATCTGTTTTGGACGGGATACGCGGAAATGACGATGGTAAGTATCAGCGATTTTCTGATCCTTGATGTCTGGCTGCCGGGAAAAGTCAGACACATGGTCAAAGGTGCGGAGCACTGGGAACGGAAAGAATGGCTGCTGAAACTGGCTGTTCCCGAGCATTGTCTCGGCTGGACGTTCCTTGTCTGTCCGATTGCCGGCCTCATCGTTGCCGGGATCGGATTGCTGATTGGATAAAAGAAAGGTATCTCAGATCAATGAAAAAATATGAACCAAAAGAGCTGGTGTCTGTCAGCCGTTACCGGAACTATTTCCCGACGCTTCCGCTTGAGCTGCAAAACGAGATCTATGACAGAACTGATCGAAGAAGAAAAAGAATACTGTGACAAGGGAAACTATAAACATATGGCGCAGATCCTGACTTCCATTGCCATGTATGAGGTCCTGCAGAAACACGGAAAGTCAGAGGAAGAAGCCTATAAAATCGTCTCGGTTGAAATGTGGAAGTTCCTGGATCCCACCGGAATGCAGAAAATAGCGAAACGCAGTTTCTTTCTGCCGCTGATGAAGAAAATCGTTCCCTTTGGTTTCAAAAAAGGATCCGGATACGGCTGGCGGTATACCTGGCATCAGGATGATCCGAAGGATGAATTTCGGTTTGAATGCAATGAATGTATCTACGCCAAGATCCTTGGAAAACGAGGACTTTTGAAACTGGGGGCAATGTGCTGTCATGCGGATATCATCAATTATGGTTACCTTCCGTATACCGATTTTATCCGTACAAAGACGCTCTGTCAGGGCGGAGATGAATGCGATTTTCGCTTTGTCCGGCATGATACCGACGCCGGAGATGGCTGGGAACGCAGCAAGAGCATATAACAGAGGGTGAATTGCAATGAATGTATGGATCATTTTGATTGAAATGGTGTTGTTCGCGGCGATCTTCACGGCGGTCATCTTTTCCTATTATCGGGGAGACCGGAAGTACAGTCCGGCGAGCATCCATAATTACCCTCCTGACATACAGGAGGAATATTTCAGGACGCATGAAAAAATGGATGTGACCTACCGTTCAAAAAGTGTCCTGCTGACAAAATCTTTCGGTGTTCTTTTGTTCACGGGAATTCTTTATGTCTGTGCGCGCATTGCCGGAGCGGAAACTTTTAGACAGAGCTTTTGGCTGACGTTCGGGCTCATGGTCTGGATCGGGATCTATGATACCTGTTTTCTGGACTGGGTGCTGTTCGCGAACCTGCCGATGTTCCGGCTGGAGGGGACGGAACATATGGATAAGGCCTACCATCAGAAATGGTTCCACGCGAAAGGCATGCGTTTTCCGGGAATTATCTTCGCGCTGATCCCGGCAGCATTTGTGGGCTGGCTGATAACGATCACAGTGAAATGAATTTTTTCAGAAGAAAGTGCATGAACAATGAGCTTGAAATATGAGATTCTTAAACGGCTTGTGAAAATGATCGGACTGAAAAGACGCTGGACGGGCATGAGCACGGAAGAACTTCTGGCTTCACGCCGGAAAGAAAACGCGAAAAATAAGATCCCGGATTTGAAGGATGATGAATTTGATATCAGCCGGATCGAGGTCTTGGGCTGCCCCGTACTGAAGCTGATCCACAAACAAAAGACAGACTACGCCAACCTTTTCCTGATCGGAGGAGGAATGATCAGCGCGCCGCGGCCCGGATCCATCCGGAAAGCGCTGAAGTTCGCGAAAGAAAGCGGGCTGGATCTCTTCATTCCCTACTATCCTCTCTGCACGGACTACCCGCTGACAAAGGCTTATGAGATGATCCATGAGACCTATAAAGTCATGCTGCAGGATTATGATGCTCAAAAAATCTCCGTGCTCGGCACTTCATCCGGCGGCAATCTGGCTCTGGGTATGGTTCCATATATCAATGACGGTCACGACGATGTGCCGATGCCGTCTCATATTCTTGCCGTTTCACCCGGGAACTGTGTGGAAACGGAAGAAGAATGGCAGCGGATGCTGGAACTGGACAAACTGGATGTGGCGATCCCGGCACAGTATATGAAGACCGCGATAGAGATCATGTGGCACGGTGAGGACAGCATCCCGGAGTATATGCTCTGGCTGCAAAGAGGTGATTACTCAAACTGTCCGCGGGTCACGCTTATGTATGGAAGCGACGAGACGCTTTATGCCTGCGCTCCGGCAATTGAGTCTGTTTTGAAAAAATATGATGCGGATTATAAAATAATCGTCGGTAAGGGAATGTTCCACTGTTATCCGGTGTTTCCCATTGTGGCGGAGGCCAAAGCAGGCTGGGATCAGATGGTTGAACTCATGAAACCGGAGAGCTTATGAATCGCCTGAACAGGGATTTGTTTTTCAAAGGTTTCCGGAAATATCTGGCTGCTGCCATACCGGAGGAACAGGCTGAAAGGATCTGGGAAGAAGCGGGCGAGGAATATGACCGTATCCTGAAAGAACAACCGGAACTGAAAAAGCACAAGGGTGCCATGGTTCTGCCCGCAGTTGTGCTTTACCGGGCGATGGCTGCCCATCATACAGATACGGAAATCCTGCTGAAATACGGTGAGAAGATGGGAAAACGTTTTGCGGGGTTGGTCCGTAAAATTACAGGTTTCCCGGGAGTGAGCCGTTTTATCTGGAACCATGTGGAAAGCATTGCGCTGCGTATGAGCAGTGAAGAAAACGGCTACAAGCGCAGACTTGTTTTTGATCCGCCGGAAATGTATGGCGTGGATATTCTCTCCTGTCCCTACCATGAGCTGGCGAAAGAGCTCGGGACGGAAGAGGCAGTGCTGTTCATCTGCCGTCTGGACAAGGAATATACACAGGGATTCCGTAAGATACGTTATGACCGAAACTCGGCACTGCCGGAAGGCGCGGAATGCTGTGAATATCGGCTGCGGTTTGATGAAAAGAAGAATTAACAGGAAAGGGACCGGATATGCTTTTGACTGTTTTTGGGACAATCGTGTTTTGCGCAGCGATCACACTGATGCTGCTGTCGGCAGTGGCTTTTATTCAGGATGAGAGGTTTTTCTCGTCGGCGCCAAAGGAAGTACAGGAAGTGATTCAGCCAAGAGAAAATGAACTGTTCTATGGTGCAAAAGCCATCGGGTGGACGCTCATGGTGTTCAGCATTCTTATGATACTGGGCGTTGGCGTGATCTCTGTCTGGGATGGCTTCCGATGCGGGTTTGACTTTCGGCAGTTTTTCCTGCGGTTTGTTTTCATATTCACCGTCTACAAAATCTATGACATGGTCTGTTTCGATTATTTTTTGCTGTTGAAGCTCAAATTCTTCCAGTATTACTACCCTGAAGGCGAAGGCGTAATGGACAACCGGAAGTACGGATTCAATATCAAAAGCCAGCTGCTGAAGCTTTTTGTCATATTTCCGGCAGTCTCCGCGCTTGCTGCGTGGATTTGCTCGGCAATGAGCGGAAAATGAATAAAATGTGAATATATCGAATACGGAGGTATAAATAACATGAAGGAAAGCATGCTGCCGTTTGACCGCTCAAAACACGTCCTTTACACAAAGAATGCGAAGAAGTGTGTACTGAATCTTTTGCGGCGATGCTATGATGCACAAAAGACCGGGACGTTGTGGGAAAAGATACAGCTGCAGTACTGTGAATTTCTGAAAGATGAACCGGCACTCGGCGGTGTTAAGATGACCACCAGCATATACGATCCGATCCTGATCTTCGCCTGGTACAAGGTGATCCCTGATAAACCCGCTTTGGAAGATGTTCAGCAGGATGTCTTTAAAAGCTTTATGGGAAGCTTTGAGACGCTGGGAAAGATATTTAATTTGAACAGAAAGCTTGATAACCGGCTGGCAGGCAGGATCTTTCAAAAGACCGGTGATATACGTATCAAAGAAATCGGTCAGTTTCCCGCTTCCTATCGTATGGGGTATTTTTCTTACGATAGTGAAAACGGGATCGTTCGCTACAACTTCACCCAATGCCCGAACGCCGAATTCGCCAAACGCCATCATATGGAAAACGTGCTTCCGCTGATGTGCAATTGCGACCACCTGGCAATGCAGAAGATCCACGCATGCCTGATCCGCAAAGGAACCTGTGTGACCGCCGATTGCTGCGATTACTGTATCGTAGGCGACAGGTATCCTCTCGTGAAAGAATATGATCTGATCAAATCGGATAACGGTTTGTTATTAAGCGTTATAAAAAAATAAAATATCCAAAAAAGTACTTCGGCCTTAGCAAACGCCGCTATCTGTGATAAAATATTCTGCATCAACTAAATATTGATATCAAGTGGCCGGAATTGCGATTCCGGTTAGAGGAAAGTCAGGTGAGAGTCCTGCACGAACGGGTCACTGTATTCGTTTAGCCGCGTACAAAATGCCATTGCGGTTCACGTGAGAAGGCGTACAAGGCGATGAGGCGTAAGTCAGAAAGCCTGCTTGATATTTGCGAAAAAGCTTCCCAATTAAGCCTCTTTTCCGGGTGACGTCCGTTTGGTCGGCGTTCATTTGTTTTGTGATATCAGGAAGAGTGTCAATTGGAGGCACTCTTCTTTTTATTTTGGGGATCGATGAAATTCGGTGGATTTCAAAAACTCAGCTTACTGAATTATCCGGACAAAATGGCCTGCGCGGTGTTTACGATAGGCTGCAATTTCCGCTGTCCGTACTGCCATAACGCGGGACTTGTCTGCGGAGAGAGCCGGCAAATCGATCAGGATCAGGTACTTGCTTACCTGAACAAACGAAAGGGAATTTTAGACGGGATATGTATCAGCGGAGGAGAACCGCTCATGACGGACGGGGTCCTGTCTTTTATGGAAAAAGTGAAAGAACTGGGATACCTGATCAAACTTGATACCAACGGAAGTTACCCTGAACGGCTTCAGACCGTGATCACAAAAGGGCTTGTGGATTACGCCGCGATGGATGTGAAGAATACAGCAGCAGGGTATGCAGAAACGA
The DNA here is from genome assembly GCA_902786265.1 of uncultured Chloroflexota bacterium. GTDB lineage: Bacteria > Chloroflexota > Anaerolineae > Anaerolineales > Anaerolineaceae > Flexilinea. The sequence goes on along the minus strand of CADACE010000034.1, from coordinate 4,010 downwards.
TCGGCCTGTCGGAAGCTCCGCTGACGCAGATCCGGGAGTCGATCAATATCCTGAAAGAGGGCAGAATTCCGTATGAATTCAGAACAACGGTCGTTCGTGAATTTCATTCCGCTGAGGATATCAGAGAGATCGCGGCGGAGTTGTCCGGAGCCTCCGTCTGGTATTTGCAGCCGTTCCGGGATGCACCGGAGGTTCCCCGGAAGGGACTCCATGCGCCGGATAAAATGACAATGGAAGAATTCGGTTCGATCGGGAACCGTTTTATAAAAACAATAATACGTAATTAAGAGGAGAGAGAATTATGTGTGATGTGATCAAACGAGACGGATCGAGAGCAAAGTTTGACATTCATAAAATCATCCGTGTCATGGAACTTGCCTTTAAGGCGGAAAATAAAACAGTCTTTCCGGATGTGCTGGAACTGATGGCGCTCCGGGTCACCGCGGATTTCCAGCCAAAGGTCAGGAATAACACGATCCAGGTCGAAGATATTCAGGACAGTGTGGAGACCGTCCTGAGTAAAGCCGGTTATTCCGATGTAGCGAAGGAATTTATTCTGTACAGGAAACAGCGGGAAAAGATCCGCAATCTCCACAGTACCTTTCTGGATTACAAGGATCTGGTCAACAGCTATGTCAATATTTCAGACTGGCGGGTCAAGGAAAATTCAACCATAACCTATTCTGTCGGCGGTCTGATCCTCTCCAACAGCGGGGCGATCACAGCGAACTACTGGCTCAGCGAGATCTACGATCAGGAAATCGCTGATGCGCACCGGAACGCTGATTTACATCTGCATGACCTTTCCATGCTGGCTCCGTATTGTGCCGGTTGGTCACTGAAACAGCTGATCCAGGAAGGACTGGGAGGCATACCCGGTAAAATTACATCCGCTCCCGCAAAACATCTTTCATCCCTCTGCAATCAGATGGTGAATTTCATCGGCATCATGCAGAATGAATGGGCCGGTGCACAGGCTTTCTCCTCCTTTGACACTTATCTCGCTCCGTTTGTCCGTGTGGATCACATGGATTATGAAGATGTAAAGAATTGTATCCAGTCATTCGTTTTCGGGGTGAATACACCAAGCCGCTGGGGTTCTCAGGCTCCGTTCACCAACATCACGCTGGATTGGAAGATCCCCGCGGATCTGAAGGATCAGCCTGCCCTGGTCGGCGGTGAACCGATGGATTTCACCTACGGAGACTGTCAGAAGGAAGCGGATATGGTCAACAAGGCGTTTATCGAAGTGATGATCGAAGGCGACGCCAATGGCCGTGGCTTCCAGTATCCGATCCCGACATATTCGATCACGAAGGACTTTGACTGGTCGGAAACTGAAAACAACCGCCTGCTGTTTGAAATGGCCGCGAAATATGGCACACCGTATTTCTCCAATTACATCAACAGTGATATGGAGCCTTCAGATGTCCGTTCCATGTGCTGCCGTCTGCGGCTGGACCTGCGGGAGCTGCGGAAGAAATCCGGAGGTTTCTTCGGCTCCGGGGAAAGTACCGGATCGATCGGTGTTGTCACGCTGAACCTGCCGAGACTTGCTTTCCTTGCTGAAAATGAGGCTGATTTTTATAAGAGGCTTGACAGGCTGATGGATATTGCCGCTCGTTCGCTTGATACCAAACGGAAAGTCCTGACAAAGTTCCTGGAAGCCGGGCTTTATCCCTATGCCAAACGGTATCTGGGCACTTTCAATAATCACTTTTCAACGATCGGCCTGGTCGGGATGAACGAAGCCGGACTGAACGCCAACTGGCTGAGGAAGGATATGACCCATCCGGAAACGCAGGAATTTGCCAGGGATGTATTGAATCATATGCGGGAACGTCTTTCAGATTATCAGGAAAAGTACGGGGACCTGTTCAATCTGGAAGCGACTCCGGCCGAGTCTACGGCATACCGGCTTGCCAAACATGATAAGGAACGCTGGCCGCAGATCATCACCGCATCCGATGGGACGCCCTATTACACCAATTCATCCAACCTTCCTGTCGGTTATACGGATGATATCTTCGAAGCACTGGATGTGCAGGATGAACTGCAGACCCTCTATACATCCGGAACCGTATTCCATGTGTTTCTGGGTGAACGGCTGAGCGGATGGAAGTCAGCCGCGCAGCTGGTCCGCAAGATCGCGGAGAATTATCACCTGCCGTATTACACATTGTCCCCGACATACGCGGTCTGTCCGGATCACGGATATCTCAAGGGAGAGACCGCTGCCTGCCCGCATTGCGGCAAAGAAACAGAAGTTTACAGCCGGATCACCGGGTATTACCGGCCTCTTCGCAATTGGAATGACGGCAAAGCGCAGGAATACAGGGAACGAAGGGAATATTGTGTGGAAGGCGCAGCAAAGGTTTCGGAAGCATCCGAACCTGAAGAAGCTCTGCTGTTTTCTACCGTAACATGTCCAAACTGCCGTATGGCGGAGGAAATTCTGAAACGCCGCGGCATTCAGTATCAGAAAATTGTCGTAAAGGACGAAAAAACCGCGGAAATCGCCCGGAAATACCAGGTCCAGAGCGTTCCTGTGTTGATCAGCGGGAAGAAACGCTATACAGGAATTAACGAGATCACGGCTTTGGGCAGATGAATTATTACAAATATCGAACCGGGAAACCTTTCAGGGCTCCCCGGTTCGATGGATTGTGTATCATTGAGCATTCATCATTTTTTATGAGATTTCAATATAGATCGTGACGCGGCTGGTCAACTATAGGGTTATCAAACGGGGCTCCGTTTACCGCGGCAGCCCCGTTTCTCTATGTCATAAAAATTTACTTGCGGATCATTCCGCCGTCACATTCAACAGATACGGCACTTGCGGGATCACCGACAACGGCATCCACATATTCACCGCCGCCGGTGATGGTACCGGATACGGAACAGTCAGAGATCTCAAAGACTGACATGACATCGTTGCCTTCCATCATTTCTTTCCCGGCTCCGACAAGTCCGCCGACTTCATTTGTTGTGTCGGAAACAATAATGGTGATATTATCGGCTTCGCAGCCGCTGATCTGAGCCGGAGCGGAAAGATCGTAGCTTCCGGCGAATCCGAAAAGGCCGCCTACAAGACGGCTGCCTTCGCCGCTTACGGTAATGACAGTGTCGGTTGCTTTGCAATCTGTCAGTTCATAGGCTCCCCATGGCGCTCCGCTGATGGCGCCGAATCCCCAGTCTGCATTGCCTTCCGCGGTGATGCTTCCGCCGATCGCTTCACAATTTATGATGGAGCTCATTGTAGTGCCGCCCGCGATCAAACCTCCGCAGGCTCCGTTATCACCGATCGCTATGATATCTGCTGTCGCTGAACAATCGGAGATGAGGTCGAATCCGGTTCCGACGATGCCGCCGATGCCCTGTGCGCCGCTCAGCCGGTTTTCGCCGACCAGTTTGATATTTGAAACAGGGCTGTTCATGAATTGAAGCCCGACAGCTCCGCCGACCAGATAAAACCCGGTCACATTTACATTTTCAAGCGTAAAGTTGCCTACGAAAGCATTTCCGTTTTCGGTACCGGCAGTGCATCCGAACAAACCTACTCCCATTGACATCGGCGCATCAATGGTCAGATTCGAAATTTTATATCCGCCGCCGTCAAAGGTGCCTGTAAAAGCAAAATCAGGATGGGGAATTTCTGCTTCTTCAGGTTTGTCTGAAAGCGGCTGAAATGCTCCGATAGGATCCCAGTTTTGATAGTCTGATAAATCTATATCTTCGGTCAGGACGTAATGAGCGGTAAGATCATTATGGATCAGGTCAAGCTGTTCCGCTGTATTGATCTGCCAGGGATCTTCAGCTGTTCCGCTTCCGCCTGCAAATTCGATCGTCTCGGCGGAAGCCGGGATGATCAGCATTGCTGCCAGAAAGGCGGCCGTCAGTAAAACGGAGATCATTTTTTTCATCATGTTGTCCCCTTAATGTCATTCTTATAAAAATAGATTATTTCGTCAGAGCCGCTCCCAATGCTTTACAGGCAGAAACAGCAT